>NZ_CP006992.1:0-300000 GCF_001542815.1 Methylobacterium sp. AMS5
ATGCCTGTACGCCCCGTGAGTCGTGACGCAGGCCATGGCCCGTCACGTGGGATGCGGATTGCCCTTCATTAGGGTGCTGCCGCTGGGAGTGCTCAGAAAACCTCCGATGACCCATCGTCTCCCCTCTGGGCCTGGCGACGCAGCCTGCGCTCGGTGAGGGACACGAAGCCGGGCGGCCTCGCCGAGCTCCAGGTCAGATTCCAAGCCGAGGCTCGATCGGTCGCGGTTGTGCACCGACCCCTACCGCTTCTCCACAGTTCGCGCCGAGTTATCCCGGATCGACGCTTGCACCCGCTTGTTCGGAGCGCTGTGCAGGTTTCGTTAACCACGCGCAAAGTGCTTTCCGTTGCATGGTGCCATGCCGGCCGTGTAGCTTAACAAAACGTTGCCGGGCGATCGGCTCGACAAGATCAGCACCGGCACCCCCAGAGTCGTCCCCAAGTTGCGGGCATGCCTTCGACTCTTCGGTCCCGGCCTGACGACTCGGTGGGCGCGAAGATGTTTTCCCCGATCGTCCCGCTGTTAGGAGAACGATAGAGGATTGTTGATACACAGCCATCTTTAGCGATGGGCCGCGACGCCGCTCTTGACAGCGCCGCGGCCACTCTTGGCACCGCCCGAATCGGGCGGCGCCTCCTCTGGTGTGGCGTATGCGTACGCGTCCCCTCCGGTTCGCCGGCTGAGGATGCGAGGAGACACGGTGATGCACCTCGACGGCAGCATGTCGGACGGCGATGGCGGAAACGGCAGGGGAAGCGTCGATCTTCCCGCCGCCTGGACGCGGGTGAAGCGGCGGCTGCGGGCGGAGCTTGGCGAGGATGTCTTCGCAAGCTGGTTCGCCCGCCTCGAACTGGAGAATGTGGAGGGGGGAGTTGCCCGCCTCACCGTTCCGACCCGGTTTCTCAAGAGCTGGATCGAATCGCATTACATCGACCGGGTGCTGACCACGTTCCGCGCTGAGGCCGACGGCGTGAGCCGCATCGAGGTCGGCGTGCGCGGCCCCTCCGCCCCGGCCCGGCCGAGTGCCGGCGTATCGGCGAAGCCGAACGCGACGAGCGGGCCGCTGAACCGTCTCCATGCGATCGCGACGCCGGCGGCCCTCCAGGGGCCCGGCCCGATGATCGAGACCGAGATCGCCTCGCCCCGCGGCGATTCGGCCTCGGTCGATCTCAACGGCGCGCCGCTCGATGCGCGGCTCTCCTTTGCGAACTTCGTGGTCGGCCGTTCCAATGCGCTGGCCCATGCCGCTGCCGAGCGGATCGCCCGCAGCGACAGCGACGGCGCGCTCTACAACCCGCTCTACGTCCATGCCGGCGTGGGCCTCGGCAAGACGCACCTGCTTCACGCGGCCGGGCACGCCGCCCGCGAGGCGGGGCGCCGGGTGATCTATCTCACCGCCGACCGCTTCATGTACGGCTTCGTCAACGCCCTGAAGACGCAGAACGCGCTGGCCTTCAAGGAGCGTCTGCGGGCGATCGATCTGCTCATCCTCGACGACGTGCAGTTCATCCAGGGCAAGTCGATCCAGACCGAGTTCGGCCACACCCTCAACGCGCTGATCGATTCGGGGCGTCAGGTGGTGGTCGCCTCCGACCGGCCGCCGACGGAGCTGGAAGCGCTCGACGAGCGCGTGCGCTCGCGTCTCGCCGGTGGTCTCGTCGTCGAGATCGGCGGACTCGACGAGGGGCTTCGTGCCTCGATCCTCTCCGCCCGGCTCGACGCCGTGCGCCAGAGCCACCCGAACTTCGAGGTTTCGCCGGCCGTATCGGCCTATGTCGCCCGGGCGATCACGGCCAACGGCCGCGACCTCGAAGGTGCGGTGAACCGGCTCCTGGCCCACGCGACCCTGACCGGCGCGCCGGTCACGGTCGAGACCGCCGAGACCGCGATCCGCGACCTCGTGAAGAACCGCGAGCCCAAGCGGGTGAAGATCGAGGACATCCAGAAGCTGGTGGCCTCGCGCTACAACGTCTCGCGTTCCGACATCCTGTCCGAGCGCCGCACCGCCGCCGTGGTGAAACCGCGCCAGATCGCGATGTATCTGTCGAAGGTGCTGACCCTGCGCTCCCTGCCGGAAATCGGCCGTCGCTTCGGCGGGCGCGACCACACCACCGTGCTGCACGCGGTGCGCAAGATCGAGAAGCTGATCGGTGAGGATGCGGTGCTCGGCGACGAGGTCGAGCTGCTGAAGCGAATGCTCCAAGACTGAGAGACGGCGCTGGGCGGGGCCGGGTTCGTCCCGGTCTCGCCTTGAGGGCGTGTCATCTCGGCTGCGGATCCTGTCCGCTCCGGGCCGCCCTCCCGAGCCGGGGGCCGTCGCGGGGCGGGACAGTGCGAATGCCGCCCTTGCCTTCGCGGGGGCGCTTCGCCAAGCTGCCGGCCCCGTTCCGCTTCGGAGTGCCTTGCGAAACGTCCGGTCGCCGACCCGTTCTCCGGTCGCGATGGCCGAACGGGCGTTGGGTGAGCGACATCCTTATCCGGCCTGATTGACGGCGGGCGGGCCGATTGTTCAAGAGACGACGGGTTTTCCGATGAGAGTCACAGTCGAGCGCGCGGCCCTTCTGAAATCGCTCGGCCACGTGCACCGGGTGGTGGAGCGGCGCAACACGATTCCGATCCTCTCCAACGTCCTGCTGCGCACCGGCGAGAACGGCCTTCAGCTCAAGGCGACCGACCTCGATATCGAGGTGACCGAGACCGTCGCCGCCGACGTGCTCGATGCCGGCGCCACCACGGTCCCGGCCCACGTCATCTACGACATCGTTCGCAAGCTGCCCGAGGGCGCGCAGGTCTCGCTGGAGACCTCCGGTGAGTCGGGCCAGATGACGATCCGTTCCGGCCGCTCACGCTTTGCCCTGGGCGCCCTGCCGGAGGGCGATTTCCCGGATCTCGCCGCGGGCGAGCTGCCGCATTCGTTCGCCATTCCGGCGGCCGAGCTGAAGCAGCTCATCGAGAAGACGCAGTTCGCGATCTCCACCGAGGAGACACGCTACTACCTCAACGGCATCTACTTCCACACCCTCGAGGTCGAGGGCGCCCTGAAGCTGCGGGCGGTGGCGACCGATGGGCACCGGCTCGCTCGCGTCGAGACCGAGGCTCCCGAGGGCAGCCGCGGGATGCCGGGCATCATCGTCCCGCGCAAAGCCGTCGCCGAGATCCAGAAGCTCGTCGACGATGGCGGCGACAGCGTGCAGGTCGAGCTGTCCCCGGCCAAGATCCGCCTGACTTTTGCTGGCGGCGTGGTCCTGATCTCGAAGCTGATCGACGGCACCTTCCCCGACTATCAGCGGGTGATTCCCACCGGCAACGACAAGCGCCTGACGGTGGAGCGCGACGCCTTCGCCAAGGCGGTAGACCGCGTCTCGACCATCTCGTCCGAGCGTGGCCGCGCCGTGAAGCTTGCCGTGAGCGAGGGGCGCCTCGCTTTGTCCGTGACCAACCCGGATGCCGGCTCGGCGACCGAGGAACTCGATGTCGATTACGAGGCCTCCGCCCTCGATATCGGCTTCAATGCCCGCTACCTGCTCGACATCACCGCGCAGCTCCAGGGCGACACGGCCCTGTTCAAGCTTGCCGATCCGGGCTCGCCGACGCTGATCCAGGACCGCGACGGCGCCCCGGCGCTTTATGTGTTGATGCCGATGCGCGTGTGAGTCCGCTTCCGGCCGCGGCCGGATCGGATATATCGCTCACATGGACATGCTGCCGGGAGGCCCCCGCCTCACCCGCCTGATCGCCCGCGACTTCCGCAACCACGTCGATCTCGATCTTGCCACCACACGCCGCTTCGTGGCTTTGGTCGGCGAGAACGGGGCGGGCAAGACGAACATCCTGGAGGCCGTCTCGCTGTTCTGCCCCGGTCGCGGCCTGCGCCGGGCCGATCTTGCGACCATGGCGCGGTTCGGTGGACCGGGCGGATTCGCCGTGTCGGCGACGCTCGAAGCGTCGGAGGCCGAGCACCGGCTCGGCTCGGGCTACGAGCCGCCGGGTTACGACGGGCGCGGCACGCGGGTCTGCCGGATCGACGGCGCGACTGCCCCCTCCCCCGTCGCCTTCTCGGAATTCCTGCGCATCGTCTGGCTGACGCCGGATTTCGACGGGCTGTTCCGCGGTGCGGCCGGCGACCGGCGCCGCTTCCTCGACCGGCTCGTACTCGCCGTCGATGCCGGCCACGGCGCCCGGGTATCGGCGATGGAGCGGGCCCTGCGCTCGCGTAACCGCCTGCTCGACGAGCGGCCGGACGACGGCCGCTGGCTCGATGCGGTCGAGCGCGAGGTGGCCGAGCTCGGCGTTGCCGTGGCGCTCGCCCGGCGCGAGACGGTGGAGCGTCTCGACCGGTTGATCGCCGAGACGCGGGACGATGCGGCGCCCTTTCCGTGGGCCTCGCTCCGGCTGGAGGGCGACCTCGACGATCTCGTCGCGGTCTGGCCGGCTTTGGAGGCGGAGGATCGCTTTCGCCGCGCGCTGATGCAGGGCCGCAACCGCGACCGCGCGGCCGGCCGCACCCTAATCGGGCCGCAGACGACCGACCTCGTCGTGCGCCACGGCCCCAAGGACGTGCCCGCCGCCACCGCGTCGACCGGCGAGCAGAAGGCGCTGTTGATCGGCCTCGTGCTCGCCCATGCCCGCCTGGTGCGGGCGATGAGCGGGCTCGCGCCCCTCATCCTTCTCGACGAGGTCGCCGCGCATCTCGATCCGCGTCGCCGCGGCGGGCTGTTCGATGCCCTCGAAGCATTGGAGGGACAGGTCTGGATGACGGGCGCCGACCCGGCGCTCTTCGCCGAGCTGGAAGGCCGGGCCGACCTGATCGGCGTGACGGATGGCCGCCTCGTGCCGGCCGCGTCGTGAGGTTTGGTCATCACCGCGGTCTTGCTTGCGCGCCCCGGCGATGCCAGCTTCCCGGCGCGTCGTTCCACGGCCGCTGCTTATGTCCGCGGGCATGGCGGCCTCTCGCCCGGACCGCCGCAAGCGGTTGCCCCGCCGCTCGTCCGTAAGCCGGAGCGGGCGTTCGTTTCGCCCCTCGCCTATCGCAAGTGATCCGATGACAGCTCGCCTCGACGAGGCCCGTGCCGCGCTGAAAAAAACCTTCGGCTACGACGATTTTCGTCCCGGCCAGGACGAGGTGATCGGCGCCGTCCTCGACGGCACGGACGTGTTCGCGGTGATGCCGACGGGCTCGGGCAAGTCGATGACATACCAGTTGCCGGCCCTGGTCGATGCCGGGCTGACGGTCGTGGTCTCGCCGCTGATCGCGCTGATGCACGATCAGGTGCAGCAGATGCACGCCTTCGGCATCGAGGCCGCGACCCTCAACTCGACGATCGCGGAGACGGCGTCGCGGGAGACGTGGCGCAAGATCCGCTCCGGCGAACTGCGCCTGCTGTTCGTCTCGCCGGAGCGGCTGCTGATGGACGGTTGCATGGAGGCGCTGCGCGGGGCGGGCGTGCGGCGGCTCGCGGTGGACGAAGCCCACTGCGTCTCGCAATGGGGCCACGATTTCCGCCCCGAATACCGCGAGATCGCCCGCGCCCGCGAGGCGCTCGGCAACGTGCAGACCCTGGCGCTCACCGCCACCGCCGACGCCGCGACCCGCGCGGAGATCGCCGAGCGGCTGTTTCCGGCGGGACGCCCTCCGAAAACCTTCGTCCACTCCTTCGACCGGCCCAATATCCGGCTGACCTTCCAGCCCAAGGACAACCCGACCCGCCAGTTGGAGCGCTTCCTGCGCGACCGCCGCGCGGAGAGCGGCATCATCTACTGCTCCTCGCGCAAGCGGGTGGAACAGCTCGCCGATACTCTCAAGGGGGACGGCTTCAACGCCCTGCCCTACCATGCCGGGCTCGACCAGGGCACGCGGGCGAGGAACCAGGACACCTTCCTCCAGGAGGACGGCGTGGTGATGACTGCCACGATCGCCTTCGGCATGGGCATCAACAAGCCGGATGTGCGCTACGTCTGCCACGCCGACATGCCGACCAACATCGAGGGCTATTACCAGGAGATCGGCCGCGCCGGCCGCGACGGGCTGCCCTCCGACACCCTGACCCTCTACGGCCTCGACGACATGGCGCTGCGCCGCCGCCAGATCGACGAGAAGGAGATCTCGGAGGAGCGCCGCCGGGTCGAACGGCGCAAGCTCGAGGCGATGATCGCTCTGTGCGAGGGCGCCGCCTGCCGCCGCCAATCGCTGCTCGGCTATTTCGGTGAGGCGAGCGAGCGCTGCGGGCGCTGCGATCTGTGCCGCGGCGGCGTCTCCCTCATCGACGGGACTGTGGCGGCCCAGAAGCTGCTCTCCGCCATCGTCCGCACCGGGCAGCGCTTCGGCGCGGCCTATGTCTGCGACGTCGTGCATGGCAAGGAGAGCGAATCCATCCGTCGTAACGGTCACGCCGCGCTCAAAACCTTCGGCGTCGGCAACGACAAGCCGGTGGCGGCGTGGCGCGCCCTACTGCGCCAGCTCTTCGCGGCCGGAGCGGTCGCCGAGAACACCGACGGCTATGGCGGCCTCGTGATGACCGACAAGGGCGAGGCCATCCTGTTCGGCCGCGAGACGATCGAGGTCAGGCCCGATCCGGAGCCGAAGAAGGCCGAGCCGAGGAGCCGCCGCGCCGCGCCGCGCGACGACGAGGCGAATGCGCTGAGCGAGGCGGATGAAGCGCTGTTCCAGCACCTGCGGGGCCTTCGCGCCACCATCGCGCGGGCGGAGGGCATCGCCGCGTTCATGGTGTTCCCCGACCGCACCCTGATCGAGATGGCGCGCTCAAAACCCGTCGATCTCTGGGCGCTCCGAACCGTCCATGGCGTCGGCGAGCGCAAGCGCGAGGCTTATGGCGAGCGCTTCACCGACACGATCCGTGAATTCCTGGCCGACGCGAAGCGAGCTGGCTGACCTCTCGGCGCGAATCGACCGCAAACCTCGCCCGAAATGCCGTCTCGCGACCTCCCGCCGCAGGTCGCGCGATTTGCGTCACGCTGAGTTATCCACATATTATCCACAAGAACATATGGCGAACACGCGCCGTCAGCGAGGGCGGCGCGGCTCCGCGCACTTCGTCTGTCCACAGCCTCGGAGCGCACCATGAGAACGGCCGACAAGCAGATCGCCGACATCCTCGTTCGCTTCGGCGAGCCCTTCGCGGGCAACGTCTGGCGCGTGCAGGGCACCGCCGTGATCTACCACAAGACCCTGGAGCGGATCGCCGCCCACACCAAGATCCGCTTCGATCCGCCGACCCTTCTGCGCAGCGAGCGCGACGAGGCGGTGATCCTCGTCACCGGCCACATGCCCGGCGAGAAGGCCGGCGAGGAGCGGGTCGAGTGGTCGATCGGTGAGGCGCTGGTCAATGTGAACTATCGCGTCTCCGCTCGGCAGGCAGCCTATGTCTACGCCATGGCCGAGAAGCGGGCGAAGGACCGGGTGATCCTCAAGCTGATCGAGCTGCACGGCCTCGTCTATTCCGAGGAGGAGGCGGACGAGTTCCGCCAGAACCAACCGATGGCGATCCGCGCGGTGGACGAGGACTTCGACGCGCCGCCGGCCTTCGATGAGGTGACCGAGCAGGAAGCCGACCTCAAGCGCCTGATCGACGAGGCGGAATCGATCAACGCGGTGACCGATCTGATGCTCGACGAGCGCACGCAGGGCATCCTCAACGCCATGCCGCACGGCACCCGCGAGGAGGTGCGCGACTACGCCAAGGCGCGGCTCAGGGCCCTCGGCTGGCCGCCGGCCAAGAAGGGCGGACGCGGCAGCCGCGCTGCGTGAAGGGATTTTACCGAAGGGCAAGCCCTTCGGCGGGGTGCCGGCGTATCCCAGGGCTCTGCCCTGGACCCGCGAAAGGAGGTGTCCTTTCGAAACCATGACGGATCGAGCGCATGAATACGCCCCTCCGCTCCTCAGCCATCGATGGCGCCGCTTCCCTCGACATGCTCGCCGGCTCGGTCGAGCGGGTGACGTTCCACAGCGCCGAGACGGGCTTCTGCGTGCTCAAGGTCCATGCCCGCGGCCGGCGCGACCTCGTGCCGGTGGTGGGCCATGCCCCCGCCATCGCCGCGGGCGAGTGGCTGACGGCTTCCGGGCGATGGGTCACGGATCGTGAGCACGGCCTCCAGTTCCGCGCCGACACGCTCCAAGTGACGCCGCCGACGGGGATCGAGGGCATCGAGCGCTACCTCGCCTCCGGTCAGATGCGCGGCATCGGCCCGATGATGGCCAAGCGCATCGTCGCCCGCTTCGGCGAGGCGGTGTTCGAGATCATCGAGGCCGCGCCCGCGCGCCTCACCGAGGTCGAGGGCGTCGGCCGGAAGCGCGCCGCCCGCATCGTCAAGGGCTGGGCCGAGCAGAAGGCCGTGCGGGAGATCATGATCTTCCTGCACGCCCACGGCGTCGGCACCGCGCGAGCGACCCGGATCTTCCGCACCTATGGCGGAGATTCGCTGAAGGTCATGGCCGAGGATCCCTATCGGCTCGCCCGCGACATCCGTGGCATCGGCTTCCGCACGGCCGACGCCATTGCCCTGCGCCTCGGCCTCGCCCGGGACGCGCCGCAGCGGCTCGCCGCCGGTGTCTCCTACGCGCTCCAGACGGCGATGGATGAGGGCCATTGCGGGCTTCCCGTCGAGCGGCTGGTGCGCCGGGCCGCCGACCTTCTCGACGTCGCGCCCGACCTCGTCCGGCTCGCCGCGGCGCTCGCCCTGCGCGAGGGCCGGGAGGTTGTCGCGGATACGCTTCGCGGCGAGCCCTGCCTGTTCCTGAAGGGCCTGCACGGCGCCGAGCGCGCCATCGCGATGCGGCTGGCCGAGCGCGCCGCCGGACTGCCACCTTGGCTTGCGATCGACTTCGCTCTGGCCAAGCCCTGGGTCGAGGCGAAGACGGGAAAGACGCTGTCCGCCTCGCAGGCCGAGGCGGTCGGGCTGGTGCTCCATTCGAAGCTCTGCGTTCTCACCGGCGGGCCCGGCGTCGGCAAGACCAGCACCCTCGATGCGATCCTTCGCATCCTCACCGCCAAGGGCGTGCGGGTGCTGCTCGCCGCCCCCACCGGCCGGGCGGCCAAGCGCATGGCCGAGCAGACCGGGCTAGAAGCACGCACCATCCACCGTCTACTGGAGATCGACCCACGCAATGGCGGCTTTCAGCGCAACGAGGACAACCCGCTCGATTGCGATCTGCTTGTCATCGACGAGACCTCAATGGTCGACGTGCCGCTGATGCATGCGCTGCTGAAGGCCGTACCGGAGCGGGCGGGCCTGATCCTCGTCGGCGATGTCGATCAGCTGCCCTCGGTCGGGCCGGGACAGATGCTCGCCGACGTGATTGCCTCCGGGACCGTGCCGGTGGCGCGCCTCACCGAGATCTTCCGTCAGGCGGCGCAGAGCCGGATCGTCGTCAACGCCCACAGCATCAACACCGGGCGGATGCCGACCGCACCCGCCAAGGGCGAGCCGAGCGACTTCTACCTCGTCGAGATCGAGGACGCGGACGAGGGCGTGGACACGCTGATCGAACTCGTGACCCGCCGCATCCCCCGCCGCTTCGGCCTCGATCCCACCCGGGACATCCAAGTGCTGACGCCGATGATCCGCGGCTCGCTCGGCAGTCGCAACCTCAACAACGCCCTTCAGCGCGTGTTGAATCCGTCGCCATCGGCGGAGGTTGAGCGCTTCGGCTGGCGCTTCGCCCCCGGCGACCGGGTGATGGAGACCCGCAACGACTACGACCGCGACGTGTTCAACGGCGACCTCGGCATGGTCAGCGCCATCGATGCGGATGACGAAGCGCTCGTGGTCGATTTCGACGGTCGCGCGGTGATCTACCCGTTCAACGAACTCGACACGCTGGTGCCGGCCGTCGCCACGACGATCCACAAGGCGCAGGGGTCGGAATATCCGGCCGTGGTGATTCCGGTGGTGACGCAGCACCGCACGATGCTGGCGCGCAACCTGCTCTATACCGGCGTCACCCGTGGGCGTCGCCTCGTCGTGCTGATCGGCCAGCGCCGGGCCCTCGCGATGGCGATCCGCGAAGGCGCCTCGCGGCGTCGCTGGACCAAACTCCGGGAGTGGCTGGACGCCGCCTGAGGCTGGGCCGTCGGCGTTTTGCCCTCGCCCCGGCCCTGCCGCATCGTGTAGGCAGCGGGCGAAGGGGCGTGTCGTCTGCACGCCCCGCCATCGGTCGAGACAAACGGCGGTCCGCCATTCCTGAATCCGTAGACGCGCATCCCGTGCGGCAGGTGTTCTACCTGCCGGGCTTCGATCCCCGCGAACCGGAGACCTATTGGGGTCTGTTCCGTCGCGAGAGCCGCATCACGGCCGACCGGCGCGGCATGGCGATCTCGGTCGGCGATCCAATCCGGTCCGCCGACGGCATCAGCCTCGATTGGGACGTGGAGAGCGAGGCCGAGGGGGAAGCGACGCGGGTGCGCTACAGCCTCCTGCGCTGGGACGACATCGTCCGCGACCGGTTTCCCCGCTCCAACCTGCGCCGGCTCACGCGCCTGCCGGGTTTATGGTGGCGGCTCTGGCGCTCCGGCTACCTGCGGAAGTTCCAGCGCGAGGCGCGGCGCTTCTATCGGGTCATCGTCAGCGTCCACCAGTTCTATCTGGTCTTCGTTCTCGCGAGCCTCGCGCTCGCCGTCGCGGCGGTGACGCTGACACCGCTCGCCGCGCTGCCGACGCTCGCCGGCATCGCCCTCGTCCCGCTGCTCGCCTACGCGAACCTGGCCCTGGTGACCCATCTGACGCGGGGAAAGCCGCTCTACGTCACGCATCTCGTCGATGATACCGCCTTCACTCACGATCACGCCTCGGGGCGCGAAACGGCGATGCGCGAGCGCTCAGGCGCCTGGGCGGAGCGCATCCGCGCGGCGGAGGGACGGGCCTCCGAGATCGTGGTGATCGGCCATTCCTCGTCGAGCTTCCTCGCCTTCGAGTGCCTCGACCGCATCCTGAAGTCCGATCCCGAATTCGGCCGACGCGGCACGCCGGTGACGCTCGTGACCCTCGGCAGCGTCATTCCCTGGCTCACCCTCGACCCGCTGGCCCAGGAGGCGCGGGGCTCCCTCGGACGGATCGGCCGCGACACGGCGATCGGCTGGCTCGACATCCGAGCGAGCTGGGACTGGCTCTCGATTCACTTGCGCGACCCGCTCAGCGCCTCCGGCCTGCCCGCGCCGCCCCCCGGCCGCTTCGCATTGATGCGCGTCGAGATCGAGGATCTGATCGAGCCGGCGCTCGTGGCGCGGCGGCGCTGGAACCTGTTCCGCATGCATTTCCAGCTCCTGATGTCGAGCCGAGAGCCGAAGGCCTTCGATTACGTCGCCTTCGTCGCCGGGCCGGAGCCCGTCCATGCGGCGGTGGAGCGGTGCCGGACGCAGCGGCCTGCGACGGCCAGCGCCGAATTTACGTAGGGAAAAGGCACAGCCGGCTTGTACGCAATCAGACCACGGCTGCGCACGCCCTTTGCAGCCGGTCCTGATCCGCTCTAGAGCGATGCGCAAAGTCATTTCCGCCGCAGCGAGCCCGTTCGGCTCGCCGTCGGCCGGTTCCGGTTGAGGGATCGGATCGATTTGCGGCAACGGTTTGGGACAGGGCCTTCGGATGTTTCGCAACGATGTTCCGATCACACCCGAGCTGGTGCGCCAGCACGGCCTGACACCCGACGAGTACGAGCGCTTCCGCGCCCTCGTCGGCCGCGAGCCGACGCTGACCGAACTCGGCATCGTCTCGGCGATGTGGAATGAGCACTGCTCGTACAAGTCCTCGCGCAAGCACCTGCGCGGCTTGCCGACCACCGGTCCGCACGTGATCCAGGGGCCCGGCGAGAATGCCGGCGTGATCGATATCGGCGACGGCCTCGCCTGTGTCTTCAAGATGGAGAGCCACAACCACCCGAGCTTCATCGAGCCCTACCAGGGCGCGGCGACCGGCGTCGGCGGCATCCTGCGCGACGTGTTCACCATGGGCGCGCGGCCGATCGCGGCGCTCAACGCGCTCCGCTTCGGCTCGCCCGACCATCCGCGCACCCGCCACCTCGTCTCGGGTGTCGTCGCAGGCGTGGGCGGCTACGGCAATTCCTTCGGCGTGCCGACGGTGGGCGGCCTCGTCGGCTTCCATCGGCGCTACGACGGCAACATCCTCGTTAACGCCATGGCGGTGGGCCTCGCCCGTACCGACGCGATCTTCTACGCGGCCGCCACCGGCGTCGGAAACCCGATCGTCTATCTCGGCTCAAAGACCGGCCGCGACGGCATCCACGGCGCCACCATGGCCTCGGCGGAGTTCGACGAGTCGAGCGAATCCAAGCGCCCGACCGTCCAGGTCGGCGACCCCTTCGCCGAGAAGCTCCTGCTCGAAGCCTGCCTGGAACTGATGGCCTCGGGCGCCGTCATCGCGATTCAGGACATGGGCGCGGCCGGTCTCACCTGCTCGGCGGTCGAGATGGGCGCCAAGGGCGATCTCGGCGTGGAGCTGCATCTCGAAAAGGTGCCGACCCGCGAAGAGGGCATGACCCCCTACGAGATGATGCTTTCGGAGAGCCAGGAGCGGATGCTCATGGTGCTCAAGCCCGGCATGGAAGCCGAGGCGCAGGCCATTTTCGTGAAATGGGGCCTCGACTTCGCGGTCATCGGCCACACCACCGATACGCTGCGCTTCGTCATCAAGCATCACGGCGAGACCGTCGCCGACCTGCCGATCAAGGAACTCGGCGACGAGGCCCCGCTCTACGACCGCCCGCACATCGCCAACACGCACCAGCCGGTGATCGCTGCGGCAAGCGTCGAGGCGAGCGTGCCGAACGCGGAGGCGCTCAAGCGTCTGGTCGGCTCGCCCGAACTCGCCTCGAAGCGCTGGGTCTACGAGCAGTACGACCACTTCATTCTCGGCAACACCGTGCAGAAGCCCGGCGGCGACGCCGCCATCGTCCGGGTCGAGGACGGGCCGAAGGGTCTCGCGATCTCCACCGATGTGACGCCGCGCTACTGCGAGGCCGATCCGGTCGAGGGCGGACGCCAAGCGGTCGCCGAAGCGTGGCGCAATATCACGGCCGTCGGCGCGCGCCCGCTTGCGATCACCGACAACCTCAACTTCGGCAACCCGGAGAAGCCCGAGGTGATGGGCCAGCTCGTCGGCTGCCTGAAGGGCATCGGCGAGGCCTGCCTCGCCCTCGACTTCCCCGTCGTGTCCGGCAACGTCTCGCTCTACAACGAGACCAACGGCGTCGGCATCCTTCCGACCCCGACCATCGGCGGCGTCGGCGTCATCGACGATGTCGAGTGCCACGCCACGGTCGCGCTCAAGCGTGAGGGCGATGTGCTGGTGCTGATCGGGCGCACCGAGGGCTGGCTCGGCCAGTCGCTGTACCTGTCCGAGATCGCCGGCCGCGAAGAGGGGGCGCCGCCACCGGTCGACCTGGCGATCGAGCGCCGCAACGGCGACTTCGTGCGCAGCCTCATCGTCTCCGGTATCGCCGACACGGTGCACGACCTCTCCGACGGCGGCTTCGCCGTGGCTTTGGCCGAGATGGCGATGGCCGGCGGCCTTGGCGCGGCTCTGCCGGCGGCGCCGGAGGGCGTGCCGGTCCATGCCTACCTGTTCGGCGAGGATCAGGGTCGTTACCTGATCGCCGTGCCGGCGGAAGCGGCATCCGACCTTCTCTACAGCGCCTCGGCGCAGGGCATCGACGCCTCGACCGTCGGCATCGTCGCGGGCGACAGCTTGGTGCTGCCGGGCGAAGAGACCATATCCGTGGCCGAGCTGAAGGCCGCGCATGAAGGCTGGTTCCCCGCCTATATGGCGAGCCAGCCGGCCGCACCTGCGGCGTAACGAGACGAAAGCGAGCGGAGAGCCCCCAATGCCGATGGATGCGCGCGAGATCGAGTCGATGATCCGCGAGGCGCTGCCCGACGCGCACGTCGAGATCAAGGATCTGGCGGGCGACGGCGACCACTACGCGGCGACCGTCATCTCCGCCGCCTTCAAGGGCAAGACCCGTGTCGCCCAGCATCAGATGGTCTACGGCGCGCTCCAGGGACGGATGGGGGGCGTGCTCCACGCCCTTGCGCTCACCACGGGCGTCCCGCAGGATTGAGCCGATCTTGAAATCAGGCGGTCAGATCTGATTTCACACCTGACCGAGACGAAGAGACAACGAGGACCGTGCGATGACCGACGCCAACACCACCATCAAGAACGAGATCGATTCGCAGGACGTGGTCGTGTTCATGAAGGGCACGCCGCAATTCCCGATGTGCGGCTTCTCGGGTCAGGTCGTTCAGATCCTCAATTACCTCGGCGTGCCGTTCAAGGGCGTCAACGTTCTCGACGACATGGCGGTGCGCGAGGGCATCAAGGCCTTCTCGAACTGGCCGACGATCCCGCAGATCTATGTGAAGGGCGAATTCGTCGGCGGCTGCGATATCGCCCGCGAGATGTTCCAGTCGGGTGAGCTGCAGCAGTTCCTCTCCGAGAAGGGCGTGCCGGTGAAGAGCGCCGCCTGAGCGTCGCCCTTTTCCGGAAACTCTTTTGCGATCACGAGGCTTGATCCCCGGCGGGTTCGCCGGGAGATCAGCATGCACGACGTCATCATCGTGGGCGGCGGCCCGGCCGGGCTCAACGCCGCCCTGATCCTCGGCCGGGCTCGTCGCAAGGTTCTTCTCTGCGATGCGAGCCAGCCGCGCAACGCCGCGACGCCCCGCACCTGGGGCCTGTTTACCCGTGATGGCACCCCGCCCTTCGATCTGCGCGCACAGGGCCGGGCCGACCTCGACCGCTACGAGACTGTCGAGTGCCGTGATGTTGCGGTGACGGAAGCCGCGCGTGACGCCGACGGCTTCACCGTCATCCAGGCCGACGGTACTGTTGAGCGGGCGCGCCGCCTGATCCTTGCGACGGGCCTGGCGCAGGACATCCCCGAAATCGAAGGCTTCGACACCTATTGGGGCACGGGCGTGCATTCCTGCCCCTATTGCGACGGCTTCGAGGTTCGCGACCGCCCGCTCGTCGTCTACGGGCGTGGGCATGGCGGCTGCGGGCTCGCGCTGGAACTGACCGGCTGGAGCCAGGACGTCACCCTTTGCACGAGTGGTCACGACGGCGAACTGTCCGACAAGGACCGTGATCGGCTCGCCCGAAACGGCGTGCGGGTGATCGAGGCGGAGATCGAACGGCTGGAAGGGGACGGATCGCGGCCCACCTGCCTCCGCTTCCGCGACGGAAGCCAGACGGCCTGCACGGCGCTCTTCCTGATGCCGTTCGCCTGCAGTCCCTCCCCGCTCATCACTCAACTCGGCTGCGAACTCGACGAGACCCGCAGCGTGGTTCCGACCCGCGAGTACGAGAAGACCAACGTGCCCGGACTCTACGTCGCCGGTGATGCGTCCCGCCGTGTGCAATTCGCCGTCGTGGCCGCCGCGGAAGGCGCGATGGCCGCTTTTGCCATCAATGCCGAGTTCGTCGCGGAGGCGACCCGGTAGGACCGCAGGTTTCGAACCGGCCCCCATCCGATGAAGGAAAAAGCGCGGGCGCAGCGCGTTGATCGAGGCGGGGTTTAGCGTGCCTCACAAAACTCCCGGTCTCTGACCGTTCTCGCTCCGGCGATGACAGCGCGGCGGCAGTTTCGTGAGAGACATTGAAAGCGCCGCCCTTCAGCGTGCCGGAGCCTCGATGACCCCACCCGTTCATCCCCATACGCCGCGCGTCGCGGTCGCCTGCGGCTGCACCCTCGGTGAGGAGGTCGTCTGGGATGCCCGTGACGGGTCACTGCTGTGGGTCGATATCGAGAACCCGGCGATCTGGCAGCATTGGCCTGCTACGGGCGAGGCCGTGCGGCTTCCGCTCGACGAGAAGATCGGCTTCGCCGTTCTGACGCCTGATCCTGATCGCGTCGTCGCGGGGTTCAAGTCCGGTGTCGCCGCCCTGCGGCTCTCGGACGGATCACGTACGCCACTCGTCCATCCGGACGATTACCCTGCGGGCAATCGGCTCAACAGCGGCAATGCCGGGCCGGATGGCTGGCTCTATTTCGGAAGCATGGACGACGAGGAGAAGGCGCAGACCGGTGGCTTCCACCGTTGGGACGGAGCGCGGGTCGAGACGTTCGGCAGCCGTGCCGCCGTGACCAATGGTCCGGTCGTCAGCCCTGACGGCCGGCGTGTCTACACGATCGATACCGCGAACGGCCTTGTGCAGGTTCACCCTCTCGATGACGGGCGGATCGGCGAAGCGCGGCCGCTGATCCGTTTCGAAGAGAGCTGGGGCAAGCCGGACGGTCTGACGCTCGATGCCGAGGGTCACCTCTGGATCTGCCATTATGGTGCGGGCCGCATCACCCGTTTCGACCCGGACGGCCGCGTCGCGTACGTCGTGCCGATGCCGACATCGCTCGTCACGAAATGCGCTTTCGGCGGTGACGACCTCTCGACGCTCTATGTCACGACCTGTCTTCGCGGTCGCGATCCGAGGCTCGAGCCGATGGCGGGTCACCTCTACAAAGTCGAAACGGGTTTTCGTGGCATTCCAGCAAATCTTTTGGCGCTGCCGCAAACCTGAGTTGTACGACTATTGTCGACCTGGTGTGCGGCTTTGCACCGCAGTAAGGTCTGTTGCGCCGCAAATATGAAGGCGCGGTGAAGATTGAAGAACTGGCGGAACTTATCCCCGTTTTGTTAGTTCTCCACACACGGTCGAGCTTTCGCTCGTAGACCGCGTGCCCTCACCGAGGGTGGGAGCGGGTCATGCCAGTCTTCGATGGGAAGTATCTGACCGAGCAGGGCGAAGGCGAAGCGCTTCTCGCCATGGTCCTCCGCCCGACGCCGACGGCTCAGGAGGAGGCACGCGCGCGCGGCCGGATGCGGATTGAGCGGGCGACCATGCTGGCTGAGTTGGTACCCGCCGTGCCGGGCACGACGCTTGGTGCTCTCAAGCGGGTCGATATTCTACCGGTGAACTGACGGCCCGTCCGCTCCCCGAATCGACGCTACCAGGCTTGGGGTGTGATGACCCCCTGGCGGGTGACCACGACCCACTGCCGACCCCGGCGCTCGATCGCCTCGACCCGGCCGATGCCGGGTACCGCATCTCCCCGTCCCACTTCAACGAGCTGACGGCGGCGGTCTTCGAGGATCGCGACGCCGTCGTAGACATCGCGCAGCGCCCAGCCTTCGAGGGTGTTGGTCTTCGGTTTGTCGGGAAGACTTCCGGTCTGTGTCGGCTCCGGCGCGCGCGCCTCGGGCTTCGGCTCGGATTTGGCGGGAGCGGCGGCGGCAACCGGTTGCAGCTTCTTCTCCCACTGCGCGATCGCGCTCGTCATGCGCTCAGCCTGATCGCGCTCGACCCGGGCCATCGTCTCGGACAGGTTCGCCAGTCGCTTATCGAGCGCTTGCTCGGTGCGGCCGAGCCGATCCGTCACGGTGTGGCCGAGCGCCTTAGTCTCACTGCGAGCAACGTCGCTGGCTTCGTGCAGGGCCGTCACCGTACGGGCAAGCCGGTCGATCTCCTGTGCGAACCTGGCCGCTTCCGAGCGCCCGGCCGACAGCTCGGTCTGGATCTGAGCAAGCACCGTGCCGGATCGTTCTTGAGGGGTCGCCACCAAGCCCAGGCACACGCCGCCAACCAAGGCGGCCACGCTTGCTGCGGCAAGCCGACCGTTGGCTCCGAGGTGAAACGACTTCCGCGTCGGCGCGGCTGCGGGCGGCGTCGCATTTGCACCAGCTTTCGGGCCACCGGCGACGGCCTGCTTCAGCATCTCGACGGGCGAGGGTTGCGCGATCGGCTTACCGGTTGCCCCTTTGCGCGTTTCGATCGTCTCCGGCATGGCAATGGCTTTCCAACGATACGGTCGGCAGACCTCGACCGGTGATCCATGAGAGCGCCGGTCCGAATAACGATCGGCGTCGTCGAGACTTCGCCGCCCGCCAGGCATGCTTCCATGAGAAGCGCACCGCTGGACACGAAGCGAAGCGGCAACAACCGCCCGAACCACATCCAGTCGGCCATTCGAGAATTCTGTTAAGGATGTTTGTTTACCGAAAGGTTACCGCTGCGGCCCCGCTCAAGCCTCCGCAATTCGCGTCCCTCGGCTTCCTATCGCCTGTAGAGAGCTTACCTTAGACCGCCGGGGCCGGGCGGATCGCGGTAGCCTTCGCTTCTCGCAGGCACGCGTACCGGACAGCGCTCAACTTGGCTTCAGCCGCGCGTCCGGCATAGGTAAATAATTTTAATTGTTGCAACGCCGCCGCTGCTGCGAATGTGTCTGTTTTATTCTCTTATGTGCTTAGGAATTCGCTAACTTTATCTAAATTTTTTTAAGTTTCATAACCCGAATTTACCGGGTTTTAGATCCGAATTGCAGCTCTCATCAGGTGTCGCGGCGAGGATGACGGTGCAAATGGATTTTGTGCATGGCCTTGCGGCGACTGCTGGTTGTGGGCGGGGCGGTGCGAATTCAGCGTTTCTTAACACGACGACGGGATCCTCAGCCGAACGTGAGGACCGTTTTCAATGCGTAAAATCGTTGCGACCATCGCCCTTTGCGCTGCCGTGATGCAGATCACGGGATCCGCGCAAGCGCAGGACATGTCGGCCCTGATGGCGCGATCCGACACGACGATGCAGGACATCGAGAACGGTGCCCTGCGCAACACCATGAATCGCGTCTCGGCAAGCCTCGACGCTTCGACCGGAAGCGGCGTGCAGGGCAACGCCTTCTACGGCGTGCAGGATGGCCAGTACAATCGCATCGACGCGACGCAGACCGGTACGGGCAACCTCATCCGCGTGATGCAGAGCGGCAACTCGAACGCGGCGGTCATCGCGCAGTCCGGATCGTTCAACCAGATCATTGTCAGACAGGGCCGCTGATACCCGGCTCCTCGCCGCGAGCGGATCGCTCGCGGCTCTTCCCACGGCGGCGCCGTGCGGCAGGGCACGGGCGGCCGATCAATACCGGCTGTAGTTCAAACATTGCGCGCCGGGGCTGAGCAGGGCGGCACAGGGGCCACTTGCTCCGCCCGACGATCGCAGAACACCGCCGGCCGCGGCGCGGAGCTGAGCCGTCGAGAGCGGTGCGATCGAGCCGCCCGCTGGTCCCGTCGCGTTCTTCCCCTCGGCCGATGCCTCCTGGCGACTCGATATCCGGATCGCGGCCAAATCGGCCGCCGGGCCGAACGGGGACAGCGGCGCCGCGAAGGACGCGATCCGGAGCGGCCAGCCGGTCCCGGACGGACGATACGCCTCCGTCCAAGCCGGCGTGTTCACGCCGGTGACGTTGGCAACGTAGTCCACGGTCTCCTTTGGAAGGTCGAGGCGGCCGCTCAGCCACGCGTCGACCCGACCGGGGCCGGCATTGTAGGCAGCCGCCGCCAAGGCCCAATTTCCGTATCGCAGCCGGAGATCGCGCAGCAATTCGGCCGCTTTGGGGATCGCCTGAACCGGATCGAAGGGATCGCCGAGACCACGCTCGGCCGCCGTCGCCGGCATGAATTGCGCGATGCCGAGTGCGCCCTTCGGGCTCACGGCCATCGGGTTCAACCCACTTTCCCGCTTAAGCAGCCGCAGGAGGAAATCGGAAGGAACGCCGGCGCTGAGGGCGGCCTGGGCAACGAGGGTCGAGATCGCTGAAACCGGCAACTCCGGCGCGATCTTCTGGACGATCGCAACGGTGACCGTGAGCGGCGGTTCGATCGCGGCCGTGACCTGCACTGTGGCCGTCAAATCCAGAATCGGCAGGCGGCCACGGGCATCGGCCTTTGCCTGCGACGTGAACAGGACGGCTGCGACCAGTGCCAGCCCCCGCCAGGGATGCCTGTCACACATCGTCTCAGTTCTTCGCGACCACGACGGCTTCCGGAACGACCTCGACGCTCGCGCTCGCGGCAGGAAGCGGCTTGTCGCGCTCGATATATTGCTGAAGCAGGCGCTGCCCGACGTCCTGATCGCGGAACTTCCACAATCCCTTTCGCACGCCTTCCATCAGGGTCGAGTAGACGGCCAACTCGATGGATTCGCGCACGGCGAATTGCGTCGGTTCGTTGCGCGTCACGCCGGCATCGAACTCGAACAGCTTGTTGACCGCGACGTAGCGGAACGTGTTGGTCGCAAGCCCGATCGAGTAGATCGTCTTCGTGGTCGTGACGCTCGTCAGCACCTCGCCCGACTGGACGGATACGATGCGCATGCCGACCGTCACGACGTCGCGCCGATAGCGGATATCGCCGCCGATCCCGAGATAGCGAGCCCCGATTCCACCCGTGACGAAGTTCGCGTCGTAGGCGAGGATGCCACCCTCGACCAGCAGGCCGGCGAAGCGGATCGGCGGAAGCGGCTTGGCCTGGTCCTGATCGAATTCCTGGCGGGTGGCGCGGATGAGCTGCCGTTCCTGGAGAATGTTAGCGAGGCTTCCGCGCTCCACCACCCGGAACCAGCGTCCGCTGCCGGTGCGACGCAGGGCATCGACGAGGAAGGCCGCGCCGCCCTGTGTGACGGCACGGGAGAACTCCGCGAAGTTGTCGCTGGGCTTGTTCTGCCCGGTCAGATCCGGAAAGCTGTAGACTGCCAGATCGACCGCTTTCACTGGCGGCGGCAGCAGGGCGAGGTCGAGCCCGGTCGGCGACGTCTCGGTGATGGTCGGTGCCTCGTTGAGCGGCTCGCGCCCGCCGACGGGGACGCAGCCGCCCAAGCCGAGCGCGGCGCTCACAAGACCACCGACGGCAAGACGTCGGATCGAGAGTTTTTCAGCCCACATAAGGATCAAGAATCCCAACCATGACCGGGCTGCTTGTCGCAACCTTCGGATTATCGTGGCGCGAACACCGCATCTATTGCGTCCGAGTTGAACCTGACGCTTTTGCAGACTCGGCGAACTCGGTCTCAGCGGTGTTCAAGGACCCGATGGTACGACGACCGTACTGGTCGTCGTGCCATCGAAAATGACGATGCGGACATTCGCCCCTTCGCGTGCAAAATTGATCGTCGTGCCCTGGAACTCGAAGGTTCCGTTCGGCTGGGCATTTTCGCCGAAGATCGCCCGCGTGATCTGATTGGCCAGTGAGCTGAAGAGCTGTGACTGCAACTGCTGGGCAAAGATCTGCCCCTGGGTCAGCGTTTGCCCGGCACGGCCGGTCTGGCTGGAGAAGATCTGGTTCAGGCGCTGCTCACGGGCTTGTGGAATGTTTTGAGCGTTGGCTTCGCTCTGCAGCCAGCCTCCGTTGAGCGGGCTCCCACCAAAGGCCGGGTTGATCGGCTGATGGATCAGATTGCCCGCCAGAACCGGACCTGCCGAGAGCGCCAGCAGAGCACTTGCCGCCAGGAAAGATGTTTTCATGGTGGGGTCTCACTTTCTCAAGCTGCCTGCATCCCCGCCTCAGCGGGTGCGGACTTGCAGGACGTTGATGCTCTTGGCGGCACCGACTTGGCTCACATCGGCCGAAAGGCCATTGCCGATTTGATTGACAACGACCTCGGCCGCGCCCGGGACGGAGCCTGTCAGGCTGTTGCCATTGCCGTCCTGCCGAACCTGGACGTTCGCGCCAGCGGTGAGGTTCGCGCCCGTGGGCGCGTTGACACTCAGATTGGCACTGTTGCCGAGCCCGCTCTGCTGGAGATCGAAGCGGATGCTCGATCCGGTCAGGGCACCCTGTCCGGTGTTGTTAAGGCCCTGCTGCGTGATCGCTGCCGTGTTGCCGTCGCCGAAAATCTGAACCGCTGCCGCGTTCCCGCCGCCGCTCTGACGGATGTCCGTCCGGTTGGCGTTGCCGACCTGCTGATTGGACGCGGTCTGGCCGTTGGCTCCGGATACGCCACCGTTGAGACCCAGGATCCGAATCGGAAGAGCGGTCGAACCGATCGTCGCGTACTCGACCGCCACCTCGGTTGGGATCGACTGGCCGGCAGGCACTGAAGCAGCGTTCGACTGCTGAGCCGACGAGACCGTGGGGAAGGACAACAGAACGCCCAGAGCCGTAAGACAAACGACTGCCGAGCGGTGCGTGGTTCTCTGGGTTGAGCCGCTCATCTTGCCGTTCCGTCCATTGCTGGCTTGCGATCCATTGGTGATTTTACACCAATCAGAGAGCACATTGAGTTTTAATTTTGCGATAATGAAGTGGATTAAGAACGCATTATGAGGAGGCGGGACGGTCCTTTCGTTTGATTTGTATTGTGGTACGCGTAAATTGAAGTCAACGCGGAACCGGCCCATGCCCCGGCCCCGGGGCTTTCCGGCGGTTCGGCGTGACCCGCGCGCCACAGAGCCGCGCCGGTCACCGGTCCCGTCGCAGCTCCGCCGAAACGTCGGCTCGGGTGATGAAAACGCGATCAGCCGCACGGTCCCAGAGGGCCGCTACAGCGAATCGGATCCATCCGGCCCCTCGCGCTCACAGGCATATTCGGCGTCTCCAGCACGAACGGAGAGTCTGGCGCGATAGCGCCCGTATGGCTCCAGGGAGAAGCTCAGTCCCTCAACCCGTACGGGGGAGCCCGGCACAAGGGAGAATTCCGACTGCTGGCTGACCTGCGCGCTGCCGGATGGACCCTGCTTCATCACCAAGAGACGGTAGCGGCCGGATTGCGGCCGGTTCGAGCGGATCTCCGCCTCCACCCGCAGCTGCGAACCTTGGCGGTGCTCGGACATCACGCACACGATCGGCAGGGGTGAGATGTCGCCGGGCATGGTCATTCCGCGCCTCGATATGAAACGTGAACGCTCGCACGCCATCTATGACGGATCGTAGGCCGACGAGCGCTGGATACGGCGTCCCCGCGGGTGATGACGTCACCCGATCCGTGGGAGCCTTATCCGCGTTCCGCTTCGCGAAGAACGCCTTCTGGTCGACGAGCTGTCGTGACGTTCGAAAGAGAACAGCCACCGGCCTGATGAACACAGGTCGATGGCTATGTTTGACTTGAAGGCGTGGCCGCCCGGTTTGAAGGGTGGCCACGTCTCATGATGTGTATCGGAGATTAGCGACGGCCCTGCGTAATGGTCGCCACGTTTGCATTGCCGAGCTGCGAGCTCAGGATCGTGCTGCTCGCGCTGTTGAGCTGAGAGGCGATCAGGACGTTCGAGCTTCCGCTCTGGAATCCGGTGATCGTGCTGGCAGCCGAATTGAGCTGCTCGAGGGTCGCAAAGTTCGTGTTTCCGGCCTGATAGAGATAGATGCCGGAGTTGTTCGAATTCATCTGCGTGATCAGCGCGTTGTTACCCGACCCGAACTGCGTTGCCTCGATCAGCGCAGCATTCGAATTGCTCTGATTCGCAAACAGAACGTTGTTATCGCTGAACTGGCTCACGAAAATGTCGCTTCCCGTCGAGTTCGTCTGCTGAGCGTTGGCGAAGTTCGAGAAGCCGATCTGCGAGATTTGCGCCGACGAGTTCACGTTGCCGCTCTGTGCGACGGCCGCGACCTGAACGAAGCCCGACTGCTTGATGGTACCCGTCGTGTTCCGCGAGCCTTCCTGACCGACGACGGCGTTGTTGCCGAAGCCGACCTGACCGATGTCCACGGTGGAACCGGCAACGTTCGACTGGCCGGCGAGGGCCTCGTTGTATGCGATCGATTGATCGATGAAGATATTCGAGTTGCCGCGGGTATCGTCGGCCTGCCACGCATAGGCGGACTGGACGGAGCCGATCTGCCGGATATCGATCTGCGAGTTACGAACGTCGGTCTGCTTCGCCTCGGCCTCGTGCGCAGCGATGCCGCCACGACCGGCGCTCTGCTCGACCGTCGTGGTGGCGTTGCTGCCGCCGACCTGCCCGATGTTGGCGTAGTTGTTGAGATTGCGCTGCGTCAGGTCGATGACGTTGCCGTTGCCGCCATCCTGGCTGGTGACGAACGAGTTCCGGTTGCCGTCCTGCAGGATCTCGACGCTGTTGTTACGGCCGGACTGCGTGCTCGTGGCGCCCGAAGCCGTGTCGCCGTTATTGTCGCCCAGCTGGTCAATCGAAGCGGTGCCACTGGTGCCGGTCTGGGTCAGATCGAGATTGTTCGAGTTTCCGCTTTGCAGAGTCGTCGCATCGTTCAGGCTGGCGGCGAGAACAGGAGCGCCAACGAGAAGGGCGAGGGTGCTAATGGTGGCGATGGTGAAGTGCTTCATGATTGATCCCCTGCGTGCCGAATTCTGTCATCCCGCAGCCGCTTGCCCGGTCTTTACCGACTGTTGACCAGTCTGCCGGGTGGGGTGGCTGCTTCGTGCTGTTGTTAACGAGGAGTTAAATACGGGAGGACAGGGGGAGCCGCATCATTCATTTGAAGGATAAATTGCGGTTTCGGATGGAAACGGATCGTTTACCTTAATTTGTGTCCTGGAGGGGCAGCGATATCACACCGTCAATATCAAAGTATTCAATATAATTTTCGCCCTAGATTTGGCTATTTTGTTTGGCGATCCAGCGACCTGAAGAAAATTTTCGCAGCAAAATCTGCTAATACCGCTCCGAGGCCTGGCCTCGATTTCCCGAAATTGCTTCGGTCTTGCTGGCCTCAGCTCGAAATTGGTTGCGCTCAATCTATCGCGATCAATCCTGCTTTTGTGCAATAACTCCACGACAATCTGGCGGGGTCGTTTTTGCGCTTCAATCTTCGCTCATGTGAGGTTGATTCATGCGTAGTTTGCCGCTGTGAGAAACGGCACTGAATGCGTAGAGTCCGGTGTTGGCGCGAAAGCTTCACCTGATATATATCGTTAATGCCTCGGACGACGCTCACTGTAGATTCAGGATGCGGCCGTACGAAGAATAACGTTGGTTTCAGATTCGCATACTGACGCAAAAGAACAAAGCCGATAACGATGCCTGATAAATATGCATTGCTCAACGTTCTCGATAAAGTCGGATCTGCTGCCGTTTTGATTAGTATTCGCGCAAAGACGATCGATTGTAATGTTCTGGCGCGTCAGATTGTTGTCGATGGTAATCACGATGTGGCCGCCGCGACCGCCGAGCCGTTCACGGCCCGGATGATCAACAATGCGCTGACAGAGCCGTTCGGCACGGTGGAACTGGAGCGCCCGCGCAGCGACCAGCGTCTGGTGTTTCAAGCGATGGATATAACGGCCATGGGAGAAGCCCATCGCCTGCTCATTCTGATCGACCTTTCGGTCCGGTCGCAGGTGTGCGCCCCGGCGCTGGAAAAGATTTTCGGCCTTACCGTGGCCGAGGGGCGTCTGGCTGCCGAACTCAGTCGCGGCGTTCCGTTGGCGACCATCGCGCAGAGCCGCAACGTCAGTATCGCGACGCTCCGCACCCAACTGGCCTCGATCTTCGCCAAGACCGGAACCTCGCGACAGCCCGAACTGGTGGCGCTGCTCGCGCGCGTGTGCCAGTTCTCGCCGACGTCGGACGTGGCGCGTTGAGGCCCCGATGTGAGGCGTGCGTGCAAGGTGCATGAGAAATGATTTAATCGTCGCCTGTTGTACTTCGTCGCGTCATCCGTTTATCGACCCATCGGGTCGCTTTCGATAAGCGATTGCCGATGGTGTCCCTCCATGTCTCTTGTGTGATGCCTCGATCGGTGCCGCGCCTTCACATTTCGGCAACGGACTTTGGAAATGATCAGCTCCATGCCGGGAAACGGCCGCGCCGCGGCTGATGGATAGTGGTTGACGCCGCAAAACCCCGCTATGTCTTCCGCCCGCATCTTGAAAGAGGTGCCGTATGGGTGCCACCGCGCCTGGGTGGATATTGGAGAGTTCGACGGATGATTCGGATCGTGGCTGGACTGGTGGCGCGCCGGGCCTTCCCCCTGACGGTGGTTCCTCGCGCGCTGGCGGGTATCGGCTTAGCTGGGCTCTGCATTTCCGCCGCGACCGCCCAGGACGCAAAGCCGGGTCCGAACGAGGCCGCCAAAGCGGGATGCGACGCCAACTGTGCCCGGCAGGCCATCCCCGCGGCCGTGCAGGCCTGCGTGCCGGGGATCGAGCGGCAGGCGCCGACGGATTTCGAGTGGATGAACCGGCCGACCGGAACCATCTTCCAGGAGGCCGAGCCGCCGGCTGGCGCGGACACCGTCGTCAAGTTTCGCGGCGACTCGGTACGCTTCCTCAATCCGCAGGGTCAGTGGGTTCGCATTACCTACGAGTGCGATTACGACGCCGCAGCCAAGTCCGTTCGCGGCGTCAAGGTTCGGCTGGGACGCATCGACGGAAAGGGTGCGAGCACGGCAGCGGCGGCACTTCCCACCGGATCGGCCGGATCGGGGCGTGCTTCTGCTGCTTCTCCCAGCACCGCATCGCCGCAGACGCAGGTCAAGCGGCCGCGGCCGGCCGAGCCGAGCGAGGTCGAGATCCGACAAGTTGCGCCGACGCTGTCACGCTGAGCATGACCGGCTCAGCCGGATTGGCGTAGCGGATCAGGAGGCCATCGATGCGACGGATGTCGGTCATTTTCGCCGTCATGCTCTCGGTTCAATCCGGGGCGGTGATGGCCCAGCCGATCACGAATGTGAACGAGTGTACGTTCATTACGGATCCGATCGCGCTCCGGCGTTGCATCGACGGCTTCCAGCTTCGCGGACCGTCAGCGCAGTATCCGCAATCGGCCCCCATCCCGCAGATCGAAAGTCCGGCCCAGGCGGAGCGCGAAAAGCTCGATCGTACGACACCGCCGAATGCCAGCTACCAGGACTCGCCCGAGTGGCTGGGCCGCGATGCCGCGAAGCCACGGGATCGATCTCCATCGAACAAGCGCAAGGTCATCGATCTCAGCCAGTAAGAGTGCCTCACAAAACTCCCGATCACGGGTCGCCTCGGTCCTGGGCACGGCGGCGCAGCCGGAGTTCTGTGAGAGACACTGAGGACGCGCCGACGAAGTTGAGCCTCGCCAGGCTTCTCCACCGGTCGTCCTGCCTGGCGCTGACAGATCCGGCGGTCGGCCAGTGTGGCGAGCCGGGAGACGCTCCGGGAGCCATCAGGCCCTTTCGCCGCCGAGCACGAGGCGGAGCGACCGGGCGAGTTCGTCACGCCGGTAGGGCTTGTTGAGCACTGGAAGCTCGCCCTGGCCGATCACCTGCCCCTCGTCGAGATTCGCCACATAGCCCGAGGTCAGCAGGATCCTGATGTCCGGGCGCACCCGTCGCGCCTCGACGGCGAGCTGCGAGCCGTTCATCCCGCCGGGCATGACGACGTCCGAGAACAGGATGTCGATCCGCTCGACGCCGTGCAGATGCTCCAGCGCTTCGGCCGCATTGCGGGTGACGATGACCCGATAGCGAAGCTCCTCCAGGCTCTCGACGGCCATTCCGAGCACCTGTTCGTCGTCCTCGACCAGCAGCACCGTCTCGCCCTCCCCGGCTCGGCGCAGCGGGATGGCGCCGACCGGTCCGGGCCCGATCTCCTCGCCGGCCGGGTCGGTCGATCGCGGAAAGTACAGGCTGACCGTCGTGCCTTCGCCGACCTCCGATTCGATCTGCGCGAATCCCTTGGCGCTGCGGGTGAAGCCGTAGACCTGGCTGAGCCCGAGTCCGGTGCCCTTGCCGACCTCCTTGGTGGTGAAGAACGGCTCGAAGACACGCTGAAGCTTGTCGGGCGGGATGCCGCTGCCGGTATCCGTCACCGAAATGACGACGTAAGGGCCCGGCGGAACGCCCCGGTCCGCGACCGCCGCCGTGCCGAGCCGGACATTGCCGCTCGTGACCGCGATGCGCGCGTGGCCCGCCCTTCCCTCCAGGGCGTCGCGCGCGTTCACGATCAGGTTCAGCACCGCCGACTCGAACTGGGCCGGATCGATGCGGATCGGGTCGAGGGCCGGGTCGAGATCGAAGGCCAGCTCGACGGCGCCCGTCGCCGCGCGCTCGGCGAGCGGCCGGAAGTCCAGCAGCAGCCGGTTCGGGTTGAGCGTCTGCGGCCGCAGCATCTGGCGGCGCGAGAAGGCGAGAAGCTGCTGGGTGAGCTGCTCGCCGCGCCGCGCCGCGCCCATCGCCGCCTCGGCCAGCCGCTTCACGCGGTCGGGTTGGTCGGGGCGGCGCAGCATCATGTCGAGGCCGCCGACGATCACGGTGAGCAGGTTGTTGAAATCGTGCGCCACACCGCCCGTAAGCTGGCCGATCGCCTCCATCTTCTGGGCTTGGCGCAGCGCCTCCTCCGTGACGTGCTGATCCGTGCGGTCCATCAGGATGCCGGCGATCCGCTCCGGCGAATCGGCCTCGCCGGATTTGACCCGCCCGCGCATCGCAATCCAGCGCACCGCTCCGTCCGCGCGCCGGATGCGGCATTCGAGATCGAGTCTGCCCGTCTTGGGGACATTCGCGAACGCCTCCTCGGCCGTCTCGCGGTCTTCATCGACGAGATGGGCCAGGAATGTCTCACGGTCCCACGACCGTTCTGTGCCGGGATAGCCGAAGACGGCATCGAAGTGAGGCGAACGGCGATGGGTTCCGGCGACGTAGTCGATGTCCCACGAACTCATGCCGGCGGCATCGAGGGCAAAGGCGAGGGTCTCGTGGGCGGTCTCGACCTCCCGCGTCCGCTCGGCGACACGCCGCTCCAACTCCTCGTTCGCCAGCCGGAGTTGCTCCTGGGCACGCTCCCGTTCCAGCAGATGCTGCCGGGCTTGATATTGGCGGCGGCGCGCACGCAGGGACGAGACGACGGCGCTGGTCAGCGTTTCGGCATTGATCGGGCGTTCCAGCAGAACCACGTTGCCGAGCCGCCGCAGCAGTTCTGCCGCGCTCTGGGTTCGACGGCCGGCTTGGCGCGTCGTCAGTACGATGAAGGGGAAGTCCGACCAGGGTTGTTGCGCATCGAGCCAAGCGAACACGTCCGCCGTGTCGCCGTCGGCCAAAGCCTCCTCGGTCACGAGCGCGGTTCCCGCCCCCTCGCGCAGCCCCGTCAGCCACTCCGCGACGTTCGCGCAGACCCTAGCGCGGATGCTGGAGCGGTCCAGCACCCCCTCTATCACCGCGGCATCGCGCCCGCGTGGTGCCAGGATCAGGACGCGTTCCTCGGTGGATGACATCAAGCGCCGTCCCCGGACGCATCTGACCCCTTCAGCATCGCGACCCGCCCGCGATAGGCCGGCAGACCGGTGAGCACACCCTCGAAATCGCTCAGCGCCTCGCCGACCCGAAGCCCATCGGTCGAGAGCCTCAACTCACGGATCGTCCGCTCATGCGGATTGACGCGGCTCTTCACCACCGACAGCGCCGTGCGAATCTCGCCGCTCGCTTCGAAGAACCGGAACAGAAGGATGCAGTCGCTGAGGTAACTCAGGTCGATGTCGGTCCGAACCTCGCCGATCACACCGTGCTGCCCGAGCACGAGGAGCGTGGTGACACCCTTCTGGTTCAGGTAGCTCAGGAGTTCGTGCATCTGCAGGATGAGGTGCTCCTCACCCGGCATCGCGTGCAGGTAGGCGTTCAGGCTGTCGACGGCGACGAAGGTGGAGCCGTGTTCCTCGACGGCCTGTCGGACGTTCGAGGCGAACTCTCCCGGCGAGAGCTCCGCCGGGTCGATCTGCATGATGGTCAGCCGTCCGGTTCCCAGATGCGGCCTCAGGTCCATGCCGAGCATGGTGGCCCGGGCGATCATCGTCGCGAGCCCTTCGTCGAACAGGTAGTACGTCGCCGTCTCGCCTCGTTCGAGCGCGGCCAGCATGCAACGCAATCCGGTCGTCGTCTTGCCCACGCCGGAGGGGCCGAGCAGGAGCGTGTTGGTGCCGGGCACGAGGCCGCCGCCCAGCAGCAGGTCCAGTTCGTCCGAACCCGTGGATTGCGCCGTCGAATCGAAGCTCGCGCGGTGCTCGGCCGCAATGAGGCGTGGGAAGACCTGGACGCCGCCGGTCGCCACCACGAAATCGTGGTAGCCGCCCCGGAACTTGATGCCGCGCATCTTCACGATCCGCAGGCGTCGGCGCTCCGCGCCGAACTCCCGCGGGTTCTGGTCGAGGGAAATCACCCCGTGCGCGATACTGTGGAGCTGAAGATCGCCCGCCTCGGAGGTGCGGTCGTCGAGCATCAGGACGGTGCAGGCGCGCTTGGCGAAGAACTGCTTGAGCGCGAGGATCTGGCGCCGGTAGCGCAGCGGGTTCTGGGCCAGCAGGCGCAGCTCCGAGAGGCTGTCGAACACCACGCGCTCGGGCTTGAGACTCTCGACCCGTGCCATGACCTCCCTGACCGTTTCACCGAGTTCGATCTCGGACGGGTGCAGGATCGATTGCTCGCTGTCGGGGTCGAGACCCATCTCGTTGACGAGCTCGTAGAGTTCGATACCGTCGAGCGACCAGCCATGGCTCCTGGCCGCGGCGCGCAGCTCGTCCGCCGTCTCCGACAGCGTCACGTAGAGGCTGCGTCCCTTCCGGGCCGCGCCTTCAAGCAGGAATTGCAGCGCGAGTGTCGTCTTTCCGGTGCCGGGCGTACCTTCCAGAAGGTAGAGCCGATCCGGCGTCAGGCCGCCGCCGAGAACCTCGTCCAAGCCCGATATGCCGGTCGAAATCCTGTTCTCGGAACCGGATCGGGTGCTGGTCGTGTTCATCGCCTCGTTCATCGGCTCGGTCGCCGCTCCTATACTGTCTAGCCCGTCTCGCATGGACGCCGACCGAGCGCCCCACAAATCTGCGTCGATGCCGGGGATAACGCACGGGCAGCGCGTTCCGATCATTTCATTAGCGAGGGGGCGTTACTCTTCCAACGACCCATGTCGCAGCCGTTGAAACCCGGGTTTCACTCGGCGTCGCCCTGTCGAACGCCACCGAGACCGCATTTCCCCAGCGCGTCGGCCAGCCTCCCCGATGCTTGGCTTCCCGTTACGTTTTAACTGGCACGGTCATCCACAGCGGAGACGATGAGCCGCGCTCAACTCACCGCCGTGAGTGCGTTGATGCCGGAAGCGGGCGCTGAGCGCCCAACGATCGAATGAAGGTGTTTGATGCCCGCGAACGGAGCCTATGGTCCTGAGGAACGTGCTTTGGTGCTGGAGCGGCAACGCACCCTCAAAATGGCCCAATCGGCCCACGCCTATGTCCGGGGCAATACCCTGAAGTTCTACGAGTGGCTCGAGGGTCTCGCCCGCGGCACCCTGCCGGAGGGACCGCCGGTCTGGATCTGCGGTGATTGCCATCTCGGAAATCTCGGGCCCCTGGCCGATGCCGACGGCCGCGTCGACATCCAGATCCGCGATCTCGACCAGACCGTCATCGGTAACCCGACGCATGACCTCGTGCGCCTGGGGCTGTCGCTCGCCAGTGCCGCGCGCGGCTCCGACCTTCCCGGTGTGGTGACGGCACGGATGCTGGAAGAAATGCTTCTGGGCTACGCCGCGGGGCTGGGACCGAAGGAGGCGAACCGGCAGCCCTCCGAACCGGAGGCGGTGCGCTCGGTCCGCCGCCGGGCCCTCGGGCGTCATTGGAAGCACCTTGCGCGCGAGCGCCTGAAGGGCGTGGAGCCGGCGATTCCGCTCGGGCGCAAGTTCTGGAAGCTCGATACGGAGGAACGAGAGGCCCTCGATGGGCTCTTCCAGGAAGACGCGGTGCGCCATCTGGTGCTGGCCCTGAATGGGCGCAGCGAGGAGGCCGAGATACGCCTGATCGATGCGGCCTACTGGATGAAGGGCTGCAGTTCGCTCGGCTTCCTGCGCTATGCCGCGCTCGTCGGCATCACGGAGTCCGGAAACAAGCGCCGGCTCGCGCTGGTGGACCTGAAGGAGGCGGTCGAGCCGGCCGCGCCGACCGCTCCCGGTGTGGCGATGCCGTCCGAGCCGGCCGAACGGGTGGTGGCCGGCGCGCGGGCCCTGTCGCCGAATCTGGGAGAACGCATGATGCCGGTTCGGCTGCTGGGCAACTCGGCCGTGATGCGCGAACTCGCGCCACAGGATCTGAAGCTCGACGTCGATCAGTTCGGCTGCGAGGAGGCGGTCCGGGCGGCGCATTACCTCGCCCATGTCGTCGGAAAGGCGCATGGGCGGCAGATGGACGCCGAGACGCGCGCGGCTTGGCGGTCCGAGATCACGCGTGGTGGGAGCGCGGACGAGGGGGCGCCGTCCTGGCTCTGGTCCAGCGTGGTCGAACTCGCCGGCCGTCACGAGGTCGGATACCTGCAGCATTGCCGCCGCTATGCTGGCCAGGAGGCGGCCTGACGCCGGGACGCCTCCTGGCTTCCGACGATCAGGGTCGGCGCCGGGCGCGCTGCCCTCCCAGAACGAGGGCTGCTGTTGCTGCCAAGCCCGCGGCGATCCCGGCCGTCGCGAGCGGGTGCAGGCTCGCGCGGGTGTAGACGCTGGTGCGCATGACGTAGACCGGTGGGTCGCCCCGCTCGCGGCCGGCCCCCTGCGGCGCGTGCAACGCGCCCTTCGGGTTCCTCGGCGGTTCCGCCCGCTTCTGCAGAGCGATGATGGCCGGCGCGAGTTCGTCATAGGCGCCCGGCGCGAACTCCTTACCCATGACGAAGAGCTTGCCGCCGCCACCCACGATGATGTCTCGCTGCGGATGGACCGCCGCGTGCAGGATCGCGTTGGCCACCTCGTTGGGCGAATAGATCGGCGGCGGCAGCGTCGGCTCGCGATCCATGTAGTTGCGGGCCCGGTTCGGCAGCGGCGTGTCGATGGAGGCGGGCTTGACCAGCGTCACCGAGACCGGCGCGCCCTCCGCGACCAGTTCCATGCGGAGCGTGTCGGTGAAGCCCTTCACCGCGTGTTTCGACGTGGCGTAGAGGCCCTGGAACGGGAAGGCGAGGTCGGAGGCGATGCTTCCGACATTGACGATAGCGCCACCCCGGCCGCGCAGATGCTCGGAGGCGATCAGCGAGCCGTGCACCGTCCCCCAGAGGTTGGTTTGGATCAACCGCTCGTGGTCCTCGAGGGCGATCTTGCGAAGCGGTCCGTAGACGGTGAGGCCGGCGACGTTGACCCAGGTGTCGAAGCCCCCGAACGTGGCGACGGCGTGGTCGGCGATGGCCTGGACATCCTCCCGCCGGCCGACATCGGCGACCACGTAGGTGGCGCGTGTCCCGAATTCCGCGGCGATGTCCGCCAGGACATCCCTGCTGCGGGCGGCGAGTACGACGCGGGCCCCGCGCCGCGCGGCCATGCGCGCTGTCGCGAGACCGATGCCGCTGGACGCGCCGGTGATCACGATGACCTGTTGGTTCAGCGGCTTGTGACCCATTCCGAAGGACTCCCATCCTGCCGCTTCGATGCGGCAGCGATGGGGGTACGCGCGACGGGACCAACTGTTTCGGCCCGCGCGCAAACCGCGCAGGCCGGAGGCGGCGGAAGACGTCCTGGCGCTCACTCGCTCGCGTGGTCGGCCACATAGCGGCCGAGTGCGCTCGCCGCGTTGAGCATGTGGGCCCGCATGCGTCGCGCCGCAGCGTCGCCATCGCCCTCCGCAATCGCCTGGAGGATCTCACCATGCTCGGTGCGTGAGCGCAGGATGCGCTCGCCCTGGCGCAATTGCGTCCGGCGGAAAGCCGACAGGCGCGAGCGGATCGCGAGCGCCTGCTCGGCCATGAAGCCGTTATGGGTCGCGCGGTACAGGGCCTCGTGGAAGGCGCGGTTGAGGGCGTCGTAGGTGTCGTAGTCCTGTGCCGCGACCGGCTCGGCCGATTGCTCGTGCAGGTCCATCAGCGCGCTGAGTTCGAGCGGCGTCATCCGGTAGGTGGCGAGCCGCACGCACAGGGCCTCGAACTCGGCGGTCGTCTCGAACATCTCCATGATCCGCTCCGGCGTCATGCGGGTGACGACGACGCCGCGGCGGGGGCGCATCTCGACCAGACCGCTGGAGGCGAGCTGGCGCAAGGCCTCGCGGACCGGGGTGCGAGAGGCGCCGAAGCGGTCGGCGAGATCCTGCTCATCCAGCGCAATACCCGCCGCGAGCACACCGGAGGCGATCTCGTCCGTCAGGGCGTTGCGGATCTGGTCGGAGAGGAGGCCGCGTCCCTCGGCCATGCCGTCCATCGCGCCACCCTCCCCCATCCGCATCACCCCACGATTGCCCGCACGATCAGGAACAGCAGCGACGGGCCGACGAGGCAGCCGATGCCGGTATGGAAGGTCGCGGTCAACGCGCCGTAGGGCACGAGCTTCGGATCGGTGGCCGCGAGCCCGCCGGCGACACCGCTGACCGTCCCCATCAGCCCGCCATAGGCCATCGCCGAGCGCGGGTTGTCGAGGCCGATCAGCCGCGCCACCAGGGGTGTCCCCACCATCACCATCACTGCCTTGGTCACGCCCGTGGCGATCGAGAGCGCCATCACGGTCGAGTCGGCGCCGAGCGCCGCGCCGGTCACCGGGCCGACGATGTAGGTGATGGCGCCGGCGCCGATCGTCGTGATCGACACCGCGTCGTGATAGCCGAAGGCCACCGCCGTCAGGGTGCCGACGAGGAAGGTCAGCACCGTGCCGAGCGCTAGCGCCACGACGCCAAGGAGGCCCGCGCGACGCGCTTCGATCACGTCCACCTCGAAGGCGGTGGCGACGATGGCGAAGTCGCGCAGCATCGCCCCGCCCATCAGGCCGATGCCGGCGAGTGCCGGGATGTCGGCCAGCCCGCGCTTCCCGCCGGTGGCGAGACCGCCGAAATAGGCGAGCACGAGTCCGAGCACGATGGCGATGGCCGAACCATGGACCCGGCCGCGCGTCAGGCGCTTCCCGAGAAAGTTCGACACCAGAATCAGGCCGCCGATGACCGCGAAGGCGGCGACCAAGCTCTGCTCGACGAAGACGTGTTCCAGCATGTGCAGCATGGGCTCAACTCCGGGTCGCCGTGGAGGGCCGCAAGGGTGCGTTCGTCGTCGCGTTCGTCTCGCCGGTCTCGCCGGCGATGACGGCGCCCGCCTGATCGACCTCGGCGCCGTCGCGCGCCGGACGCCCGCCGATCCGGCCGAGCAGGGCCGTGGCGGCAAAACACAGCGTCACGCTGCCGACGGCCGCGATGATGACGATCGGGCCCCCGCTCACCGCCGCGACGACGTTCTGTTGCGCGGCCATGGCCACGACGATGGGGATGTACATGCTGGCCCAGAACTCGACCCCGAGCTTGGTCGCGTGGCCGAGCCGGTCGTGGCGCAGCAGCCAGACGCGGGCGGCAATCAGCAGGATCATGGCGATGCCGACACCGCCGACATTGGCCTTCACGTCGAGCAGGATCCCGAGCAGGTCGCCGAGGAACACGCCGATCGAGGTGCAGAGCGCGAGGAGCGCGACGCCGAGGATTGTCATCGGGCCCCCTCCCCGCGTGGAACTGCGGCTGGCTCGACCGGCTTCGACGTCCGTATCCGGCCGCTCGTGGGCTCACTGCATGCAGCGATCATCCGGCGCTTCCTTCCTGTATCCAGTGATTCGTTTTTGTTGCCCTATCGTATGCAAGATATTGACATTGGCGCAAGTGTGGATACAAAAATAGCGATAGAACGCTGCCGAATGTACATAAACGGTCGATTCGCAGATCGGTGTATTCGCAGCGCGGCGATGACAGGGAGCGGACCGGATGAGCGGTTGGCGTCGAGAACGGGCGGCCCGCGATGCGCGGATCGAGGCGGGCCGGGCCCATGCCGCGGGCAAGGTCGTGACGGCTGCCGACGTGGTCGCTCTTCTGGAGGCGATCCTTCAGCCCGGCGACCGGGTCTGTCTGGAGGGCGACAACCAGAAGCAGGCGGATTGCCTCGCACGGGGCTTGAGCCAGTGCGACCCCGCCCGCGTGCACGATCTGCACATGGTCCAGTCCGGCATCGTGCTGCCCGAGCATCTCGACATCTTCGAGCAGGGGATCGCGAAGCGCCTCGACTATTCCTATTCGGGGCCGCAGGGCGGGCGCATCGCCCGCATGCTCTATGGCGGGCAGATCGAACTCGGGGCGGTGCACACTTATCTGGAGCTGTTCGCCCGTTACTTCGTCGATCTGACCCCGAACGTGGCGCTGATCGCCGGCGTCTCGGCCGACCGGGACGGCAACCTCTATACCGGGCCGAACACCGAGGACACGCCGACGGTGGTGGAGGCGACCGCCTTCAAGAACGGCGTCGTGGTGGCGCAGGTCAACGAGATCGTCGAGCGCGTGCCTCGCGTCGACATCCCCGGCGACCGGATCGACTTCGTGGTCGAGGCCGACAGGCCGTTCTATGTCGAGCCCCTGTTCACCCGTGATCCCGCGGCGATGACGGAGACGCAGATCCTGATGGCCATGATGGCGATCAATGGGATCTACGCCGAGTACGGCATCCGCCGGCTCAACCACGGCATCGGCTTCGGCACGGCGGCGATCGAATTGCTGCTGCCGACCTATGCCGAGCGGCTCGGCCTGAAGGGTCGGATCGCTACCCACTGGGCGCTCAACCCGCATCCGACCCTGATCCCGGCGATCGAATCGGGCTGGGTGAAACAGGTTCACTGCTTCGGCTCCGAAGTCGGCATGGACCGCTACATCCGCGAGCGCTCCGACATCTTCTTCACCGGCGCCGACGGTTCGCTCCGCTCGAACCGGGCCTTCTGCCAGACGGCCGGGCTCTATGCCTGCGACCTGTTCATCGGCTCGACCCTGCAGATCGACCTCGCCGGCCATTCCTCGACGGTGACGCAGAACCGCGTGGCCGGCTTTGGTGGCGCGCCGAACATGGGCTCCGACCCGCACGGGCGGCGCCACCCCTCCGACACCTGGATGAAGGCGGGACGCGAGGCGCAGGTCACCGGCGATCCCGCCCTGATGCGCGGCCGCAAGCTCGTGGTGCAGATCGTCGAGACGTTTGGCGAGGGGCTGGTGCCGGCTTTCGTCGAGCAACTCGATGCGCTCGAACTGGCGCGTAAGATCGGCTTGGAGCTGGCTCCGGTGATGGTCTACGCCGACGACGTCACCCACATCATCACCGAGGAAGGCATCGCCAACCTCCTGCTGTGCCGCACCGCCGACGAGCGCGAGCAGGCGATCCGCGGGGTTGCCGGCTACACCGAGATCGGCCGTGGGCGTGACCGGGCCATGGTCGAGCGGCTGCGCCAGCGCGGCATCGTGCGCCGGCCGGAGGATCTCGGCATCGAACCCCTCGACGCCGACCGCTCCCTGCTCGCGGCGCGGTCGATCAAGGATCTCGTGCACTGGTCCGGCGGGCTCTACGAGCCGCCGGCGAAGTTCCGGAACTGGTGAGGCCGCGATGGAAAAGCTGAGCTTCCGACACACGACGCAGAGGGCCCCGGCCGGCGCGAAGGCGCAGGCCATTACCGGCGTCGTCGCCTCCGGCAATCTCGAAGTGCTGCTGGAGCGCGCCCTGCCCGCGACAGAGTGCACCGTCGAGATCGAGACGCCGATTCGCGGCTACGGCGAGGTCTGGGCGGCGGTGGTCGCCGACTTCGTCGCCCGCGCTCAGCCCGGCGGCCTGCGCATCACGATCAACGATGGCGGCGCCCGCCCCGACACCGTGTCCCTGCGCCTGCTCCAGGGCGCCCGGCTGATGGAGGTCTGACGATGAGCGAACGGATCATCGACCCGGCCGCCAAGGGCTGGGCCACAAGCTGGTACGAGGCGAGCGCCCGCGCCCGCATCGACGGCCTTCTGGATGCGGGCAGTTTTCGTGAGGTCATCGGCCCCGAGCAGCGCCGGATGAGCCCGCACCTGCCGCTGTTCGACCTTCCGCGCGCCTTCGATGACGGCATGATCGTCGGTTCGGGCCGCCTCGACGGCAAACCCGTCCTCGTCGCCGCGCAGGAGGGCCGCTTCATGGGGGGTGCCTTCGGCGAGGTGCACGGCGCCAAGCTTGTCGGCCTGCTGCGCACTGCCCTGGCGCTGAAGCCGGACGCCGTGCTGATCCTGTTCGATACGGGCGGCGTGCGCCTGCAGGAGGCCAATGCCGGCGAGACCGCGATCGCCGAGGTGATGCGCGCGATCGCGCAACTGCGCGCGGCCGGCGTGCCGGTGATCGGCCTGATCGGGGGCCGGGCCGGAGCCTATGGCGGCGGCGGCTTGATCGCGGGCACCTGCTCGCGGCTCGTTGTCTCCGAGGGCGGACGCATCTCGGTCTCGGGGCCGGAGGTGATCGAGACCAACAAGGGGGCGGAAGAATTCGATTCCCGCGACCGTGCCCTGGTCTGGCGCACCATGGGCGGCAAGCACCGCCGCCTCACCGGCGGCGCCGACGCCTATGCCGACGACACCGTCGCGGCCTTCCGCCAAGCGGCTCTGGACCTGATCGGGCGTGCCCCGGCCTTCGACCTCGCCACGCTGGAGGCGGAGCAGGCGCGGTTGGAACAGCGCCTCACGCGCTTCGGCGATTGCCGGGACGCGACCGAGATCTGGGCACGGCTCGGGGTGAACGATCCGGAAGCGGTCCCGGCCCTGAGCACGGCCGACTACGACACCCTGCTCGCCAGCCTGGGAGAGACGACCCATGACGCTCGCTGAGATCCTGGCCTCGCTGTTTCCGGAGGGTCATTCCGTGACCGTGGAGGACGGGCTCGTGAATGGCGAGGGTCCGTTCCGGGGCGGCCGGCTCGCGGTGATCGGCATCGACGGCGACACGGCGCTCGGCGTCGACGGCGCCTGCCGGCTCGCGGGCTACGTCCTCGACGTCGTGCGCCGGGGCGGCGCCACGCCGATCCTCGTGGCGATCGATTCCGACAGTCAGCGCATGAGCCGGCGCGACGAGCTGCTCGGCCTCAACGAGTACCTCGCCCACCTCGCCAAGACGCTGCTGCTCGCCGACGCGCACGGCCACCCGACCGTCGGACTGATCTACGGGCATTCGGCGGCGGGCGCCTTCATTGCCACGGCGCTCGCCACCCGCGTCCTCGTCGGCCTGCCGGGGGCGAACCCGAGCGTGATGGATCTGCCCTCCGTGGCCCGCGTCACGAAGTTGCCCCTCGATCGGCTGGAGGCGATGGCCAAGGACACCCCCGTCTTCGCGCCGGGCCTCGACAACATGGTGCGCACGGGTGCGGTGCAGGCGGTGCTCGATCCGGACCAGCCGCTGGCAGAGCAGATCGCCGCCGTGATCGATGCGCTGCCCGCTGAGGACCGCCGCGACCGGGCCGGGCGCGAGCGCGGCGGACGACCGGTGGCTGAGGCGATCGCCGCGCAGGTGGTGCGGGAGGCCGCTTTTGGCTGAGGCGCACCGGCGCCATGACCTCCTCGACGTCGAGCCGGGAGCCTGGGCCGCTGCCGTGACCGCGCGGGCGGATCTCGCAGGGGTGCCGCACGTCGCGGCGTGGGTGGACAATGGCCGGCCGGTCATCCTGCGCCGCTCGTATCCGGGAGAGGATCCGGGCCGCGTGCCGGTCGGCCTGCCGCTGCCGCCACGGGACGGCAAGCGCCGCATCGGCCTGATGCTCCCGCCGGACGCGGTCCGCCCGCGCGCGCCCGTTCTCCTGTCCGAGGCGCGAGCCGCATGCCCGCTTTCCTGGGGCGTGACGCTCGAAGCGCTGATCGCCCTCGGCAAGCGCCATGGCCTCGCGCCGCGTCCCTTCGGAAGCCTGCTCTGGCAGAGCCTGAGCGGCCTCCCCTACCTGTCCGAAGGGTCGGATCTCGATCTGCTCTGGCCGGTTGCCGGCGCGATTCCGCTTCGGCTGATAGCGGAAATTGCGGCGATCGAGGTGCGGGCGCCGATGCGCCTCGATGGTGAGATCCTGCTGTCCGACGGGGGGGGCGTGAACTGGCGCGAACTGCACAGCATCGGCCCCGGCGGAACGGTACTGGTGAAGCACCATGACCGCCTCGCCCTCCGCGAGGCCGCCGCCCTTCTCGCGGGAGATCCCGAATGAGCCCGCTCTCCGCGCTGCGAGCGCGTATCCCCGAAAATAATCGGTGCCCGGAGGCGGACGCGATCGCGCGGTCGGCGGCGACGGCGTTGCGGCTCGAACTCGAAACCTACCCGAAGCCGGGCCTCGTCAGCCACGTCGATCGCGGCAGCCACGCCGACATGGACGCGGATACCTTCCGGGCGAGTACGGCGGCGATCACGCCCTTCTTCCGCACCCTCGCGATCGCCGGTGCGGCGGGCGCGCCGATGCCCGCTCTGCGCAGCATCGGCCTTGATGCCGAGGCGGCGATGCGGGCGGCCACCGGTGGCGTGAACACGCATCGCGGCGCCATCTTCGGGCTCGGCCTGCTCTGCGCCGCAGCCGGCGCCCTGAAGCGGCCGGGGGCGGGAGCGCTCGGGGCCCTCGTCCGCGAACGTTACGGTTCGGGAATCCTCGACGGGCCGGTGCTGCTCCATGCGCCCGGCGCACGGGCGCGCCGCCGCCACGGCGTCGGTGGCGCACCGGCCGAGGCCGCCGCCGGCTTTCCGAGCGTCTACCGGGTCGCCCTGCCGGCCCTGCGCCGCGGCCGGCAGTGTCATCCCGGCGATGCGGAGGCCGCGCGGGTCGAAGCCTGCCTTGCCCTGATCGCGCATGTCGAGGACACGAACCTGCTGCATCGCGGCGGGCCCGAGGGCTTTGCCTTCGCGCGCAGCGAGGCCGCGCGATTCATCGACGACGGCGGTGTGGCGCAACCCCGCTGGCGCACGCGCGCCGAGGCGCTGCATCGCGCCTTCGTCACCCGCAACCTCAGCCCCGGCGGCGCAGCCGACCTGCTCGCGATGGCGCTGTTCGTGGAGAGCGTCGAGGCGTCCGCGTGACGCTCGCGGTGCTTCTCTCCGGTCAGGGCGGCCAGCATCCGGGGATGTTCGATCTCACCGCGGATTGGCCCCCCGCCGCGCCCGTCTTCGCGGCGGCCGAACGCGTCCTCGGTCAAGACCCGCGGGCATTCGTCCGCAGGCCGGGGGCGGACTTGCACGGCAACCGCACCGGGCAGATCCTCTGCTGCGTCGCGGCGCTTGCGGGCTGGACCCTCGTGCAGGCGTCGCACCCCAGCCGCACGATCGTCGCCGGCTACAGCATCGGCGATCTCGCCGCCTGGGGCTGCGCCGGCCGCTTCGACGCCGATACGATCCTGCGCCTTGCCGCGACGCGCGCCGAGGCGATGGATGCGGCCGCCGGTGATGGCGCCGGCCTTGCCGGCATCCGGGGATTGCCCCTCGCGGCAATCGAGACCGCGGCTGCGGCACATGGCTGCGAACTCGCCATCCGCAACGCCAGCGACAGCGCCGTCGTCGGCGGCCCGAGCCCGGCGCTCGAAACACTCTGCGTCGAGGCGCTGGCGGCCGGTGCACTGCGCGCCGTGGTTCTGCCGGTGCGCACACCTTCGCATACGCCGCTACTGCGCGAGGCCAGCCAGCGCTTCGAGGCGGCTCTCGCCGGGATGCAACCACGGCGCCCTCCGCCGGGCGCTCCCCGGCTCATCAGTGGCCTCGACGGCGCGCCTGTCTTCGACGTTCAAGCGGGATTGTCGAAGCTCGCGCGCCAGATCTCGCACACGATCGATTGGGCCGCCTGCCTGGAGGCCTGCCGCGAATATGGCTGCGACACCATCCTGGAACTCGGCCCCGGCCATGCCCTCGCGACCATGGCGCGCAATGCGATCCCCGAGGCGCGGGTCCATGCCCTCGAAGAATTCCGCTCAGCCGCCGGCGTCGCCGAATGGATCGGGGGACGATGAGAGCGATGCGGTCCGCGGACGCGGCTCGATCCGCTCCTCGCTGCGCTGGCGCAGGCCGGCATCGCCGCCGATCCGGTGACGGTCAGTGGGGACGAAGCGCGCAGCCTGCCGCTCGATCTCCTCACCGGGGGACACTGGGCGCTCCAGGGTTTCACGGGCGGTGGCCGCGGCGGCGACATCGCGTTGATCGCCATCGCGCTCTCGCTCCTCTTCGGTGCCTTCCCGTGTGCTGATCGACGACGGGAGCGGCGACGAGATCTGTCCCGACCTCGGCGAGGGACGGGACAGCGGGCGCATCACCGCCATCGCGCCGGACAGCGTTACCCTCGATCAGAACGGCCGCCCCTTCCACTGCCATGTTCTTGGGCCAGCCGGTCACGCTACGACTGCTTCCGCTGGAGCCGGCGCGTCGAAACTGAGGCGAGGTTACGGAGCGCGGGTGACTGCGCAATCCTCGCCCCGCTCAAGCCCCTGAGTTCCGGAGGGTAGCCCGGAGAAACAAAAACCCCGGACGGGTGTCCAGGGCTCGGCGTCTCGGTGTTCTATGCAAAGATGATTTGGTAGCGAGGGAGGGATTTGAACCCCCGACACAAGGATTATGATTCCTCTGCTCTAACCAGCTGAGCTACCCCGCCACTGTCACGGCCGGCGCTGACGCGTCGTCCGATGCGCGGGATATAGGGAGAAGGGCGCGAGGGTGTCAACGGTCTGTTGCGGCCCCCGCGCAGGTTCTCCCCCTTCAGAGCGTCTGACCGAAGATCTGCGCCACCTGCGGGATATCCTTGTCGCCGCGGCCGGAGAGGTTCAGCACCATCAGGTGCTCGGCCGGCTTGGTCGGGGCCAGCTCCATCACCTTCGACAGGGCGTGCGCGGGCTCCAGAGCCGGGATGATGCCTTCCAGCATCGAGCAGAGCTTGAACGCCTCCAGCGTCTCCGCGTCGGTCGCCGACAGGTAGGTGACCCGGCCCATCTCGTGCAGCCATGCGTGCTCGGGGCCGATACCGGGATAATCGAGACCCGCCGAGATCGAGTGGGCATCGGCGATCTGGCCGTCCTCGTTCATCAGCAGGTAGGTCCGGTTGCCGTGCAGCACGCCCGGGCGACCGCCCGTGAGCGAGGCGGCATGGAGGCCGCTCTGCACGCCGTGCCCGGCCGCCTCGACGCCGTAGATTTCGACTTCGCGGTCATCGAGGAAGGGGTGGAACAGGCCCATGGCATTCGAGCCGCCGCCGATGCAGGCGATGAGCGAGTCCGGCAGGCGGCCTTCCATCTCCAACATCTGCTGCTTCGTCTCGATGCCGATCACCGATTGGAAATCGCGCACCATCGCGGGGTAAGGATGGGGGCCGGCCACGGTGCCGATGCAGTAGAAGGTGTCGGAGACGTTGGTGACCCAGTCGCGTAGGGCCTCGTTCATCGCGTCCTTGAGCGTGCGCGTGCCGGATTGCACCGGGATCACCTCGGCACCGAGCATCTTCATGCGGAACACGTTCGGGGCCTGCCGCTCGACATCGACGGCGCCCATATAGACCACGCATTTCAGGCCGAAGCGGGCACAGAGCGTCGCCGTCGCGACGCCGTGCTGGCCCGCGCCGGTCTCGGCGATGATCCGCGGCTTGCCCATGCGGCGGGCGAGCAGGATCTGTCCGAGGACGTTGTTCACCTTGTGGGAGCCGGTGTGATTCAGCTCCTCGCGCTTGAAGAAGATCTTCGCCCCCTGCCCCGCCGGCGCCTCAGCACGCAGGTGCTCGGTCAGGCGCTCGGCGTAGTAGAGCGGGCTCGGGCGGCCGATGTAGTGGGTGCCGTAGGATTCCATATCCGCCTTGAACGACGGGTCGGCCTTGGCGTCGGCATAGGCCTTCTCGAGATCGAGAATCAGCGGCATCAGCGTCTCGGCCACGAAGCGACCGCCGAAGATGCCGAAGCGACCGCGCTCATCCGGCCCGGTGCGGAAGGAATTGGGAGCGGGGTTCAGCGTCACGGGGACGGTCCTTCGCGAAAATCTGATCGTTGCCTCGCGTGCTAGACCCATGCGCGGGCCGCCGCAATGCGGCACAGCCGGACAAACGCGCCGGACGCCGTCTTCGGTGGGAGTGGACCGGTCAGCTTCGGCGACGGGCGGCGGCGACGAAGGCCGCGATCCTGTCCGGATCTTTCTCGCCCGGCCGGATCTCGACGCCCGACGAGACATCGACGGCGGCCAGCCCCGTATGCGCGAGCGCCGTGACGACGTTCCCGGCATCCAGGCCGCCCGACAGCATCGTGCCGGCCGGCAACGCCGCCCCGTTCAGGATGTCCCAGTCGAAGCGGCGTCCGTTGCCACCCGGCAGATCGGCGCCGGGAGGAGGCTTGGCGTCGAGCAGAAGCCGGTCGGCGACGGCGGCATAGGCCGGGAGCGCCCGAAGATCGGCGATCGCGGCAATCCCGACGGCTTTCATGACCGATCGGCCGGTCCGGGCACGGATGTCGGCGACGCGCTGCGGCGTCTCATGGCCGTGAAGCTGGATCAGGTCGGGATCGAGCGCCTCGATGGCGGCAGCGAGGGTCGCCTCGTCCGGATCGACCAGCAGCACCACGCGCTGCGCCCTCCCCCGCGCCCGCTGTGCGAGGCCGCGGCCCTGTTCCAGGGTGACGTGGCGCGGGCTCTTGGGGAAATGGACGAAGCCGACGAGGTCGGCACCCGCGTCGAGGGCCGCGTCGAGCGTCGTCTCGGTACTGAGGCCACAGATCTTGACGCAGATGTCTGCCATGGGAGGAACGACGCTCTCAGCCCTCAGCGCGCCGCTGCCGGGGCAGGCAGGGCGGTGTAGGTGCCGGCGCCGGCATAGCCCGGCTCGACACCCGGCGTGCCGAAGGTCTTCAACTCGGCCGCTTCCTTGGCGAGACGGTCGGCCTCACGGCGGTGATAGCGCGCCCGCTGGCGTGTCCGGCTCTGCCCGAGCCAGCTTCCGATACCGCCGACGAGAATGCCGAGTGCCACCGAGCCGAACACCACGGCGTAGAGCGGCAGGACGAGGCTGAACACGGGCTCAGGCGAGAACGGATCGAAGGAGAGGGCCACGGCGTCGCGATTGGCGACGGCCAGCAGGACCACCACCACCGCGATCGGCAGCAGAATCAGCGCCTTCAGAAATCGAATCATGCAAGAGGTCTCCGACGGGCGGCGTTAAGCCTTCGAGGGGCTCACCGGTGCCGCTAAGGGCTTTCGAGCGAGGGCTCTTCGAGGCTCAGACCGCAGAACTAGAGCGTTTCACGCCGAAGGGGATGCCGGTTCGGCGCAAGGCGCGTCGAAAGGGGCGCGTCGAAAGGGGAGCGGCGAAGCGAGATGTCGCGACCGCGCCTCGCGTCACGCCCGTGACGGCGTCTCGGAGCGGATGCGATCAAGCGCCCGGTTGCTCGTCGCCGATGCCGGCGCGGTTGAGGCGCAGGCGCATCTCCTTGCCGGTCTTGAAGACGGGAATCGCCTTCTCCGACACCGCCACGGATTCGCCCGTGCGCGGATTGCGCCCGCGGCGGGCCTCGCGGCGCTTGACCGAGAAGGCGCCGAAGCCGCGCAACTCCACCCGGTCGCCCTGAGCCAGGGCGTCGGCGATCGTGTCGAGGATCGCGTTCACCAGGGTCTCGACATCGCGCTGGTAGAGATGGGGGTTCTGCTCAGCAATCTTGAGCACGAGTTCCGACTTGATCATGCGGCTCTCTTCCGGATGCGGGGCTGGCGCGGCGCGAGACCTCAGGGGGCCGGCCGCCAGACGGCCAGGAGCCCGCCGCCGGTGAGCCCGGCAGCTTCGTCCTCGACCGCACGGAGGCGGCTGGCGAGCCCTTCAAGACCGAGAAGATCGGCGCCGAGTCCCAGTGTCGACCACAGCTTGAACCCGCCGTCGGCTTTCGGCTTCCAGTCCTTCACCGGAAGCTTCTCGGGGACCTTCTTCTCCTTCTCCAGCCACGCCACCGCCTGGCGCTCGCCGCCGAGCTCATCGACGAGCTTGAGGGGCAGGCTCTGGCGACCGCTGAACACGCGGCCGTCGGCGACGGCGGCAAGTTGGCTGTCGTCCATGCCGCGGCGCTCCGCCACCAGGCCCTTGAACCAGCCGTAGGTGTCGAGAACGATTGATGACAGGGCTGCGCGGGCCTCCGGCGAAGTCGGGCTGAAGCCCGAAGGCTCCGCTTTAAGCGGCGAGGATTTGACGGATTCGACCTTCACGCCGACCTTGTCGAGCAGGCCGGAAACGTCCGGATACTGAAACAGCACGCCGATCGAGCCGACGAGCGCGGTCTCACGGGCGACGATGTGATCGGCGGCGATCGCGGTGATGTAGGCGCCCGAGGCTGCCGTGCCATCGACGAAGGCGACCATCGGTTTCTTCGCGGCAAGCGCACGGAGGTTGCGATAGAGCTCCTCCGAGCCGGTCGTCGTGCCGCCCGGCGACGAGATCGAGATCACCACACCCTTGACAGCGTTCGACTCGCCGACCCGCTCGATCAGCTTACGGGTCGAGTCGCTACCAGCGATGAAGCCGCCGATCGAGATCCGGGCGATCTGGTTCTCGGTGGCCGGAAACAACCGGCCCTCGCCGACCCGCGCGCGGTAGCCCAACGCGCCGACGGCGATGATGGCGGCACCGATACCGAGCATCCGCCACAGCGTAAGCTTGCGGCGCAGACGGCGGCGGTCGATGAGAAACTCGGCGTCTGCAGCCATCCGACGATGTACTCCTCTCCAAGCGGCGCGGTGCAGCCGTCGTTTCGTTGGGACCGTTCAACCGCGCCCTGCCGGAGCACGGCCCTGTCCGATCCGGATTCTGGCCAAACCCTTGATGGACTTGGGTTCGGTTGCTGCGACCGAGTCCGCGCTCGTGTTTAGCGCCGCCCGAGGCGCGCGGGCAAGAGCCCGTTCCGACCGGGGCCGGCACAACCCGCAGCGGTCGTCGTCCGACGCCATGCCCCCGGAGAGGCAACCCGTTCAACGTCGAGCGTAGATCTCTTCGACATAGCCGTCACGCATCCAGAACAGATGCCGGCCCAGCCTCCGGTAGCCACCGTCCCGCGCAACCAGATCGGCGACGACGGCCTGCTGGAAAGCGTCGGTGTTCGGGGCCGCCGCCTCCTGATTGATCGAGTAGAACAGTGGGGCGATGACTCGGATCCGCGCGATATACATGGCTGCCGTCTCCGGCGGCATTTCCGGCAGCGAATCCTGATTGATCGCCAGATCGTAGCGCTCGTTCCGCTCGATCTCCCACCACGGCAGAACCCGGATCGCGGCATCCGGCTCGCCGGCCAGGGACACGTCGAGGCCCGCTTTCAGCAGAAACCATCCCTGGAGCACGTTGGTGAAGGGCAGATCAAGGATCGTGTAGTGCCGGTCGGGGTGGCGCAGGAACCAAGCCAGACCGCCGAAACCACCGCCGATCTCGACCACCCGATCGAAGCGGCCGAGTTGTCCGATCCGCCAAGCGGCATAGGCGTGAGTCAAGGCGTGCTCGGGCAGGATGCCGGCGCCGTAACACACGCCGAACGGAGCGCCGACGTCTGGAAAAGCCAGGGGGAAGCCGAGTTCGGCCTCGAGACGCGCCGGCTCGACATGGTGGGCAAGGGGGCCGACGAGCGCGGCCGCGTAATCGCCCTGTTCGGGTGAGCGGATGGGGGCGAGGCCGACCGCCTCCGAGAGCCGCAGCAGCCGGTCGCACCAGCTTGCGGCGAACGGTGTCGGCGCATGGCGCGCCAGCGTCGCCATCGTGCGCCCCATGGCGATGCCGTGCGCGAGATGCGACTGGAACAGGTTGTTCAACAGCCCGGCGAGCGTGCCGGCATCGCCGTGCTGCAGGGCACGATGGAAATCGGGAAAGCCTTGGCTCCTGGCCGCCCACATGCCCTCGCTGTCGGCCTGGACCGGCGCGCGTCCGGCACCGGATTGCCAGGCCGCGATGAGACGTCGCGCGATGGCTTCATCCTCAGGGCCGGGTCGGGGCTTGGCGAAGGCGATGGCCGGCAGCTCGGGCCAGGCGCGGTAGGGATATCGGTAGGTCCACGGTCCGGCGATTCCACCGCCGAGTTCGGCCGTCGCGGACGGGACTTGGAACGGACGCCCCTCGCGGCGACCGAAGACGCGGTAATGCACTTCCGCCGAGGCGACGAGACCGGCCTCAATCGCCATCGCCACATCGGCGTTGAGGTCGAGATAACGCTCGGAATCGAAACGGGACGGGAGCGGGTCGGAACGGCGTCCGGGGCGCCTGCCCCTCAACCATCTCAGGCTGGCGCCTAAGCTCGAGAGGCGGTTTGCCATCGCGCTCGCTTCGGGACGTTTCGAAAACGGGACTGAAAAAAGTTCGGGGCCGGCAGAGCCGGCCCCGAGGCATCATCGGAAGGCGGCGAGGCTTACTCCTCGTCGCCACCCTTCTTCTTGTTGAAGGCGGCACCCAGGATGTCGCCGAGCGAAGCGCCCGAATCGGCCGAGCCGAACTGGGCCATCGCCTCCTTCTCCTCGGCGACCTCCAGAGCCTTGATCGAGACCTGCACGCGGCGGGCCTTGCGATCGAACTGGATGACGCGAGCGTCGAACTTCTCGCCGGCGGCGAAACGCTCGGGACGCTGGTCGCCACGGTCACGGGCGAGTTCGGCGCGGCGAATGAAGGTCTGCATGTCGGTGTCGACGAGCTTCACCTCCAGGCCGGAATCCTTCACCTCGACGACCTCGCAGGTGACGATCTGGCCCTTCTTGACGTCGCCGGCTTCGGCGAAGGGATCGCCGCCGAGCTGCTTCACGCCGAGCGAGATGCGCTCCTTCTCGACATCGACGTCGAGAACCTGGGCGCGCACCATGTCGCCCTTCTTGAACTCTTCGATGACCTGCTCGCCGGGACGGTTCCAGTCGAGATCCGACAGGTGGACCATGCCGTCGACATCGCCTTCGAGGCCGATGAACAGGCCGAACTCGGTCTTGTTCTTGACCTCGCCCTCGACCTCGGAACCGACCGGGTGCTTCTCGGCGAAGGCATCCCACGGGTTCTGCAGGGTCTGCTTGAGGCCGAGCGAGATACGACGCTTGACCGAATCGACCTCCAGGATCTGCACCTCGACCTCCTGAGAGGTGGAGACGATCTTGCCCGGATGGACGTTCTTCTTGGTCCAGCTCATCTCGGAGACGTGGATCAAGCCCTCGATCCCCGGCTCCAGCTCCACGAAGGCGCCGTAATCGGTGATGTTGGTCACGCGGCCCTTGAGCTTGGCTTCCTCGGGATAGCGGGCGGCGATGCCCTCCCACGGATCGGCCAGGAGCTGCTTGATGCCGAGCGAGATGCGGTGCGTCTCGTGGTTGATCTTGATGATCTTGACCTTGACCGTCTGGCCGATGGTCACGACCTCGGACGGGTGGTTCACGCGGCGCCACGCCATGTCGGTGACGTGCAGCAGGCCGTCGATCCCGCCGAGATCGACGAAGGCGCCGTACTCGGTGATGTTCTTGACGACGCCGTCGATGACCTGACCTTCCTCAAGGTTGGCCACCAGCTCCGAGCGCTGCTCGGCGCGGCTCTCTTCGAGCACGGTGCGGCGCGACACGACGATGTTGCCGCGGCGGCGATCCATCTTGAGGATCTGGAACGGCTGCGGCGTGCCGAGCAGCGGGGTCACGTCGCGGACCGGGCGGATATCGACCTGGGAGCGCGGCAGGAACGCCACGGCGCCGTCGAGATCGACGGTGTAGCCGCCCTTGACCTGGTTGAAGATCGTGCCGGTGACGCGCTCGTTGGCTTCAAAAGCCTTCTCGAGCTTGACCCACGACTCCTCGCGGCGCGCCTTGTCGCGCGAGATGACGGCCTCGCCCAGCGCGTTCTCGATGCGGTCGACGTAAACCTCGACCTCGTCGCCAACCTTGAGCTCGCCCTCGCGGCCCGGGCCGGTGAATTCCTTGAGGGGGACGCGCCCCTCGGTCTTGGCACCGATATCGATGACGGCGACATCTTTCTCGATGCCGACGACGGTGCCCTTGACGACCGAACCCTCGGTGATCTCATGCTGGAGGAAGGATTCCTCGAGCAGGGCCGCGAAATCCTCGCGGGCCGAAGAGCTTGCGTTCAGACCAGCTGACATTCTTTCTCCTGAATGGCCCCATTTCGGGAGGCCTGCGTCGGCGGCTCGTGTTGCAAAGGACCCCCGTCACCGCCGCCCGCCGGATGGACGATCCGGTCGGGCTCGCCTCCTCTCGGAGGGCCGACGCATGCTGAAAGCGATGGTCGAGGGCTCGATCCCCCCGGCGATGCGTCCGCCGGGCGAGAAAGCCCGGATCCTGACGGTATCGATGAGGAAATCGGGGCGAGCGATACCGGATCCGCGTGCGCGACGCAACGTCTTGCAACGACTTGGAATGCCGGACTCCCGGACGCGAACGCCGCCGCGAGAGCTGAGTTCGAGCGGATACGATTCGTCCGGGATCTTGTCGCGATGAGACCGGAGCATATCGGTCTCTGGACCATGCCCGGCGCCATCCGGCGCCGGGATCAGGTTTTAGGCCGCCGTCCCGGCCGAACGCGTCAGTGCGTAGAGGGTGATCGCCGCGGCGTTCGAGACATTGAGGCTGCGGATAGCGCCGGTCGCGTCGATGCGCACCAGCAGGTCGCAGCATTCGGTGGTGCGCTGACGCAGGCCCTTGCCCTCGGCCCCCAGCACGAGCACCGCCGGTCGGCGCGGGCCGACCGCTTCGAGCGTCGTGCCGGCGTCGGAATCGAGGCCGATCCGGGTGAAACCGCGCTCGCCGAGCGTGATCAGTGCCTCGGCCAGATTGCGTACGATCACCAGCGGGACGTGCTCCAGGCCGCCGGAGGCCGATTTTGCCAGCACGCCCGTGGCATTCGGCGAGTGGCGCGCGGTGGTGACGATGGCGGTGACGCCGAACGCGGCCGCCGTTCGAACGATGGCGCCGACATTGTGCGGATCGGTGATCTGATCGAGCGCGAGCAGCAGCGCGTCGTCCGGCATCGCGTCGAGCGCGGGTGCGGCCAGCGGCTCGGCCTCCGCGTAGAGGCCCTGATGCACCGCGTCCGGACCGAGCAGTCGGTCGATCGCGCTCGGGCGAACCATCTCCGGCTCGATCGGCAGTTCGATACCGGCCTCTTTCAGGCGCGCCAGCGCGTTCTCGGTGGCGAGCAGCCGATGGAAGTGGCGGCCCGCATTGGCCAGAGCCTCCGAGACGGGGTGCCAGCCATAGAGCACGACATGGTCTCTCCCCCCACGCGCAGCCGGTCCCGGAGGCTGGGTTCGCGGGCGGGGCCGGAAGCCGTACGGCTTGGCCGGGCGGTCGCGCGGCGGGGTCATGGGCGGGTCTTTCTGGGCATGAAATGAATGCGGCGTATCGGATGTCCGAGAAGCCGATGGGATCGCTCCGCGTCAAGTCGCGGAATCATGCGGCAAAGCCGTTGCCGTCGGCGGCGAACCCGACTATAGACCGGTCGCCGTCGGACAGCGCCCTTCGTCTATCGGTTAGGACGTCAGCCTTTCACGCTGAAAAGGCGGGTTCGATTCCCGCAGGGCGCGCCATTCCCCTCTGGCACGAAAACTGCGTTCATTTGCAACGCATTAGAGCTCATGGTTTTTTGGCCGTGAACCCCAAAATTGCGCTGATATGAACCCCGGCTCGGAGCCGCCGGGCCAACAACTTTTTGTCTTCTCGCGTCACCGCGAAGCGCTACACGCATCTATGCGGCGTCCTCTCCATCGTGACGCTCGCCCCGCGCCACCTCCTTCATCATCCCATCAGGCAGCGGGCGTTGCAGCCTCAGCGCCTCTTCCGTGGGCGCATCAAGCCACGCCCCGCACTCCTCCTTCGTGGTGAGTAGGACGGGCATCGCCTTCGGATGCACGGGTCCGACCACGCCGTTGGACTCGGTCGTGAGGAAGGAGAAGAGCCGCTGCTCCTCCTCCAGCCTGTCGGGGTTCTCCTTCTTGGTTCCCCTTACCCCCTTCCATGGGCGCCAGATGCCAGCGAACGCGAACAGCGGCCGGTCATCATCCAGGGCGAACCAGACGGGGGTCTTCCGGGGCTTCGTGTCGGCGTACTCGCTGAACGATGAGACGGGCACGAGGCAGCGGAACTCAGGCTTGAGCCAGGGGCGCCAGTGCGGGCTCTTCACGTTGCGCACGTTGGTGACGGGATGCTCCCCGTAAGCCTTCGGCCCTGGGATGCCCCAACGCATCATCGTCAGCTCACGGCCCTCCTTCCCCGCCAGGACCACGGGAGCCATCTGGTCGGGAAAGATGCTGGGCATGGGAGGGAGGTTGCCGGCGCTGTCGTGGCTCACGTCGAACCACCGCCGGATTTCGTCCTGGGGGCGGTTCAGGCTGTAGAGGTTGCACATGAGGCCAGCCTGGCACCGAAGCGAACCGATCTCCGCAAAGCCCGTTGATCCCCCGGAGATCGCACCATGAAGAACCCCGCACTCAGACTATGGCTTTCGTCCGTCAACGGGGCGCTCGGATGGTGGAGCGGCCGTGCGGCCAACACGGTGCGTCGCCAGCAACGTGCGGCGCTCACGGAGATGTTGAAGCCCGCTACGGGCACCCTGGGCAAGCCGAAGCGGAGACGGCGGCGCAGGACGACGGCCAAGCGGAAGGCGTTCTGAGGGCGGCGGCATTTTCGGCACAGCTACGCCTTCCCTCCCTGGACCACTCGCAGCTTCATCAGCCCAGGCGGCATGTCCGGGGACTGAGGGCTGGCGGCTTCGAGGTCCGGGAAGTGGGCCTTGCACTTGGGAACGTACTGGCTCTTAGCCCTTGGGTGCCGCTCATCGAGCCACGGACAGTCAAAGGCAATGCGCCTGAGAACGTCCTCCAGCAAGGTCTCAGGGCCAAACCGTGCGGCCAACCTTGCGAGCCGGTAGCTCCCCGTGCGGTTCGGACAATGCGGGCACGCCACGCGCACGATGACGTAGGGATAGGCCGCGAGGCAGGGGACGTCAGGTCGGATGGGCGTGCGCATGACAGTGCTACCGAACAGCCTCGTGAAGGGCCGCCCGCACGTAGCCACGGGAAATGAGCCGGTCCTTGCGGTATGTGCGGCGTTCGGCTTCGCAGAGGTCGGCAAGGGCATCCGCGATGGCGGCGTGAAGAGCGGCCTCAGCGTCGCCTTGGGCGGTCACGAGGTAGGCCCGAGCGATGTCCTCAACAGGGCCACTACGAGGGGCAGGCAACGGCGCGTTCGGTGGAACGTCTTGGCGCATACCCTTCGAGTCTCCCGGCTAGAACGAATGGAGAACGCGTAGCAGCCGGGACGGTTCGGTCAAGACAGGTGGGTGCCGTCGATGTCATGCCGGGTGCACGAAAAAATAATGCTCCTCGGGGAGCCGAAGACGGCAGCCGGTTCATATCGGCAGATTGAGATTGTGCGCTATAAGCGGGGCTGATCGATCCGCTTGTCGAATTCGAAGCTACTGGATTAGCCTGATGATAATAGGGGAAGCCTCGCTTATACCACACACAGATGTTGAGCGGTTTTCATGGTCAAGTCTAAGGAGGTTCCACCACGTTCCATCTGTCATTGAAGCTTTGATTAAAAGACACTCGATCAGTAACGGGCACCGAAGCAACGCCGCTAAGCAAGCAGGTCAGATTAGGCATTGTTTGGTTCAGGCGCAGGAATACAGGGAAGCCTCTAAGGTCGTTTCATTGTCCACGAGACCTTTGCTGTTATATTATTCTTCAATGTCGCTGGCTCTTGCCCAGATACTCTACAAAGGCAGTGGAGCCGACAGTCTCGATGCCGCCCGTGGAGAGCACGCACATCACGGTCTCTTATTCAATGTAAGTTCTACGCCAAAAGGCCGATATTTACTGGGAGAAACTGCATCATTGCTGAAAGCATCTCCAATGATTTACGACAACAAGAGGAGAGGGACATTCGAGTTATGGCATCGCACTGCACGAGAGGAGCCCATTGTAGGGAAGTTGACTAGAAATACGGAGGAAGGAAGCTTTACGCATCTTGCAAGGGTGCTGCTTGGAGCCAATGATAAGCGGATGAACATGCTTCCAACAGACGGAATGACGCTTTACGACTGTTTTACGGGATGCCCAGGAATGTCATCTTGGCTATTAGGAATAGGAGAAAAGACAAAGATTGTAAGAGGGTGCGTGGAAGGTTCCATTGATGCCTTTGGAACACAATACACCGATATAATCATTCATCCACACCCCGATCCTTTGAGGTTGGCGGAACTGAAATCAGATTTCATTTTTAGCGCGGCTTCCCATGAGTGCATCGAGGCGCACGAGTTTACTAACGGCCTGACGCTACGAATTAAGTTCTCGAAAGATAGTCATTATTTCGCGCATATTCCTCCGGCAATTTCATGGAACATCTCAGAAGTTAGATTTCTTCCCAGCAAGCCCGCTCTAAGAGCGTGTTATGAACTGATAGGCAGGATTGGCGTTGTGGATCATGCCTTCTGATCGCCGCTCCTATCCGTCCGACGTGTCTGATGAAGAATGGGCACTGGTAGCGCCCTACCTCGCGCTGCTGCGGGAGGACTCGGCTCAGCGCGACCACGAGTTGCGCGAGGTGTTTAACGGGCTGCGCTACATCGTGAAGACGGGGGCGCCCTGGCGGTTCATGCCGCACGATCTGCCGCCTTGGGCGGCCGTGTATCAGCAGACGCAGCGTTGGCTGTCGGCCGACAGTTTCGCGGACGTGGCCGGCGACCTGCGGGCGGTGCTGCGGATGGCGGCGGAGCGGGAGCCGGAGCCCTCGGCGGTGATCCTCGATAGCCGGACGCTGCGCTCCTCGCCCGAGAGCGGCGAGCGGGCCGGCTATGACGGGGCCAAGCGCAAGCGGGGTGCGAAGCTGCATCTGGCCGTTGACACGCCGGGCCATGTCGTGGCGCTGCACGTGACGCCCGCCGATGTCGACGACCGGGCCGAGGTCGGCCGGCTGGCCGCCGAGGTGCAGGCGGAGACGGGCGACAGCGTCGAGTTGGCCTTTGTCGACCAGGGCTATTCCGGGCCTAAGCCCGCCGCCGCCGCGAGCGCGCACGGCATCGACTTGGAAGTGGTGAAGGCGCCTGAGGCCAAGCGCGGCTTTGTCCTGCTGCCGCGCCGATGGGTGGTGGAGCGCTCGTTTGCCTGGGCCACCCGCTGTCGGCGGCTGGTCAAAGATTACGAGCGCTACGCCAGCACGTTGGCTGGCCTGCACATGGTCGCCTTCGTCTGCCTCATGCTCCGACAAGCTGAAAAGCTTATGACAAGTGCATAACAGGCTCTAAACGAGTTTGGTTATATATACCTTGGTCTATTCATCCTTGGAAACTACACCCGCTACCATCCCGACAAGTGGATGCTTGATGTAGAAACCGGCTCTCCTCTTGCCATGGCGGCGGAAGAATTTTTGACGATGGCAGAATGGCGTATGTCTTTATGCACGTTATCTGAATTGAGTGAACAATATCACGTGACCATGTCTTAGGATGCGGCTTCACGCATGGGAGTGCTACATTATATTTTCCTCCACGTCACACTCCGGTGCTTTTTCACGGCCTCAACAAGCGCCTCCCAAAGCTCGCGGTGCTCGACGCGTCCACCACCGCCTTTTCGCCAACCGTTCGCCTGCCACTTGGCGATCCAATCGTTCATGCCCTGGACCACGTAGCTGCTGCCGATCATGGTGAGGCTAGCGCCGGCCCTCATGCGCAGGATGCCTTCCAGGGCCGCCGTCAGCTCCATGCGGATGTTCGTGGTGTTCGGGACGTCGCCTGTCGCGGTGTCCTGCTTGCGGGTCGCGGGCTCCCATAGGCGAGCCTCCCAGCTCCCCGGTCCGGGGTCGCCCTTGCAGCTTCCTGTGAACGTCACAGTCACTTCTCGTGGGGTCTCCTCGGTCATCGGTTCATTCCATGCGTAAGGGATGGACGGAGCCCCCGCGAAGGGGCCCCGTCCAGGTGATTGAGAGGGTCGTAATCGTGGTGATGGGCGGACGGGCTGCGCGCGGGCCCCCTAGCGGGACCGCGGCGTTTGCTCGGGAAGCCCGCTAATCATCACGTTGAGGAGCGGCACCATGCCGATGGCGTTCGAGAACGGCAGGATGCGCGCCGCGCTACGGGCTTCCGGTTGGCTATAGCCGCCCTGCCGAACGGCTCGGGTGACGCCGCGGGAAGCCTTGTAGGCCGTGACACCAAGGTCAAGGGTGGGGTTTCCGAAGAAGGAAGAAGGCGTCCCCGAAGAGCGGGTGTCGAAGAGGTGCTGGAACCCTGCTGCCCCTAACCCGGTGTCGATGGGCATGGGCAGGATCGAGGCCCAAGAGCCCCGCTGAACGGCCGCCGCGGCGAGCGCCTTGGGGCTCAACCGCTTCTCCCGCTCCTCCCGAACGTCACTCCTCCCGGCCGTGTTAAGGTACGTCTGCGCGGCATAGACCATCGCGCCCGCGGCGGACGTCATGGTCCACGTCGCGAACGTCGAGAAGTCCCGGTGGTGGAGCCCTCGGAGGAACTGAGCGGTGTATGCCCCCATCATGAAGGACCGGAACTGGAAGATGGTCCGGGCCATGGGTGAGCTGAGCCACACGCTCGTTTGCCCGAGGTGGTTCTCCTGGATGGCCAGCCGAGACCAACGCCACACGGCACCCCGGAAGGCCGCGAACGCCTCTTGGTCATCTCACTCCCGGAATCCGCCCTGTACGAGCTGGCGCTTCGATCCCGGAGCGGGCTCCTTGTAGGAGTGCTTGCGGATTTGCCCGAAGACCCGCTGGGTCATCTCATCGTCCAGCCCGAGGGCCCGCATCCGGTCCATGTTCAGGCCCAGCACCTTGGCTGAGCCCTCCGACTTCACGGCGGCGTTCATGATCTTCTGGACCGCGGCGGCGGACGCCCAGCGGCGCGAGGCGGTGTCCACCACGCTCATCCCGGAGATGATCTTCGTCGTCGTCAATGACCCCTTCGATCGGTTCCGATTGAACCGTCAGGCATATGAGATGCCGTTCGGTGGGGGCATCCACCGCATCAGTCCCAGCTGCCATCACCTTCGGGCCGATGATGGCGTCCGCGTTCGATGGCTCTCGGCACAAGCCAGCAGCCAGATGGCGAGACCGCCAAGAGACAGCGCCGCACCGACGAAGCCTACCGAGGAAAAGCCGTAGCCCAATGCGATGGGGATGCCGCCAAGCCATGGGCCGATCGCATTCGCCACGTTGAAGGCGCTGTGGTTGAAGACCGCCGCCGCTGTCTGGGCGTTTCCAGCCACATCCATCAGCCGTGTCTGAAGCACACCGCTCGTGGCGCTGAAGAAGCTGACGGCCAGCATGGCAAGCCCGACGGTCCACGCGTTCTCGGCCGCGAGCGCGAACCCGACGAGGGCCAGTGCACCGGCGGACAGGAAGATCACCGGCGTTCTCAACAGAGCTCGGTCGGCGAGCCGTCCGGCAACGAAGGTTCCACCGGTCATGCCAAACCCATAGAGCGCGATCATGATCGGAACCCACCGCTTCTCCAGCCCCGTGACGGCAACGAGGATGGACGCCGTGTAGGCATAGACGGCGAAGAAGCCTGCGAAGCCGATGGCGCCGGTCAGAAGCACGAGCCAGATCTGTCGGTTCCAGAGCCCCTTGAGTTCAGTCAAGGCACCCGCTCGGCGATCCGGCATGTCCTGCGGAAGCTGCCATATGCAGAGCCCGGTCACCACAAACGCGAGAAGACCCGGCGAGGCAAAGGCCCAGCGCCATCCATAGGCCTGGCCGAGCGCCGTCACGGCGAAGACGCCGACGATCATGGCGAGGGTCAGGCCGAGGATGACCGTCGCCACGGCACTGGCACGTTTGTCACACTCGACGAGGGAGGCGGCCATGAGAGCGGCAATGCCGAGATAGGCACCGTGCGGGATGCCGCTCGCAAAACGGAAAACCAGTAGCGTCGAAAAGGACGGCGCCATCATGCTCAAGCCGTTGCCGAATGCGAACAACGCCATGCAGCCGATCAACAGGCGTCGCCGCGATACGCGCGCCAGCGGAAACGCGATGAGGGGCGCGCCGACGACCACACCGATGGCGTATGCGCTGACGACGCGTGCCGCGGCAGGCTCGCCGAGGCTGAAATCCGCGGCGATCTCCGGAAGGAGGCTCATGGCGGCGAACTCGGCGGTTCCGAAAGCGAAGGCACCCAGTGCGAGCGTCAGGAGGATGAGTGAAACGTTGACGCGCGTTCGCTCGGCCTTTGGGATGAACGCTCTTGCGGCGGTCGGCAGGTGGGCATGGGACATCTTGTGCCTGCGGTTCTGGCGCCGCCTCGAGGCAGCGGCCTCCTTGGGGAGGCGTTTGCGTCCTCGGTTTGCCCGTCGATGGGGCGAGCGAGGTGGCCGCGGCGTGTCGGCGCCGAAGGTCGCGACGGGGGCGTCGTCGAGCGCTCGGCCGAATGGGATCGAGGAGCCGGCAGCTCTCGACGCACGCAATCCTATGAGCTGGGGAGCCAGCGGCGTGCGATCTCCCGGCCCGGAGAGGGGATCTGGATCAGTTCGATGAGCATCCCCCAGGGCGTGCGGATGAACCGGATCGCGTTGCCGTCTCCGGCCTCGTAGGAGCTCAACGGCGAGGGACCCTCGAGAAGCTGCGCCCCACAGTCCCGCGCCTTGGCCGCGATCGCCGCCACGTCGTCGCAGTAGATCGAGAAATGGTGGAGGCCGATGTCGTTGATGCCGGTCGGCGTTGGGCGATGCACCTCGCTCATCTCAAAGAGTTCGAGGTTGGGCCCGTTGTGCAGGCGCAGCATGCGCAGGTCGCGGATCACGCTGGTGGGCGAGATCCCGTTCACCGCGCTGACCTCGGGCCCGCCGATCGGCGCGGCCTCCTTCCTGGTCAGGGCGTAGAGTTCCTCGGCCCCGAAGACATCGCGAAGGAAGCGGACCGCCGCCTCCATATCCGGGACGGTCAGTCCGACATGCTCGATGCCGCGCGGCTGGGGCGTTCGGGTGTCCTGCGTCATGGCTTCAGCTCCAACTTGCGAAGGTCTTGGCCGCGAACTCGGCCAGGGACTGTTCGCTCTCTTCGGTGTCGCCGCTGACGGAGACGGCACCGACGAACGCGTCGGCATGCGTCAGCGGTACGGCCCCGCCGAGCGGGATCAGGCCAGGCAGATCGCCGAGCCAAGGCTTGTCTCGCGCCAGCTTGCCGAACGCCTGGAGCGGCGCCCGGAAACCGGCACATGATCGCGCCTTGCCGATCGCGGCATCGACGCTGCCGTGGAAGGCACCGTCCATCCGGTTGAACGCGACCAGATGGCCGCCGCAATCGACGACGGCGACGCTGACGGCGCAGTTCCGCTCGCGCGCCGCATCCACCGTCGAGGCCAGGATGCGGTTGGCCGTCTCGCGATCGACGGATCGCTGCGTGTTGAAAGTGCTGGTTTCGGCCATGGTGCGCCCTGCCTGTCGTTTGGAAGCGGCACGCGGCGAGGGACGAGACGGTATCGATCGCTGCATGTCGGGAGAACCGCCTCCGCCGCGCCGTCGTTGCAGGCCGTCTTCGCAATGCACAATCCTCGAAACGGGAAGAATTGACGGTTTCGGGTCGGGGCCGATAGCTCCGGCGTCACCCCCGATCTCGGGTCGTGCCGATTCGGAGCTTTCCGTGGTCAAGCTGAACAACATCCAGAACCTTCGGGTCTTCGACGCCGTGGCACGCGTCGGCAGCCTGACCCGCGCGGCCCGCGAGCTGGGCGTCTCCCTCACGCTGGTCTCGAAAAGACTGAAGGAACTGGAGGCGGAACTCGGTTTGCGGCTGGTGCAGCGCTCGACCCGCAAACTCGCGCTGACCGAAGAAGGGCATGTCTTCCTCGATCGCTGCCGCGACGTGCTGGATGCCGTCGCTGCGGCCGAGGACGTGCGTCTGCGGCAGACCGAAAGCGGCATCATCCGCCTGTCCGCCGGCGTGGCCTTCGCCCATCGCCAGATCGCCCCGCGTCTTCCCCTCTTCCTCGACCGCCACCCGGACGTGACGGTCCAGCTGATGGCGAGCAACGAGATGGACGACCTGATCCAGCATCGCCTCGACTTCGCCGTCCGCCAGCTCGACCTCACCGACAGCGCGCTGGTGATGCGGCGGCTGGCCCCCGATGCGCGGATCCTGTGCGCCTCGCCGGGCTATCTCGCCCGGCATGGCGTCCCCGGCCATCCGCAGGACTTGCAAGATCATCGCTGCCTGACGATCGGCCTGCCGCCGCCGCGGCGATGGCCGATGTGGCGCGGTGAGGAGGCCGTCGAGATCGACTTCCCCAGCACCGTGACCGGAACGAGCGGCGAGATCGCCCATGCCGTCGCGCTGGCCGATGGCGGCATCACGCTGAAGTCCGTCTGGGACCTCATCCCCGACCTCCGCAGCGGGCGCCTGGTGCGGATTCTGCCGGAATGGTGGGGCAGCCGGGAGCGCTGGCTTCACCTGGTCTATCCCGCACGCCGCCACCAGCCCCGACGCGTGCGCGCCTTAATGGACTTCCTTCAGCTGGAACTGGCGCAGGTCGTGGAAGAGAATGCCGATCTCGGGCTGTTCGAGAACTCGTGAGCGTCGCGCCTTGCCGGTGTAAGGCCGAAGCAACGTGCAGACTTTCCGTTTTCGCAACAATCCCTTGCTGCGACTGCCAGGAACGATGCCCGGCTCGCCCGCTTGAATGCCCTGTCACCGCCCTCGATCCGACGAGGCCGGACAAGAACACGGAGGATGACGCGACATGACGAAGACGCTCGACGCAGCCATCCGGAGCGCGGCCCTGGCGGGGACTGCCGCCCTCCTTCTCGCAGCGTCGCCGGGCGGGGCGGCGTCCGCCAAGGACGCTGCGCCGACGCCGATCGAGTTCTATGCCTCGATCTCCGTCAAACCGGAGGCGATGGACGGGTTCCTGGCGGTGATGCGCGCGAACGCGCGCGCCTCGCGCGCGGAGGCCGGCAACGTCTCCTTCGACGCCTACCGCCGCGCGGACTGTGGCAACGAGCTGCTCCTGATGGAGCGCTGGGCCGACGAGGCCGCGGTCGAGGCACATGGCCAGACGCCGCACCTTCAGGCCGTCGTCGACCGCGTCGAAAGCGACCTGAACGGCGCGCCGCAGGAGCTGCATCTGGTGCGCCTCTCGCCGATGGCGCCGGAAAAGCCGATCACGGACCCGGCCGCCACGCGCAACGTCGCCGTCACCCTCCACGTCAAGCCGGAGAAGCGCGAAGCCTTCCAGCAGGCTCTTCTGGACGTGGTCGAGCCGTCGCGCGCCGCGCCGGGCAACTTCGCCTTCGACGTCTACTGCCACGAGGACGACGAAGGCACCTTCTTCATCATGGAGCGTTGGACTAACGCGGCGGCGCACGAGGCGCATCTCGCGCAGCCCTACAACGAGCCGCTCAACGCGATCTGGGCGGAATCCCTTGCCCGACCGCTCGGCGAAGATCGGCGCCTTCTCTTGGACGCCGCACCGAGCTGAGCCGTCGCGCCCGCGCGCGACCGCCGAACGATCGCCCCGCGGCACTGCCCCTTGCCGGACATGGACGCTTGGTGCCGGAGCGCCGCCGTCCCCGGCGGCGCCCGCACCCTTTCCAGATCCCGCCACCAATCCGGAGCCCCCGCATGACCGCCCGCCGCCGCGACGTTCTCCTGTCCGCAGGCGCCTTCCTGGCCGCCGCCACGCTTCCCAGCCGTGCCGGCTCCGCCCAGGCGACCGGCGCGGCGGGCGGGCCGCCCGAGGTCGTCCTCTCCGGCGGCTTCGTCGTCAGCATGGATCCGTCGGTCGGCGATCTCGAACGGGGCGACGTGCACGTGCGCGACGGCGCGATCGTGAGGGTCGCCGCCGCGATCGCGGCGCCGGGGGTCGCGCGCCGCGACATGAGCGGCTGCGTCGTCATGCCGGGCTTCGTCGACACCCACTGGCACATGTGGAACTCGCTGGCGCGCGGCCTGCCGCAGAGCCGGCTCGGCCCCTTCGGCAAGACCATGGCCCCGCTCGCCCGCGCCTGGACGCCGGAGGCGAGCGCCCTCGGCGTGCGCCTCGCCGCGGCGGAAGCGATCCACGCCGGCATCACCACCGTCCACAACTGGGCGCACAACGTGAAAGGGCCGGACTTCGCCGAAGCCGAGCGCGAGGCGCTCGCCGCTTCCGGCCTGCGCGGACGCTTCGCCTACGGCTATCCGCAGGCGCTCGGCGAAGACGCGGCGATGGACCTTTCGGACCTGGAGCGCATGCGCGATCGGCACTTCGCCCGCGAGAGCGCCGGCCTTCTCTCGCTCGGCATCTGCGCGCGCGGGCCGGACCGCTCGGCCGCGTCGGTCTGGCGCCGGGAATGGGAAGCGGCGCGCTCGCTCGGCCTGCCGATCACCGCCCATGTCGCCTCCGACCGGGCGGCGGCGGCCAGGGGCAACATCGTCGTCATGCACCGCGACGGGCTGCTCGGACCGGACGTCCAACTCGTCCACGCCACGCATGCCAGTCGGGACGACCTGCGCCTGGTCGCCGAAAGCGGCTCGCCGATCTCGATCAGCCCCTGGACGGAACTCGAGGTCGGCTACGGCCGGCCCGCCATCGCCGACATGGCCGATGCCGGCGTCGAGATGGGGCTCTCGGTCGACAACATGGTGCTGGCGGGGCACGCCGACATGTTCGGCGTCATGCGGATCACCGCCGACCTCGCGCGCGGCCTGCGCGAGGACCAGGGCGCGCTGACGGACCGGCGCGTTCTCGAATGGGCGACCATCGGCGGCGCGCGCGGCCTGGGGATCGCGCAGACCACGGGTTCGCTGACGCCCGGCAAGCGCGCCGACGTGATCGCGGTGCGCCGCGATGCGATCAACACCGCGCCTGCCGGTACGGTGGACTTCATGCTCACCCATGCGGCCCAGCCCGCCAATGTCGACTTCGTCATGGTGGACGGCGTGGTGCACAAGGAGAACGGCCGCCACACCCGCGTCGACGTGGAAGCCCTGCTCGCGCAGGCGCAGGAGAGCATCGCGCGCTTGCGGCAGAAGGCCGGCCTCTAGTGGTGTGAGTTGGAAGTTTCCTTGCGGTTTTGTCGCGCGAGCACCATGTGGCGGCCTTCTACGAGGAGGTCGCTACGATGGCCCGTGGTCCCAAGCCAGCGCACCTTGATCTGACCGGGGATGAGCGCACGCGGCTGCAAGGCCTGGTGCGCCGTCGCAATGTCGGCCAGGCTCTCGCCGAGCGTGCGCGCATCGTGCTGGCCTGCGCTGAGCCGGGTTCGACCAACAGCGGCATCGCTCGTGCGCTCGGCGTCAGCCGCATGAGCGTCACGACATGGCGCGCCCGTTTCCTGGCGCACCGCCTCGACGGTCTCGTCGACCTGCCCCGGTCCGGCGCTCCGCGCCAGGTCGCGGATACCGAGATCGAACAGATGATCACGCGCACCCTGGAGAGCCAGCCGGAGAACGCCACCCACTGGTCGACACGCGCCATGGCCCGGCGGGTCGGCATGAGCCAGACCATGGTCTCGCGGATCTGGCGTGCCTTCGGGCTGCAGCCGCACAAGATCGAGGCCTTCAAACTGTCGACCGACCCGGCTTTCGTCGACAAGGTCCGGGATGTCGTCGGCCTCTACATGGCCCCACCGCACCGCGCCGTGGTGCTGTGTGTCGATGAGAAGCCGCAGATCCAGGCGCTGACCGGCACCGCGCCGGTGATGCCGATGCGCCCCGGCCAGCCCGAGCGCCAGACCCACGACTACCGACGGGCTGGTACGACCGACCTGTTCGCGGCGCTCGACGTACAGGCCGGTCGCGTCATCGGCCCTTGCGCACGGCGTCATCGCTCCATCGAGTTCCGCGCCTTTCTCGATCAGGTCGAGGCCGATGTGCCGAAGGATCTCGATGTGCACCTGGTTCTCGACAACGCGGCCACACACAAGACCAAGCTCATCCACGACTGGCTGCTGAAGCGTCCGCGCTGGCACCTGCACTTCACGCCGACCTCGGCCTCTTGGCTCAACCTCGTCGAGGGCTGGTTCGCGCTGCTGACGCGGCGCCAGCTTCAACGCGGCGTGTTCGAGACCACGGGCGATCTTGAAGCCGCCATCCACGCCTACATCGACCAGACCAACGCCGAGCCGAAGCCGTTCGTCTGGACCAAGTCAGCCGACGCCATCCTCGCCAGCATCAAACGCTTCTGCCAACGAACTTCTAACTCAGACCACTAGATGGTTCAAGAAATTTTTTTTAAACATACACTATACATAATATATTTACTGTAAATTCTCACCCGCAAAATATATTATTAAATTTTAACTAATTATATTTTATTAAATTACCATTCTACAAGTGTTTTGCCTCTCTTTCATGTATAAATGTTGACAGCGAATTTGCGAGGGAGCGATGCCTTAAATTTTTTGAATTTGAATTTGCCACACTTATAAGCTTCTCCAAAAATTTCTTATCATGAGTTTCAATGTATATAGCAGCTGATTCCCAAATTCTGTAATAAGAATCTCGATTTTTGGCCAAATGCATCTTTGATTCTTCGAAGATATCTTTTTTAGATAACGCAATGCAAAGTCGAAGTCTTCCTTTTATTATCCAAGATTTGTTATTTTTTACTAAAAACAAAATCTCATCTGTAAATTCATCTATAGCGTCGAGTGTTATTATGCAGTCCAAAGCTTCTGCGACGATTACATCAAATTGATTCGCCAATCCGTATCTAATCAACCCTAAGTCCAGCTCTTCCATATTTGATATTTTTTCTTCGTATATTTCCCACTGCCTATGTAGTTCCTCGGCAAGCCTATCTGCATCGCTAAAATTCATATCATCATGACTGTCCATTTGAACCTCCATTTTTACAGAGAACTGCATGTCGAGTCTGATTGTGGGCGCATGCCACAATTATACAGCCACACATAAGAAATTCCCCCCCTGCGCGGGTCGGGTTTCGCTGATTCCCTCAATGGATGGGTCGCAGCGATCTTGAGCGATTGAGCCGCGAGGCACTGATCGCGCTGGTGCTGCGGCTGCAGCGTCCAGAGAAGACCTCGCGCACGTCCTCGAAGCCGCCAGCGACCGAGCGCAAGGAGCGGCGCGAGCAATCCAAGCCCGGCGGGGCCAAACCCGGGCACGAGGGCCCACGAGGACCATAGCCGGGTGATGAGCGACAATCCCGACGCGGTCGTCGAGCATCGGCCCGACCGCTGCGCGTGCTGCGGTGGCGCCCTACACGGCGATCTTTCCGCCGAATGCGTCAGCGTCTCCGAGCGGATCAAGTTGCCGGAGGTGGCGCCGGTCGTCACCCAGCATCGGCGACTCGTTGTGCAATGCCCGACCTGCGGGGCGCGGGTGGTCGCACCGGTGCCGGGGGCGGCGCGCGGCACGCCGTTCGGCCCGCGGCTGCATGCTGTGGCGACGTATCTCAAGACTTTCAAGGTGCTGTCCTACGAGCGGCTGCATGGCGGCCTTGTCGGACCTGTTCGGTCTCACCCTCAGCCAGGTTGGGCTGTGTTTAGGCGTGGAATAAGGGTTCTTCCGCACTTTTGGTGCTGAGCGGTAGTTTGGGCGTTGATTCGCATGGTGGCCCGAGGGCAGCGCGATGCCGATCTCGAACCCGTCGATGCCGTCGGTCCCGGACGGCCTGCACGTCGATGACCTGACGCTGGATGGAACGGGGCGCCTGATCACCGCCCGGACCACGGCGGCCCAGGCGTCCTGTCGGGTCTGCGGGCGTGCCTCAGTGTGGGTGCACGGCAGGTATTGGCGGACGTTCAAGGACCTGCCCTGGCAGGACCGGTCGGTGACGTGGCGGGTGCAGGTGCGCCGCTTCCGCTGCGGCTATTGCCCGGGGCGGATCTTTGCCGAACGCGTGCCGGGGGTGGGTGCGCGCAAGGCGCGCCGCAGCGACCGGTTGGCCGAGGCGCAGGCCGACATCGGCATGGTGCTGGGTGGTGAGGCCGGCGCGCGGTTGTCGCGGCGGCTGGCCGTGCCTGTCAGCGGCGACAACGTCCTGCGCCTGATCCGTCGTCGCGGGACTGGCTCACCGCCCATCCGAGCGTGACCGTCGTCAGCCGTGACCGTTCGGGACCCTACGCCGAGGCCGCGCGCACGGGGGCACCGACGGCGACGCAGGTCGCGGATCGCTGGCACCTGTTGGTCAATGCTTCGGAGGCGCTGCGCGGCATCGTCGAGCGGCACCAGTCCGAGATCCGGGACGTGGCGCATCGCCTCGTGCACGCCTCCTCCGATGGCCCCCATACGACGGAGAGCGCGCCAACATCGGAGGTGCATAACCAACGGCGGGACCGCTGCGAGACAGCCTTGCGCTTCCACGGCGAAGGAATGCCGACCAAAGAGATCGCCCGCCGTATCGGCGCATCCCGCAACACCGTGCGCCGCTGGGTTCGAGCCGGCCGGTTCAGGCCCTAACGCCGAGCCCCAGGTCCGAGCCGGCTCGACCGTCATCTCCCCTTCGTCGCGACATGTTGGCAGGAGGGCGAGCGCAGCGCGACCGTTCTTCATCGCGAACTGCGCGCCCAGGGCTTCACGGGCGGCTACGACATCGTCCGACGCTGGGCTGCGCGACAGCGATCAGGGGCGTCGGTCAGACCGGCGTCCGCTCGGATCCCCTCGACACGGCGCATCACCCGATGGCTGACCGGCGATCCGGCGACGCTGCTGCCGGAGGATCGCGCCTTCACCGACGCACTCTGCGTCGCTGCCCCGAAGCTCAGGCAAGCCGTCGAGAATGTGCGGGCCTTCGCCGATCTCCTGCGCAAAGGAGATCCGGCAGGACTGACGCCTTGGCTCGAGGCCGCAGGCAAGACCGATCTCGGCGGCTTCGTCACCGGGCGCCGGCAGGACGAGGCTGCCGTACGCGCGGCCATCGTCCAGCCTTGGAGCAACGGCTCCGTCGAGGGACAGGTCAATCCGCTCAAACGGATCAAGCGGAGCATGTACGGCCGCGCGAAGTTCGATCTTCTGCGCCAGCGTGTCCTCCATGCCGCCTGAAGTCGACCCGTAGAGCTTGGCCGAACGGAGTCTCGCCAGCACCGAAAGTGCGGATGAACCAGAATTGGACGCCTAAACACACCCGTGACCGCGAGCACGCAGTGGAACTGATCGAGGCGGGCGTCGCCTACCAGATCCGCGAGACGCTCGAATCCGCCTTCGCGCTGGGTGAGCAGGCGCTGCTGACGATCGGGGCCGACCTGGACGCGGCCGGCGAGATCATGGCCGGGGATCGCCGGCGCGACGCGGAGCGCCTCGACCTGCAGGTCGTCGGCGGCCTCTATGCCGGCCGCGAGCTGATCCGGGGGAATGCGTCCGCGCCGATGCATGGGCCCAGGTGAGCCGGGCACGGTTGAGCGGCGTGCTATGGCAGGGCGCGCGGAGCGGCACGGCGGCGAAGACAGAGGGCCGCCTGGGATGCGGCACCAAGGGAAGGCGGGCGGCCGATGCGGGGCACGGCGTTCGCCTGTACAGAAAGCTGGGAGACGAGGGCACCCGGCCGAGGCGATCCGGACGGCGTGTGACTGCGGACGTTTCGGGGAAGGGTTTCGAGCCGCACCATGGCCAGCCATCTCGGCCTCGCCTTCCTCGCCGGCCTCCTCTCGGTGCTGTCGCCCTGCGTGCTGCCGCTGCTTCCGCTGGTGCTCGGCGCGGCGGTCGCGGAGCATCGCCTCGGACCCTTGGTGCTCGCCGCCGGTCTGGCGCTCTCCTTCGTCGCAATCGGGCTGTTCATCGCGACGATCGGGTTCGCGCTCGGCCTCGATGGCGACCGGTTTCGCGCCATCGGGGCGGTACTGCTGGTGCTGCTCGGCATCATCCTGATCGTACCGGCGGCGCAGAATCGGTTCGCCGTTGCGGCCGGGCCGTTGAGCAACTGGGCGGAGCAGCGATTCGGCGGGGTTTCGACCGCCGGGCTGGCGGGACAGTTCGCCGTCGGCCTCCTCCTCGGTGCCGTATGGAGCCCCTGCGTCGGTCCGACCCTCGGCGCGGCCTCCCTGCTGGCTGCCCAGGGGCGCGACCTCGGCGGTGTGGCGGTCACCATGCTGGTGTTCGGGTTCGGGGCCGCCCTCCCCCTCATCGCCCTCGGGATGCTGTCGCGCGAGGTGCTGATCCGTTGGCGCGCGCGGATGATGAGCCTCGGCAAGGGGCTCAAGCTCGCGCTCGGCGTGATCCTTGTCGCCACCGGTGCCCTGATTCTGTCGGGCTATGATCGGGCGCTCGAAACCGCCCTGGTCGACGCCTCGCCGGATTGGCTGACAGCGCTGACCACGCGCTTCTGATCAAGGGGCCGCGCGGCCACTGCGGACGAGACGCGGAGGCAGGAAGACGGAGCGGCGGACCATGCCGGGCGTTTCCCGGCCGTGGTCATCGTCGCCCCAGGAAGAAGATGCTCGACGCACAGATCTACGAAAGGATGCTCGGAACGGCCGCCACGGTCGCGGAGCCGTTGCGAGCCGCCATCGCGGCAATCGGCCTGATCGAGATCGCGCCGCCCGCACATGCGAGCCTTGCCGAGCGCCTGTTCGTCGAGGTCGTCAACCAGCAGCTCTCGACGAAGGCCGCCCTCTCGATCTGGACCCGGATCGAGGCGGCCGCCGCGGCCCAGGACGGGACGCCGCGCGATCTGTTCGTTCCAGGCACCGAGGTTCTCTTGCGCGGCTGCGGCGTCTCGGCGAACAAGGTGCGGGCGCTCCACGCCATCCGCGAGGCGGAGGAGGCCGGCCTGCTCGGCCCGGAACTCGCGACGTACCCGCATGCCGAGCGCTCGGCGGTTCTGTGCCGTATCCGCGGGGTCGGGCCGTGGACGGCCGACATGGCCGGCATCTTCCACTGTCTCGATCCGGATATCTGGCCCGTCGGCGACGTGGCCGCGGTCGGCGTCCTGCGACGGCTCACGGGGACAGAAGAAACGGTCGCGGTGGCCGCGCAGTTCGCGCCGTACCGCTCGATCCTCGCCCGCTACATGTGGCGCAGCCGGGACGCGGCGCCGGTCGCCGCCTGATGCCGTCAGCGGCCCGCCTCGAAGAAAGGCCGGAAATTCTCGAGCCAGCCGCGCAGCCAGAGTTCGGCCGCCTGCTTGGCTCCATCCGGCTCCTGCGCATGGCCCCAGATGTCCTCGGCGAGCGGGCTCCACCACGTCCAGAGGCGGTTCGACCCGTCATACTCGACGGTGGCGACCTCGATCGCGCCGATTCGGCCGGTAAAGCGTTGCAGCGGCACCTCGGCGATGCCGCCCTGCGTCCAGATGATCGTGTCGTTCGACATGGTGTTCCAACGCGCGTTGCACCGCACGCGTTCGCGCAGGTCCGCCGCCGATCGCCGATGATGTCGAACCGCGACGACCGCGCACATTCACAACGCGCAACGACGTTCGGACTTGACGGGATCGAACCGATCCTGCAAGCGCGCGTTGTCTGCTCATCGTCGCCGTGCGCGCGATGCGCGGCTCCACAGGAACTTCCGACCCCAATGCCCGACGACAGTAGTCGATCGACCACGCCGCCTTCGGCCATCCGCGTGTTCTGCGCCTGATCGTCTGATCCGGCTCACCCGCGACCGGCCTTGGCGGCTGGTCCGACAAAAAGGTGAGCCATGACTGACTCCAATGTCATTTCCCGCCGTGCGCGCTCTCGCGCGGCGAAATCCGGCGGTAACGGCAGCGTAGTGCTCGTTGTGGCGCTGATGATGGCGCTCGTCTTCGTGCCCGTACTGGCCCTCCACGCCGCAGCGCTTTCGGGCGCGGTGAGCGGCGACGAGGTCCGGCCTGACGAAGTGGCCGCTGCCGTGACCCATAAGAAGGTACCGGGCTGAGGCACCATTCGATCCGGGGTTCCGGCGCTCGGTGACTTCTTTCGAAACCCGCTCGACGAACGAAAAAATGGGGACGCCGCGAGGCGTCCCCTTTTTCAATTCGTGCGGGGTCCGGCTTGGAGCATCGTCCCGAAAGGTGGTTGCCGGCTTTCGGGACGATGCTTTAGGCCGCGCGCACCGTCGCGAGGAAGTGTGCGACTTCCGCCCGCAGATGTTCGGATTGCTGCGACAGCTCGGAGGCTGAGGCCAGAACCTGTGTGGCGGCGGCTCCGGTTTCCTCCGATGCCTGCGCCACGCCCGCGATGTTGCTGGTGACTTCGCCCGCGCCCGCGGCCGCCTGGGAGACGTTGCGCACGATCTCCTGGGTCGCAGCGCCCTGCTCCTCCACGGCCGCGGCAATCGTCGTCGCCACCGCGTTGATCTCGCGGATGCGTCCGGTAATGCCGCCGATCGCCGTCACCGCCTGACCGGTGGCGCCCTGGATATGCGCGATCTGCCCGGAAATCTCTTCCGTCGCCCGCGAGGTCTGCGCGGCGAGTTCCTTTACCTCGCTCGCGACCACGGCAAAGCCACGCCCCGCCTCCCCTGCCCGCGCCGCCTCGATGGTGGCGTTGAGCGCGAGCAGGTTGGTCTGGCTGGCGATGGTGGCGATGAGGTTCACCACGTCACCGATCCGCGCGGCGGCCTGGCTCAATTCATGGATGAGGGCGGCGCTGTGGTCCGCCTCGCCGACCGCGCGCTGCGCCATGTCCGCCGACGCACCGACCTGCCGGCCGATCTCGTGGACCGAGGCACCAAGTTCCTCCGCGGCGGCGGCCACGGTGCCGACATTGGAGGCCGCCTCCTCCGCCGCGGCCGCGACGGTGGTCGATTGGCTGGCGGTCTCGGTCGCGGTCGCGGTCATCTGCTGAGCGGTGGCCTGTAGCTCGGTGGCGGAGGACGACACCATCCCGACGACACCGCCGACGGCACGCTCGAAGCCGTCGGCCAACTCGATCATGGTGCGGCGGCGCTCGATCGCAGCGGCTTCATCCGCCACGCGCTTCAGTTCCGCCTGCTCGGCGGCCTTGCGCGCCACGAGCGCCTTGATGGCTTCGACGGCGCGGGCGACGGCGCCGATCTCGTCGCCACGGCGCGCTTCGGCGATCTCGGTCTCGACCTCGCCTTCGGCCATCCGCTGAAGCACGCGCACGAGCCGGCCGATGGGGCGCACGACCCCCACGATCACGATCACCCCAAGCAGCCCGAAGGCCAGCAGCAGGCCGGCGACCGCGATGACCGTCAGCGCGAGGGCCGCGGACGTGCCGACATCGGCGGCCTGCCGTTTGGCAACCTCGAGATCGCTGATATTCGCCGCAATGCGCTTCTGGATCGCCTCGATCGCCTTTGTCCGGACCGGGCGCACCTCTTCCGAAGAGACCTTGGCCGCCTGCTCCTTCTGATTCTTCAGCCCCAGAGCGATCGAACGCTCGACCGTCGTGAAGAAGCCGGAAATCGTCGCTTTGACCTCGGTCAGCATCGTCCGACGCGCGTCGGTATCCGCGATGGCGATCAGGTGGTCTGCGCCGGCAAACGCCCGCGCCCGCGCGTCCTCGAATTGCGTATGCTGCGCCGACAGGATCGAGGCGTCGGTCTCGATGATGATGTTCTTCTCGCTGATCACGGCTTCGTCGATGGCGAGCGCGGTCTGCATTGCGGTGATGACCCGAGCCGCGCGCACATCGACGACGTCCTGCGTCCCGCGCTGCAACTGGCCGAGCGTGTCACGCGCCAGACCGACGATGCCGGCCGCGACCAGGGCGACCAGCGCCACCGGAATGGCGAGTTTTCCGATGATCTTGAGATTTGTGAACCAGCGCATCTGTTCGCGTCCCGGGGACCGTCAAAAAGCATCCGCGCGCAGCCCTGGCCGCCTCGGATCACAATAATGTGAGGCAGGCACGGTTAATAAGCTGCAACTCTGAGCGCGATTTGGCAAATTTAGCCAGCAACAACCTATGTTATCATAAAGTCGGTAGTTCTATCGACGTTGCTGCAGCCAGATTTGCTTCACATAGTACGATTTCATCGCTTCTCTGCCTGCCCTGGTCTGTCAGGCGCAGGCAGCCGAAAACTCCTCGGTCGCAGGAAGCGGATCTGCCCTGAAGCCGCTCCGCTTCCGCTCGCTGCGCCCTTGGCGTAAGGCGCGGGCGCTCCTTCACCGGCACACAGCCCCCAAATTACCAATCAGGCCTCGCGGACGCATGATTCGCCTCGACAAGATCGGCAAGCAGAACGGTCGTCAGATCGTCTTCATCGAGGCGTCCGCCGCCCTTCAGAAGGGTGAGAAGGCGGGCCTCGTCGGCCCGAACGGCGCCGGCAAGACCACCCTCTTCCGGATGATGACCGGACAGGAGCAGCCCGACGAAGGGCAGGTCTCCTCCGAGCGCGGCATCACCATCGGCTATTTCAGCCAGGATGTCGGCGAGATGGCCGGACGCACGGTGGTCGCCGAGGTGATGGACGGCGCGGGCCCGGTCAGCGTCGTCGCGGCCGAACTGAAGGAGCTGGAGGCCGGTCTCGCCGATCCCGACCGGGGCGACGAGATGGAGGCGCTCATCGAGCGCTACGGCGAGGTGCAGGCGCGCTTCGAGGAACTCGACGGCTACGCGCTCGAAGGACGCGCCTACGAGGTTTTGGCCGGTCTCGGCTTCTCCCAGGAGATGATGGACGGCGATGTCGGCCGGCTCTCGGGCGGCTGGAAGATGCGCGTGGCGCTCGCCCGCATCCTCCTGATGCGCCCCGACGTGATGCTGCTCGACGAGCCGAGCAACCACCTCGACCTCGAAAGCCTGATCTGGCTCGAAGCCTTCCTCAAGGGCTATGACGGCGCGCTGCTGATGACCTCGCACGATCGCGAGTTCATGAACCGCATCGTTTCCAAGGTCATCGAGATCGATGGCGGCACGCTCACCACCTATTCCGGTGATTACGGCTTCTACGAGCAGCAGCGGGCGCTGAACGAGCAGCATCAGCAGGCGCAGTTCGAGCGCCAGCAGGCGATGCTCGCCAAGGAGATCAAGTTCATCGAGCGCTTCAAGGCCCGCGCCAGCCACGCCGCGCAGGTCCAGAGCCGGGTGAAGAAGCTCGACAAGATCGAGCGGGTCGAGCCGCCGCGCCGCCGCCAGACCGTCGCCTTCGAGTTCCAGCCGGCGCCGCGCTCGGGCGACGACGTCGCGATGCTCAAGGGCGTGCACAAGCGCTACGGCAGCCGCATCATCTACGAAGGCCTCGACTTCGCGATCCGCCGCAAGGAGCGCTGGTGCGTGATGGGCATCAACGGCGCCGGGAAATCGACGCTCCTGAAGCTCATCACGGGCACGGCGCAGCCCGATTCCGGCACGGTTGCCGTCGGCGGCAGCGTCAAGCTCGGCTATTTCGCCCAGCACGCCATGGACCTGCTCGACGGCGACCTGACCGTGTTCGAGGATCTGGAGAGCACGTTCCCGCAGGCCGGCCAGGGCTCGCTGCGGGCGCTGGCCGGCTGCTTCGGCTTCTCCGGCGACGACGTGGAGAAGCCCTGCCGGGTGCTGTCCGGTGGCGAGAAGGCGCGGCTGGTGATGGCCAAGATGCTCTACGACCCGCCGAATTTCCTCGTCCTCGACGAGCCGACCAACCACCTCGACATCGCCACCAAGGAAATGCTGATCAACGCGCTGGCCGGCTTCGAGGGCACGATGCTGTTCGTCAGCCACGATCGGCATTTCCTGGCAGCCCTCTCGAACCGGGTGCTCGAAGTCTCCGGGGACGGGATCCGCCAATATGGTGGGGGCTACTCGGAATACGTGGCGAGCACCGGACAGGAAGCGCCGGGGCTGAGAAGCTGAGCCGCACTCAAGGATCGAGCGCGAGACCCTCATAGCGGGCAACGAGACCGGGCGGCGCCACGATCCGCCAAGCGGTCAGCAACGCGCCGCGCAAGGTCTCCTCTTCGGCAAGGTCGAGTTCGAGGCTCGTCCAGCCACGCGCGCCCCAGGCGCCCGGCACGGGCTCGAACGCGTCCGGCTCGGCCTCCAGCCACAGGGCTTGCGCCGCGGGCGTCAGCCGCACGACCACCCGCGCCTCATCGGTCCAGAGCGTTGCGAAGATCCGCCCGCCGACCCGGTAATCCGGATGGCCCTGATGCGCCCCCTCGACCGTTTCCGGCAGCATCAGCGCGAGGGCGCGTACATCCTCGGGCAGGCAGGACATGGCCGGGCGCTACGCCCGGCCCGTCGGCGCCTGCCACGCAGTGCCCGGATGCTCGCGCACGTCGCCGTTCTTCGTTCCCGTGTCGCTGTCGCTCACCCATTCGCCGGGTTCCGCAATCTCGACGATCTCGTCCTCCGGATAGGCCGCCTCGACGAACAGGCGCGCTTCGCCCTCCGCTGCGGCCCGCACGGTCACGAGCGGGCGCTCACCGCCAGCATTGCGCACCCGCGCGATGAAAAGCTTCGTCATGGCTCGTGTCCTCCCGCGGCATCACACGAACCAATCAACGCCGGCGCGGCGGAAGGGATCACCGAGGGGCCCCCGGATTCTAGTCCGGCCGAAAGGTGAGCGTTCACGTCTCTCTCGGCGGCCTGCTGTTGCTGATGATGGAAGAAGGATCGCCATTTGCCAGACGCCGATCGGCTGTCACCACAGCTGGAGCGCCGTCCGGGCCGAGCTGCACGCCTCAAGCGCCGGCCCAGGCCTCGTGGACCGGTCCGCGGACGGTGTCCGGCTTGGATTCCCCGATGAAGATCACGACAGGGCCGTGAGCGGCGCGTCGGGGGTCGTAGAAGTCGAACAGGTCCGGCGCGATGTCTTGGAAGAAGGTCGGCCGCACACCTGCCTCGCGCAGCAGATGGTCGATGACGACCTGATCGCCGTGCACGGCGTTGGGGACCGGGCCGCAGGACCCGGCCGTCATCCAGCGCTCAGGCTCGGCCGAGAAGCGCTCGTAGAGCCCGGCGAGTTCGTCCCCGGTCCAGCGCAGGAGCGCGCTGGAAAGGCGGCTCTTGTGAAAGTAGTCCTCCATCGCCGCGAGGCCGGGCTCGGCCAGGGCGTCGGCCGGACCGGTGAAGACGGTGTCGAGGTCGCAGAGCAGCGTCGTGCCCTCGGTGAGACCGGGGCGGAACGCCTCCATCTTCGCCCACCAGGCCGGCCAGGCGTGGCGCAGGGGCACGCGCTCCACGCCCTCGACGACGAGTGGCAGGTCTGTGAGGCAAAGGATCCGCTCGAAGGCCGGTGCGTGGCGGCGCACGCCGCGGGCCAGTCGCTCGACCCAGAACGCGTCGTAGCGGCCGCCGCTCTTCAGCACCGTGATCAGCGTGGACATGACAAGCGGATCATTCTGCGAGAGGGTGCAGGCGCACACGCCCGGCCGCCTGGGCTTCAGCGAACCACGCGCGCTCGGCGGCCCAGGGATGTCCGGGCCAGCCCGCGAACCCGAAGCCGTAGGCCTGCGCCGGATCGGCTACGAGGGGGCGGTCGTTCAGGAGCGCAAGCGTCACGAGGAAGCCGGTGCTCGGGTTCGGGCGCCCGGCCGTGAGGGGCTCCAGCACAGACCGCGCCCGGTCGTGAAGGTCCTCGGAGAGGATGTGGATCGGGCGGCCCGTGGGGCGTAACAGCGCCAAGGCTTCGCGAGTCCAGCAGATCGGCTCGGGGCCGTTCTCTTCCGCCGGCAGCATCGGGAACGGCAGGATGAAGGCCTGCGCCGCCCGGACCACCGGGCGCTCGAGAAAAGCCCGGTCCGCCAGCCATTCCCGCATCTGCCCGCCGCGATTCACCAGGGCGAGGTGGGTGACCCGCGAGCCGGTGCGGCGACCGAACCCCTCCGCATTGTTGAAGCGCACGACGCAGTCCGCGTCATCGATCACACCCGCCGCTGCGCCGATTTCCGGCGCATTGCCGACGATCGCCAGGGACGCGGTGGGGGGCAAAGTCAAGCGTTCTGCTTCGGGACGATCGAAATCGGCGGGCACTTGCGGCAGGGGCTCGGGGTTTGAAAGGTCGCGGAACAGCGAAGGTAAGGCGCCGGCCCGGTGCAACCAGAGTTTCGCCGGGATTCGAGGATGCCGCAGTGATGACCATGCGCCGATGCTTCGTCTGCGCGGCCGACATGCTCGCGCCGAGCACGCGGCACCTGATCTACCCGGATGGGCGGCGGCGGTTGTTTCCGTTCGCCTGCGCCTCCTGCGGCGTCCTGCTCGAAGGCGGGGCGGACGCATCCCGCTGTCGCGCGCATCTGGCCGAGGCTCTCGCGGCGCAGGTGTTCGTATCCGATCCGGACGCGACCTACGGGCTCGACCTCTACACCCTCCGCAGCGCTGCCACCGGGCTTGGACGCGGCGTCCGCCCGCTCGACGCCGAGGGCCGTGCAGCCCTGCGCCATCCCCATGACGGGCACGCCGCGCGTGCCGCCCTCTACACCCTCGACGCCTCGGAAGGACGTCCCGTCTCGCTCGGCCTGCTCTGCCGTCAGTCCGAGCTCGATGCGGTCCTCACGAGCCTGCCGGCGCAAGTGGGCTGGACCGACGACATCGCAATCCTGCTGGATTCCGACGTCACCCCGCCCGGCGCGGTGTCGGTCGCCGGGTTTCCGGCGGGGGCGGTGCGCGTGACCGCCCGGCCGCTGGAAGGCAACTTCGCCGCGCAGCGCAACGCGCTCCAGGCCCTGGCTCGCCATGCCTGGATGCTGCAGCTCGACGCCGACGAGACGCTCGATCCGGCGACCGGCCGCCTCCTGCCCGCACTCGCCGCACTGGCCGGGGCCGATGCAGTCCGCTCGATCGGTCTGCCGCGGTTCAACCGCGTCGATGGCGTCCTCTCGGATGTCTACCCGGACGTGCAGTACCGGTTGAACCGCAACGACGTCCGCTACGCCGGCCGGGTGCACGAGCGGCCGCAGCTCGCCGGCGGCTGGCCCGAGAGCTTCATCAGCCTCCACGGCGGGATCGAGCATCGCCTGAGCCGTGCCCATGTCGCGGGTCGCTCACGCCGCTACGAGGCCCTCGATCCCGGCCGTGGCCGCCCGGAAGAGGAGGATGCGCTGCTGCGGCCGTACCGCGACTGAATTTCGTCGGCACGGCCGGTCACCCGTGTTCTGCCGCAGCAATCGCTGCCTCGTAGAGCGCGAGGGTGTCGCGCCCGAGGCTCGCCCTGTCGAAGCGCCCGGCCGCCGCCAGAGCCCGCATGCGGTAGGCGCGGCGCAGGCCGGGATCGCGGAGGAGCGGACGCAGGGCATCCGCGAGCGCCGGCTCCGTGGCGGCCCGCGCCAGAGGGCCCGCCCCGGACGCGCCGACGAAGGCGCGGGCGCTCGCATCCTCGGCACAGGCCACCACCGGCCGGCCATAGGCCATGGCCTCCTGGTAGACGAGGCCGAAGCTCTCGTAGCGCGATGGCGCAAGCACCGCATGGGCGTCCGCATAGGCCTGTGCCAGTGCCGCCGCACCGATCCGGCCGCGGGCAGAGATGCGCTGCCGCGCCGCGTCGGGCAGATCCGGCGGCAGGTCGTCCGGCGGCACCCCGACGAGGTCGAGCCGGAAGGGCGGCACGGCGCCCGCCGCCTGCTCCGCGGCAAGGATCGTGATTGCGCCGAGCAGTGCGTCAAACCCTTTGCGCGCCTCCGCCCGCCCGACGAAGAGCAGGCGCACGGGGGCATCCGTCTCCGGATAGGCAGCGGCGCGGGCGCTGCTCAGTATCTCCGGCGGCAGGCTGAGGCCGATGACGGCGGAGGGTTGCCGCCCTGAAAGGCGATAGGCCCGCGCGATCACCGCCCCGTGCTCGGCCGTGTTGGCGATGAGGCCGGCGCTGCCACGTGCCTGGGCACGCTCCAGCGCATCGGCCGTGCGGCCGTCGAGGCAGTCTCGCAGGCCGGGGCCGGGCCCTCGGGTGAACGCGGCCGGGGTCGAGCTGCGCGTCACCAGCGGTAGGTCGCGGCGGCGGGCGAGCAGCACGGCGGGCGCGTACCAGTTCGTCGCCTCGATCACGTCGAAGGGCGCTCGGGCATGGGCGGCCAGGACCGCCCGCCGGAACGCGAGCGGCGCGGCCAGATGCCCGACCGAGCCCCACAGGCGTAGCCGCGCCAGACCGCCGCCGGGTGGCAGCGCGAGCCCTTCGACCGTGACGCCGCCGACCCGTTCGCGGCCGGTGCGGTCGAGGGTGAAGACGGTCACCTCGGCGCCGGCCGCGGCGAGACTCTCGGCGATCTCGCGCGCCGCTGTCGAGAGGCCGCTCGGCGCCGGAGGATAGTCCCAGGCCAGAAGTGCGGTGCGCATCAGGCGGCAAGCAGACGGCGGTAGAGGGCGATGTAATCGCGCGCCATGCGCTCGGCGGTGAACCGCTCCTCGAAGCGGCGGCGCACCACCGCGCGGTCGAGCTGCCCGATCCGGGCCAGCGCCGCGACCGCTTCGGCCTCCGAGGCGACGACGAAGCCCGTCACGCCCTCCTCGACGATCTCGGGGACCGAGCCGCGATTCCAGGCGATGACCGGCGTGCCGCAGGCCATCGCCTCGATCATCACGAGGCCGAACGGCTCGGGCCAATCGATCGGGAACAGCAGCGCCCGGGCGCCTCCGAGCAGATCGCCTTTCGCCCGATCGTCGACGGGGCCGAGATAAGTGGCGTCGGGCCCGAGCAGGGGGCGCACGCTCCGCTCGAAATAGTCCGGATTGCCAACGTCGATCGTGCCGCCGAGCCGGATCGGCAGGCCGGCGGCGCGGGCGACGCGGATTGCGGTGTCCGGGCGCTTCTGGTCGGTCATCCGGCCGAGGAAGGCGACGTGCGCGCCGGGCTCGGGCCGGAACGCGTAGCGTTCCGCGGCAATGCCATGGTGCACGACGCCCGCCCGGTTCGGGACCGGGATGCCGGCCTCCTGCGCCGCCGAGATCGCCGCGACGGGCAGATCGGGGAAGCCTGCAAAGAAGAGCGCCCGGTCGAGTTCGTCCACGCGCCAGTGCACCGTCGTCAGGCTCTGGCGCCGGCGTGGGCCCAGCAGGGCCGCGTGGGCGAACTCGCCATGGCAATGAACGATATCGAACCTGTCGAGCCGCAGGCGCAGGGCCTCCAGTTGCAGGGCGTCGAGCGCCGCCGGAACCCCGGGGGGGACCTGCCGGTTCCGACGTTCCAGAGCCGCGAGGCTCGGGTGATCGCCGACGCGCGGCAAGTCTGTCGCACTGTCCGATGAGGCGAACAGCGTTACGTCTATACCTAAGCTTCGCAGCGCCACGGACAGATCGTGCACGATCCTCTCGGTGCCGCCATGGTGTTCGGGGGGAACGGGGAAAATGTTCGGAGCGACTTGGGCGACGCGGATCACGTGTTGCACCTTACTCAATACAATCGGCCTGGATCGAATCGTCACGACGAACGCCTGATGTTCGTCCTTCACATTGCCCTGCAAGGTTGCCTACGCGGCCGTGATGTCGTGTACGGCCTCACCTCCGACACCGGCGGGCATATCCGATACCTGCTCGATCTGGTTGGCGCCTCGGCCCAGGACGCGCGAATCGCGCGGATCGTGATGGCGACGCGCCGGTTCGAGGGCCCGCCCGGCCCCGACTACGCCGTGCCCGAAGAGCGGGTCTCGGACAAGGTCGTGCTCGTGCGGCTCGCAAGCGCGTCACCGGGCTACCGTTCGAAGGAGGCGATGCACGGCGAAGTCGAGAGCTTCGCCGAGAATCTCATCGCCTGGATCGGCCGGCAGCCCCGCGCGCCCGACATCATCCACGCGCATTACGCGGATGCGGCCGCGGTCGCCGGGATCGTCGAGGACCGGCTCGGCATCCCCTTCGTGTTCACGGCCCATTCGCTCGGGCGGGTGAAGGCGGCCGTAATCGGAGACGGCGCGGAGAACGACCCCGAACTCTCGCGCCGGATCGCCACCGAGGAGGCGGCCCTGGCGCGGGCGAGCCTCGTTATCGCTTCGTCGCGCGATGAGGCCGAGGTGCAATATGCCGGCTATGCGGCCTATGATCCCGGCCGCGCCCGCATCCTGCCGCCGGGCAGCGATCTCGCCCGCTTCGCGCAGAGCCGCCCGCATCCCCGGATCGACGCGGCGATCGACCGGTTCCTGCGCGATCCCGGCAAGCCGGCCGTGCTGGCGCTGGCCCGGCCGGTGGCACGCAAGAATCTGGCGGCCCTGGTAGAGGCCTATGGCGAGAGCCCGGATCTCCAGGCACGGGCCAACCTCGTCATCGTCGCCGGCACCCGCGACGACATCGACCGGCTCGACGGCGACATGGCCGCGACCATGCGCGACCTGCTTGTGCTCATCGATCGTTACGACCTCTACGGCCGCGTCGCCTATCCCAAGACACACCGCCCGGAGGACGTGCCGGCGATCTACGCCTATGCGCGGGAGCGCGGCGGCGTCTTCGTCAATCCGGCGCTCAACGAGCCGTTCGGGCTGACGCTTCTGGAAGCGTCCGCCGCCGGCCTGCCGCTGGTGGCCACCGACAGCGGCGGCCCCAACGACATCGTCGAGACCTGCGGCAACGGGCTGCTCGTCGATCCGCGTGCGCCCGCGACGATCGCCGCCGCCTGCCTGCACATCCTCACCGATGCCCCCTTCCGCGCCCGTTGCGTCGCTGGCGGCGCCCGCGCAGCGGCGGCCTATGATTGGGACCGGCACGCGGCACGCTATCACGGCCTGCTCGGCGCGCTGCTCGCGCGGAATCCGCCCCTGCGGACCCCGCGCCAACTCCTGATCTGCGATATCGACAACACGCTCGTGGGATGCGAATCCGCGCTGGCGACGTTCCGGCGCTGGCGCAGCCGCCAAACCGGGCTGGCCTTCGGCGTCGCCACCGGCCGCTCCTTTCACAGCGCCATGGCGGTGCTGGAGCAGCAGGCGAGCCCGCGACCGCAGGTGATGATCACCTCGGTCGGCTCCGAGATCTACCATCTCGACGCCAATGGCGTGACCTACACGGCCGATACCGCGTGGCGCGAGGCAATCTCGGACGCCTGGGATCGCGAGGCGGTCGGCGCGGCTCTGGGCCGTCTCGACGGGCTCGCCCCGCAGGGCCCCCTCGAGCAACGCGCCCATAAGCTGAGCTTCTTCAGCGATGAGGCGACGGCGCATCGGGTGCGCGATGGCCTCGTGCAGGCGGGTCTTCCGGCAAGCGTGATCCACAGCCACGGCCGCTACCTCGATGTCCTGCCCGCGACGGCCTCGAAGGGGACGGCGGTCGATCACGTCCGCGCCCTCTACGGCTTGCCCGAGCAGGCTGTGTTCGTGGCCGGTGATTCCGGCAACGATGTCGAAATGCTGCGCGCCCGGACGCAGGCGATCATCGTCGCGAACTATTCCGACGGCCTCGCCAGCAACGCCGCGCTAAAGCACTCCTACGTCGCCCGCACCTCGCATGCCCGCGGCATCATCGAGGGCGTCCTGCATTTTCGCCGGACCCTGGCCTATGCATCGTAAGCTCCGCTTCGGCGCATCGACGTGACCGGCACCGCGGTTCCCCCTCCTCCGGCGAGCGTGCTCACCCTGGTCCGCGGCCGGGCCGAGCGCCTGCGCAACCTCATGCGTGGACTTGCTCGCCAGACCGTGCGCCCGCGCGAGCTGGTGATTGCCTGGATGCAGCCGGAACTGGCGCCCGACCTGCCCGATCCCGGCTGCCCGGTGCGCCACCTCCACGTGCCCGGCGAGCCGTTGCCGCTTGCCGCCGCGCGTAACCGGGCGGCGGCTGCGGCCTCCGGAGATCTCCTCGTTTTCCTCGACGTGGATTGCATTCCGGGTCCGACCCTGGTGGCCGCCTATGCGGACGCTGCCGCTGCCGAGCGGGGCCTGTTCCTCGGTGACGTCCTCTACCTGCCGCCGGATGCGATCGCGGGCGGCACGGCTCCCGATCCCGCCACGCTCGACCGGCTCGGCCGCGCTCATCCGGCCCGGCCTCCCCTGCCCGAGACCGGACTGCGGCGGGAGCCCGATGCGGGGCAGCTCTGGGGCCTGTCCTTCGCCCTGCCCGCCGCGGCGTGGCGCGCGGTCGGCGGAATGGACGAGCGTTACGTCGGCTATGGCGGTGAGGAGACGGATCTCGCCGCGCGCCTCGCGGCGTCCGGGCTACCGACCTTCTGGGTCGCGGGCGCGCGGGCCTATCACCAGCACCACCCGGTCCACGTGCCGCCGCTCCAGCACTTTGCGTCGATCCTCGCCAACGCGACGCGCTTCCACGCACGGCACGGGCGCTGGTGCATGACCTACTGGCTCGAACAGTTCCGCGCGGCCGGATTGATTGCCTGGGATGCCGAGGCCGCGGCGATCCGCGTCCTGCGCCAGCCGAGCGCGCCCGAGATCGCCGCCGCCCTGCGGCCTCAGGCCCTCTTCTCCTAGTCCGACGCCTTCGATTTCTCCCGATCCGAGCCTCGAAATCACGCGCCATGAAGAAACCGATCGCGTTCTTTGTCCATCATCAGGGCCGGGGCCATGCCAACCGCACCATGGCGGTGGCCGCCGAGTTCGCCCACGACCGTCCGGTCTCGGTGCTGACCGCCGGCCCGCACCTGTTCGAGGGATTTTCCCGCGACATCGAGATCGTGACACTGCCGAACATGATCGGCGCGGCAGTTCCGACCCCGCGCCTCTACGCGGAGCCGACGCCGCCGGTGATGCACTGCGTGCCGCTGGGGCTCGCCGAAATGCGTCGCACCATGCGCCAGATCCTCGACCATCTCGACGAGCGCGCGGTCGGGCTGTTCGTGGTGGACGTGTCGGCGGAGATCGCGATGCTCGCGCGCATCGCCAGCGTCCCCGCGGTCCAGATCCGCATGCATGGCGACCGCAACGACATCGCCCATATCGGCGCCTACGAGGCCTGCGTCGGGATGCTCGCCCCCTTCGACGAACGGCTGGAGCAGGACGACTACCCGGCGCATCTGCGCGGAAAGACCTTCTATAGCGGCGGTCTCTGCACCAGCGTCGATCGCGTGCCGGATCGCGCCGAGGCGCGGGCCCGGCTCGGCCTCGACCCGCAGCGCGAGATCGTCGTCGCGGTCACCGGCGGCGGGGGAAGCGGTACGCCCTTCGCGCCGCTGACGGTCGCCGCCCGCGCCGCGCCCGACGCACTCTGGCTGACTTTGGGGCCGACCCACCGCGAGGGCCACGAGACCGATTTCGCCAACCTGCGCGAACTCGGCTGGGTGCCGTCGGTCACCGATTATCTCGCCGCGGCCGACATCGTGGTCGCCTCGGCCGGCGACAACACGGTGCACGAAGTCGCGCGCGTGGCGGGGCGCCTGATCGTCATGCCGGAATGGCGCTATTTCGGCGAGCAGACCCGCAAGGCCGAGGCTTTGGTCCGCCTCGGCGCCGCCGTGCAGGCCCCTCATTGGCCCGGCGACTTTCACGGATGGCGCGATCTTCTCGACCGCGCCCGCAGCCTCGACGGGACCGTCCTGCACAGCCTCTACGCACCGGACGCGGCCACGCGCGCCGCCGGCTGGCTCGAAGGGCTGACCGACGCGCTCTGGCAGGGCGGATCGGCCGGCCACGAACCGGACGCGGTTCCGCTGCGCGTCGTCGCCGGCTGAGCGACCCCTTCCGATCCACATCCCCCATTGCCGGAGCCTGTCCCCCCGCATGTCCACCGTTTCCGTCGTGACTATTGCCAAAGGACGGCCCGCCCATCTGCGCAACGTTCTCCTCGGGCTGGAACGCCAGACGCGGCCGCCCGCCGAATTCGTCATCGCCGTGATGCAGGACGCGCCCTACGACCTGCCCGAGAGCGCCTTCCCGGTTCGCCAGATCCTGGTATCGGGCTCGGAACTGCCACTCGCGGCCGCGCGCAACCGCGGCGTGGCGGCGGCAAGCGGAGAGAACATCGTCTTCCTCGACGTCGATTGCATCCCCGCACCCGACCTCGTGGCCGACTACGCCCAGGCGCTGTCCGAACTCGACGGTCTGCTGATGGGCGAGGTGCTGCACCTGCCCGAGCACGCCACCGCGGGCGAGTGGCATTACGCCGACCTCGCAGCGGTCGCGGAAAAGCATTCCGACCGCCGCGGTCCGCCGGCTGCGGGCATCGAGATCTGCAACGATTACCGCTGCTTCTGGTCGCTCAACTTCGCGATCCGGCGGGCGACATTCCAGGCCGTCGGCGGTTTCGACGAGCGCTATACCGGCTATGGCGGCGAGGATACCGATTTCGGCAAGATCCTCGACCAGTGCGGCCTTCCCATCGCCTGGATGAAGGGCGCGCTCGCCTATCACCAGTACCACCCGCACCACATGCCCCCGATCCACCATCTCGACAGCGTGGTGCGCAACGCCGAGCTGTTCGAGGCCAAGTGGGGCTACCGCACCATGGGGCACTGGCTCCACGCCTTCAAGGTGATGGGCCTGATCGACGACACGCCCGAGCAGCCGATCCGCATCCTGCGCCGGCCCGACGCCGAGGATCTCGCGCTCACCGGGCAGCAGAGCCACCAGCCCTATACCAATTCCGCCTCGGTCATCCGGCATCTGGAGGCCCGCGCACGCGAACGGGACGTGCCGCCGGGCTCCGTGCCGGTGACGGCGTGAGGATCGCGCTCCTCGCTCATCTGCGCCACCCGATCGCCCCGCCCTTCGCCGGCGGCCTGGAAGCCTATACCTGGCACCTCGCCGACGGGCTGACGGCGCGCGGCCACGAGGTCGCGCTGTTCGCGGCCGGCGACAGCGACCCGCGCTTTTCGATCGACCCGGTGGTCCCGGTTCATCACGAGCGGAGTTTTCCGGGGCTGGAGCATCGGGGCGACCCAGGACTGAAGGCGCATGTCGACGCGGGCTACGCCGCCGCCTGCGACCGGATCGCGACCGGCGGCTTCGACGTGCTGCACAACAACAGCCTCAGCCGTCTGCCCCTTGAGCGCCACCGCACGGCCGCCGTTCCGACGGTGACCTCGCTGCATGTGCCGCCCTATGACGCCTTGCGCTGGTGGGTGCACGACAGTGTCGCCCCCGGTCACCGGATCACCGTGACCTCGCAGGCGCAGGCGCGGGCTTGGTGGCCGGACGGGCCGTCGCCCGAGGTCTCGGTGCTGCACAACGGGATCGATCCGGCGTCGTGGCCCTTTCAGGCGGACGGCGACGGCAGCGCCGTCTGGTGCGGACGCATCGCGCCGATCAAGGGGACGCATCTCGCCGTTCGAGCCGCCCGGAAGGCCGGCCTGCCCGTCACCCTGTTCGGCCCGATCGAGGAGCCGGAATACTGGGAGACGCAGGTCGCGCCACTCATTGGCGGCCCGATCCGCTACGGCGGCCATCTTGGTAACCCGGCGCTGGCGCGGGAGATCGGCCGCGCCTCCGTCTTCCTGTTCACTCCGTGCTGGGACGAGCCCTTCGGGCTGGTGGCGGTCGAGGCGATGGCCTGCGGCCTGCCGGTGGCCGGCTTCGCCAGGGGCGCGGCTGCGGAGGTCGTCGGTGAGGCCGGCTGTCTCGTTCCGCCCGAGGACGACGCTGCCCTGTCACGGGTAATCGGCACGGCGCTGACGATCCCACGCACGGTGCCGCGTGCGCGGGTCCACCGCTTGTTCACCCGCGATCGGTGGCTCGACCGCTGCGAGTCCCTCTACGCAGCGGCCCGCGCCGGTTGAACCCTGCCTCCTGTTGATCCCCGCCTCTCTTCCGAGCCGAAGACATGACCCGACCGGACATCATCGCCGCCCTCTGGCACGGCCGCGATCCCTTCGCCGATCCCCCGGACACCCTGAGGCCCCTCGATCTTCAGGGCTGGCGCAGCGTTCACCCGTATCTGGAGGAAGCGGTGATCCGGCACCGTCCCGGCGTGGTCGTCGAGATCGGAACCTGGAAGGGAGCGAGCGCGCTCTACCTCGCTCGTACGATGGCGGAGCACGGGATCGACGGCACCATCGTCGCGGTCGATACCTGGCTCGGTGCCGTCGATCACTGGATGGACGAGCGCCTTTTCGCCGAACTCGCCACCGAACACGGCTTTCCCAGCCTTTACCGCACCTTCCTGGCCAATGTTCTGCACGAAGGGCTTGCCGACCGGGTGGTGCCGCTGCCGCTCGACTCGGTGAATGCCGCCGAGCTGATGCGCCTGCGCGGCGTGACCGCCGACGTGATCCATCTCGATGCCGGCCACGAAGAAGCATCCGTCGCCGCCGACCTCCGGGCATGGTGGCCGGTGTTGCGGCCCGGCGGCCTGTTCATCGCCGACGATTACGACCGTCTCGGAGGAAGCTTTCCCGGCGTGACGCGAGCGGTGGACGCCTTCTGCGCCGAATCTGGCGTGAAAGGGCCCTGGTCGTTCCAAGGCAAAGCCAAGTTCGTCAAGCTTGGTTGAACCCCCCCGACATCGGCGATCCTCGCCGATGACCTCGAAACGCCGTTATGCAAAAGCGCCGAACGACAGGCCGAACCGCTTGCGGCCACGCCTCAATGCGTCGCGAACTTGATGCTGATCGCGGCCTTGGCTGTCAGGCCTGGGTTCGGCAAGGCGTTGAGGTATTGCGTGTAGCGCTTGTCGAATGCGTTCTGCAGGACGAAATCCGCTCTCACCCTGTCGTTGACGATGTCGGACCCGAAGAAGTCGACGAGGCCGTAGTCCCTGGTGGCGAGGATGGCGGTGCCGGCCGGCAGGTCGGTCCGCGCCTCGACGAAGGTGAGGCGGCTCGCCACCGTGAGGTTGCCGTCGAGGATGCGCAGGCGCACCGTGGTGCCGAGGCGGTTCGGCGGGACGGTGACGAGCGTTTCCCCCGTCGCCCGGTCGCGCCCGTCCGTATGCGTTGCGGCGAGCGTGAGGAAGCCGGCACCCCACCCGTAGGCGCCCTCCAGCTCGACACCCCGCCGTTCGGCCTGGGCGATGTTCCGATACTGAAAGTCGCGCACCGGGATGACACAGGGGAAGCGCCCGGGAATACGGGCGCAGATCGAGGCGGGAATGCCGGCGAGCGCAGACACGTAGAAGGTGGGCCCGACCGACTGAATGCCGATGAATTCGTCCACCGTGTTGTGGAAGACGTTGAGCTTGGCCCGGAACACGTCGCCGGGCAGGAGCACATCGTTATACTTCAGATTGACGCTGCACTCGATGTTGTGGGCGGTCTCCGGGCGCAGGTTCGGGTTCGGCCGGATGCCAAAGGCCGGGAACGGGTGGATGCCCTGCACCAGCGTCTCGGTGATCGAGGGCGCGCGGCAACCCTCGGCAGAGGCGCCGTAGAGATGGAGGCCGCTGGAGCGGAAGCCGTCCCCCGAGAGGTCGTCATGGTCGTAGCGTAGCGCGCCGATCAACCGCAGCCAGGAACTGTAGCGGATCTCGTCCTGCACGACAGCGCCGGCGAAGCTGCGCTCGCCCCACGGCGCGAGCGCCGTGCCCTCGACGAAGACGGTGTCTGCCGCGGGGGGAGTTTCCCTCGTTCGACATCACGATCCGCAGTCCCGCACCGAGGTGCCATAGGATTTCCGTGACGGCCCCGCCGATCGAGGCGATCCGCACGGCCGACGCCGAGCAGAGCACCGAGGATCGTCCGGCACGAGAGATCCGGCGAAGAGAAATCCAGGATCATTTCGTGAGGATCAGCTCGTTGTAGCTTGTGATGCGGAGGCGATCACCGGACTGGCTGCCCTGTGAGTCGGCGCCGAACGGCGCTCGTCTTCCTGGCGTGTTTCAGGGTCATTTACAGTAATTTATGGCATGTGCAGATCTTCTACATCATGCTATTTATCGCAATTTCGAGAATATAATCCCGTTTTATGGTGCTTATGAAAAAAGCATGTGGTCGAAATTCTGGTATTTAATAGAATGTAAGTGGCGATGATCTTGGAGTGCGAGCGGTTGTCGCACAGGCCGGTCATACAGATTCTCCTCATCTCGACCCTGGCGACGTTTGCCATCGCCACATCAATCGCAGGGCGACCGAACCCGGCGGCGCGGATCGGCGGCTTTCCGCACCAAAGCTCATCCGTGGCGATGCCGGGCGATCACGACGCGGCAAACCGAGATCGTCGTTCCGGCGGCCGGTCGTAGCCGAGGCAGGGCGTGCCCGGCCGGGCGGCGGCGTGCGGTCGGTCGATATCGAAGCTGTGCGGGACGTTGGGCAGGTGGCCACAGGCGCGTGCCGATCAAAGCGTCAGGCCGCGTGTGCCGGGCAGCCGTCATCCGTTCGGACATCATCGGAGTCCAGATATCGGGGTACGGCACACCGATGCCACGTCCTCCAACGATCTTAGGATCGCCCGCCGTTCAACTTCGAGCCGACCGTGTCCGGTCGCGATAGCATCGCGGCCGCCTGCGGTGCGGATGGCGATGGAACCGCGATCCCAGAGCGTCTGCGGCATGCCAACAGAGCGTTCGACCTGCTCCGGACACGGCGCTCGTAGGCTAAATCCGCGTCAGCGCACTCGTTGTATGCGAACCGGATTCTCTATTTTTATTTCATTGGTATAATAAAAATATGATATTTATATTTATGATAAATCATGAAAATAATACATGAAAATACTGAAATACAACTTTCGTAAGCAGTGACCGTCGGACGACTGCGGACGGATGAAGTTGTTGAAATTTTTTACCATTTGATGGCTATGCATTGGTCCGTGCGTGCCTGCCGACATGAAAATTGTACGTGATGCTTTGCATCGAGGCTCTGCAGTCTCGCGTTCCGATTAGGAGATCCGAGGATGGACGCACTTCTGGTCGATGACAGCGCGACCATGCGCCTGCGCCTGCGCGGCCTTCTGGAGGCTGAGCCCGACGTGACGGTGACGGACAATGCCGATCCGGCCGCGGGGCTGCTGGAGGCGAGCATGCGCGCCTTCGACCTCGTCGTGGTCGATTACCACATGCCGGCGATGGATGGGATTGAATTCATCAAAAGCTTGCGAAGGGTCCCTCACTACAGCCTCGTCCCGATCGTCATGGTGACCAGCGATGTCGCCGACTCGGTGCGTCTTGCCGCGCTCGATGCCGGTGCGACCGACTTCATCGACAAGTCCATGCGCGGTATCGAACTCACCGTCCGGCTGCGCAACCTCATCCGGTTGGCCCAAGCCGTCCGCAAATTGGCAGAGCAGGCCACGTGGCTCGATGGCGAGGTGGAGATGGCCCTGCGCCATTTGCGCGAGCGCGAGGAGGAAATCATCTTCCGCCTGTCGCTTGCCGTCGAATATCGTGACAACGACACCGGTGATCACACGTGGCGCGTGGCGCGCTACAGCCAGATCGTGGCCGAGGCCCTCGACCTCGCGCCGGATGTCTGCCGGAACCTGTATCTCGCAGCGCCCCTGCACGATGTCGGCAAGGTCGCGATTCCGGACGGAGTGCTGTTGAAACCGGGTCGGCTCGATCCGGAGGAATTTTCGCTCGTCAGGACCCATGCCGCGATCGGCAAGCGTATCCTCGGCGATAGTTCATCCGAGCTGATCAGCCTCGCTGCCGAAATTGCGGAATCGCATCACGAGAAGTGGGACGGCAGCGGATATCCGCAGGGGCTTGCGGGGACCGATATCCCGCTGTCGGCCCGCATTGTTGCCGTGGCCGACGTGTTCGATGCCCTGACGACGCAGCGTCCCTACAAGGGAGCCATGCCGTTCGAAGAGGCTTTGGACTGCATTCGAGCCGAGAGCGGACGGCATTTCGATCCCGCCTGCGTCGAAGCCTTCTGCGCCCGGTGGCCGGATATCCTCATCGTGGGAGGGCAGAATGACGTGCTCAGTCGTCTGCACAACCAGCAGGCAACGGAACCGTGGGCGCGCGTGCCGACGTTGCTTCGCGAGATCGCCAAGTCCTGATGGATGGCCGGCAGCCGGCTTTTCCCCACGCAGCGCCGCTGACGCCCGTTCCCCGACACGGGTAGCGTCCGATTCGTCCGAACCTCTAGTCGGCGCGGGGGCGTCCGGCGCCCCGCGAAAAGGAGGCGCCGAGAGGGATGACGATAGACCAAGCCAAGCCCAAGGAACGGGTCAGGATCGCCCGGGCGGGCGCGGGACGGCCGGGCTACGTCACGGTCAAGGGCGCCCGCGAACACAACCTGCGCGACGTCGACGTGGAGCTGCCGCGCGATGCCCTCGTGGTGTTCACCGGCGTCTCGGGCTCCGGCAAGTCCTCGCTCGCCTTCGGTACGCTCTACGCGGAAGCGCAGCGGCGCTACTTCGAGTCGGTCGCGCCCTACGCGCGGCGGATGATCGACCAAGTCGGCGTGCCCGATGTCGACGCGATCGAGGGTCTTCCTCCAGCTGTCGCCCTCCAGCAGCAGCGCGGCACACCCAGCGCCCGCTCCTCGGTCGGCAGCGTCACCACCCTGTCGAGCCTCGTGCGGATGATGTACTCGCGCGCCGGCACCTATCCGCCGGGCCAGCCGATGCTCTACGCGGAGGATTTTTCGCCCAACACGCCCCAGGGCGCCTGCCCCTCCTGCGGCGGGCTCGGGCGGATCTACCGGGCCACGGAAGCCTCCATGGTGCCCGACCCGTCGCTGACGATCCGCGAGCGCGCCGCCGCGGCTACGACGCCGCTCGCTTCTCCTTCAACGTCGCGAAGGGCCGCTGCCCGGCCTGCGAGGGCGAGGGCTTCGTCAGCGTCGAACTCCTGTTCATGCCGAGCGTCTACGCCCCCTGCCCGACCTGCCACGGGTCCCGCTACGCGCCGGAGACGCTGGCGGTCACCTGGAACGGGTTGACCATCGCGGACGTGCTCGGTCTCACCGTCGAGCGCGCCTGCGCAACCTTCGCGGACGAGCCCTCCGTGCTGCGGCCGCTCCTCGTGCTGCGGGATCTCGGCCTCGGCTACCTGCGCCTGGGCCAGCCGGCGACCGAACTCTCCGGCGGGGAAGCGCAGCGGATCAAGCTCGCGACCGAATTGCAGAGGGGCCAGCGCGGGGGCACGCTGTACGTCCTCGACGAGCCGACGACCAGGTTGCACCCGACCGACGTGGACCGCCTCATGCTCCAGCTCAACGGCCTCGTCGATGCGGGCAACACGGTCGTCATGGTCGAGCACGACATGCGCGTCGTGGCGGGGGCCGATCACGTCATCGACTTGGGGCCCGGCGCCGGAAACCTCGGCGGCACCGTTGTCACGGCCGGCCGTCCCGAGGCGGTGGCCGAGGTGCCGGCAAGCCGCACGGCACCGTATCTGCGGGAAGAGCTCGCGGCCTATGCGGGCCAGGCTTCTCCGCCATCGCCTGCCGGCTGAGCGACCGGCGGCCCACGCCGTGTTTTGGTGCGCCGCGGGCATCATCCGGTCGCTGCGCCGCCGCCCTCGATCAGTCGTAGGCTGCGGCGCAGGCTTTGCGGCGGGTGGCCGAAGGCGCGCAGGAAGGCACGGCGCATGCGGTCGCGGTCGGTGAAGCCGGTATCGCGCGCGACCACGTCGAGGGAATGGCGGCCCTCCTCGAGCATCGCCTTCGCAGCCTCGAGCCGCAGACGCTCCACGGCCTTGGCCGGGGATTGACCCGTCTCCTCGCGGAACACCCGGCTGAACTGGCGCGGGCTGACGCTCGCGGCCTCCGCCATTTCCTCGACGGTCAGCGGGCGGCGCAGGTTCTCCTTGGCGTAGATGAGGGCACGGCGGATCCGATCGGAGCGCGGCTCCAGTTCGAGCAGCGCTGAAAATTGTGACTGACCGCCGGGGCGGCGATGATAGACGACGAGTTGGCGAGCGATGGCGCGGGAGAGCTCCGCGCCATGGTCGTCCTCGATCAGCGCCAGCGTCAGATCGATCGCCGCGCTCATCCCGGCCGAGGTCCAGACGTTCCCGTCAGCCACGAAGATCCGGTCGTCATCGACGCGGATCAGGGGGAAGCGCTCCTGCATGTCGCGGGCATGGGCCCAGTGGGTCGTCGCCACCCGGCCGTCGAGCAGCCCGGCCTCGGCGAGCGCGAAGGCTCCCGTACAAAGCCCGGCAACCCGCCGCGAGGTCCGGCCGGCCTCGGCGATGTAATCGCGCAGGCCCGGCGAGAGCGGGCGCGGCTGCAACTCGCCGACCACCATCAGCGTGTCGGGGGCGTCCGCCAGCGGCACGGTCTCGACGCCGATGTGCAGCGAGGAGCGGACGGTGCCGCCCCGCTCGGACATGACGCGGAGCGCATAGGCCTCTCGGCCGAGATCCGTGTTGGCGAACTCGAAAGCCGATAGGGCGGCGAGCCCCATCACCTGAAAGCCGTCCTCGAGGATGAACCCGACCTGCCGCATCCGACTCTCCACCGCATGACCTATTTTGACGTTTATATGTCATTTAGGACATCGCCGTCCAGGCGTAGGGTCATGCCATCGCCAGCGCCGGTCAGCCCGGTCAGGCTTCACGACAGGACCCACGATCATGACCCAGGGAACCGTGCTGATCACCGGCGCCTCCTCCGGCATCGGTGCCGTCTACGCCGACCGCTTCGCCGGACGCGGACACGACCTCATTCTCGTCGCCCGCAAAAAAGCGCGGCTCGACGCCGTCGCAGAGGATCTCACCCGCCGCCACGGCGTGACGGTTCGGGCGGTCGAAGCCGATCTGACGGACCGGGCGGGGCTTGCGGCGGTCGAGGCGATCCTGAAGGGCGAGGCGGACATCACGCATCTCGTCAACAATGCCGGCTTCGGTTCCGCCGCGCCGCTCGCCGCGGCCTCGGTCGATGAGATGGAGCGGATGATCGCCGTCAACGTCACCGCGCCGATGCGCCTGACCTACGCGGCGGTTCCGGCCTTCACGAGCCGCGGACAGGGCACGATCATCAACATCGCCTCGATCGTCGCCATCGGGCCGGAGGTCCTGAACGGGGTCTATGGCGGCTCGAAGTCGTTCGTCCTCGGCTTTAGCCACGCCCTGCGCAAGGAACTCGCGGGCACCGGTGTCGCGGTGCAGGTGGTGCTGCCCGGCGCGACCGGAACCGAGTTCTGGGACGTCGCCGGCCTGCCCGCGAGCCACCTGCCGAAGGACTGGGTTATGTCGGCCGAAGATCTGGTCGATGCGGCCTTGGCCGGCCTCGACCGGGGCGAGTTCGCCACCGTCCCCTCGCTTCAGGACGCGGCTGAATGGGACGCCTGGGAGGCCGCGCGCGCGATCATGCTGCCGCATCTCTCGAACGCGGTCCCGGCCGCACGCTACCGCGCAGCTTGAGCGACAATCGGGTTTCGCAAGGACAAGTCCTTCTCCGAGGCTGGGGCGGAGCCCGAACGCCCTCGCGCCGACCGTGCGGCGCACGGACCGCCGCGCTTCGATGTCCGGAATTGCCGTGTTTACGGCGTTGCCAATTGCCAAGTCGCCGTCGAGCATGGATATTGAAACGCGAAGACTCGAGGGAGTCGGTTGATGATAAGCCTCTCGATCAATGGCCATCAACATTCGATAGATGTCGATCCGGACACGCCGCTTCTGTTCGTGCTGCGTGACACGATCGGTCTCACCGGCACGAAATACGGCTGCGGCATCGGTCAATGCGGTGCCTGCACCGTGCTCATCGACGGGCAGGCGATCCGATCCTGCCAGATGCCGGTTGAGAGCGTCGGTGCGCAAACGGTGACCACGATCGAGGCGATCGAGGCCGATCCGGTCGGAGCCCGCGTCGTAGCGGCCTGGGTCGGGATCGAAGTGCCGCAATGCGGCTACTGCCAGTCCGGCCAGGTCATGGCCGCGACGGGGCTCCTGAAGCAGACGCCGAAACCCTCTGAGGACGAGATCGCCGCAGCCATGACCAATCTGTGCCGCTGCGGCACCTACCATGCCATCGCCGCCGCCGTGCGGCAGGCCGTGGCCTGAGGAGGTGGGGATGAACGACCTTACGCCCCACCACCGCCTCGGCATCGCCACCCGGCCTGCATCGGAGCCGGTGCACAACCTCTCGCGGCGCGGCTTCCTCGGGATCGCCTCGGGCGCCCTCCTGCTCGGCATCGATCTGTCGAAGGACGCCACGGCCCAGACCCGCGCGGAAGGTCCGGCGGCGGTAGCAGCAAAGCCCGGCACCCGCGTGGCCGCCTTCCTCGAAATCCGTCCGGATGGTGGCGTGCGCCTGCTCAGTCCCTTCGTCGAGGGCGGCCAGGGCATCAATACCGGGCTCGCCCAGACCATCGGCGAGGAACTCGACCTCGACCCCGCCCGCTTCACGGTGGAATGCGCCCCGCCCGGCCCCGACTACGCCGTCGTCAACGGTTTGCGGATGACCGGGGGCAGCTTCTCGACCCGTTCCAGCTTCGAGGCGATGCGCCGTCTCGGCGCCACCGCCCGCGAGCTGCTGCTGCGCGCCGCCGCCGCGCGGCTCGCCGTGCCGCAGGACAGCCTGACGACCGACGACGGCCGGTTGATCCACGCCGCCTCCGGCCGGACCCTCGGCTACGGCGAGGTTGCACAGGCCGCCCTGGCGCTCCTGCCGCGCGACGACGTTGCGCTGAAGAACCCGAGAGACTTCCGCTGGATCGGCCGGCCGGTAGCCCGGCTCGATATGCGCGACAAGGCGACGGGCCGGGCGACCTACGCCATCGACATACGCCTTGACGAGATGCTGCACGCCGCCGTGCAGCACGCGCCGCATCTCGGCACCGACCCGCGAGCGGTCGCCAACGAGGCGGAGGTCCGCGCGATGCCGGGTGTCCACTCGGTCCATCGCCTGCCCGGCGCGGTGGCGGTGCTCGCGGATACGTGGTGGCGCGCGCGCAAGGGCGCGGAGGCCCTTCAGGTGACCTGGACCGAGCCCGCGCCGGAGGGCATCGCCACCGTCTCGGCAAGCTTCTCCTCGGCGGCGATGCTGGCGGCCCTGAAGGGCACGACCGAGCCCGGCCTCCCCGCCGAGCAGGAGGGCGACCCGGGAGCGGCCTTCGCGAACGCCGCCAAGGTGATCGAGGCGGAATACGACGCACCCTACCTCGCCCACGCCCAGCTCGAACCGCCCTCGGCGGTCGCCCGGTTCACGGCGGATGGCAGCCTCGATCTCTGGCTGCCCAACCAGATGCCGGAGCTGTTCCAGCAAGTCGCGGCGAAGACCGCAGGGCTCGACCCGGCGCAAGTGCGCATCCACTCGCCGATGCTCGGGGGCTTCTTCGGGCGCCACTTCTATTACGGCCCGGCCAACCCCTTCCCGCAGGCGATCCTGCTCGCCAAGGCGACCGGCCGGCCCGTGCGGGTGCTGTGGTCGCGCGAGGAGGAGTTCGGCATGGACGCGGTGCGGCCCCTGAGCTTTGCCCGCTTCAAGGCCGCGCTCGGGCCCGACGGGATGCCGGTGGCGCTCCAGACCACGGCCGTGGGCGAAGGCCCGATCGGCCGCTGGTTTAGCGCGTTGTTCACGTCGCCGGTCGATTCCTCCGTCGTCGAGGGCCTCGACAAGAAGCCCTACGCGATCCCGAACCGGCGCCTCGACTACGTGCGGGTGGCCCATCCCGTCACGATCGCCTTCTGGCGCTCGGTCGGCCACTCGATGAACGACTATTTCTACGAGAGCTTCCTCGACGAAATCGCTGCGGCCGGGGGCCGGGACCCGTTCGACCTGCGCATGGCACTTCTAGCGAACAGCCCGCGCCACGCCACCCTGCTGCAAAGAGTGGCGGACCTCGCCGGAGGCTGGCGGCGCGGGCCCTTCGCGGCCGAGGACGGCACGCGCCGGGCACGCGGCGTCTCCATGGCCTCGCCCTTCGGCTCGGAGACGGCCACCATCGCCGAGGTCTCGCTCGAGGACGGCGAGGCGCGTGTCCATGACCTCTGGATCGCCATCGATCCGGGCAGCGTGGTCAACCCGGCGATCGTGAAGCGGCAGGTCGAGAGCGCGGCGGCGCTCGGCCTCTCCTCCACGCTCCTCGAACAGGTGGTCTACGAGAACGGGCAGCGGCAGGCACGGAACTTCGACACCTACCCGATCCTCGACCGCACGCGGATGCCGCGGGTGCACGTCGCCATCGTCGAGAGCGGGGCGCCGATGGGCGGCATCGGCGAGCCGGGCCTGCCCGGCGTCCCCCCCGCGGTGGTCAACGCGGTTGCGGTGCTCTCCGGGCAGCGGGTGCGCAGCCTGCCGCTCGCCAAGACGCGCCTGTCCGGTGTCTGAGGGCGGCATGGCGGCTCCCCTGGCCCCGGCGGCGACGGAGGCGCCCGCCGTCCCGGCGCCGCGGTTCGACTACCTTCCGGTCGCCCTGTTCGGTTCCGTGATGGGGCTGACGGGCCTGAGCGTCGCGTGGCGCCTCGCAGCCGCGCGATACGGCCTGCCCGCCCTCGTCGCCGATGCGATCGGCTGGGGCGCGGTCTTCACCTTCCTCGCGCTCGGGCTGGCCTACGGCGCGAAGGCGGTCACGGCCTGGCCGGCGGTGATGGCCGAGTTCCGCCACCCGATCGCCGGCAACCTGTTCGGCACCGTGCCGATCAGCCTGCTGCTCCTGCCCCTCGTGCTGCACGATCTCAGCCCGGCGCTCGCGGCGGCGGCCTGGATCGTCGGCACGGGCGGCATGGCACTGTTCGCCGTCCTCATCGTCAGCCGGTGGATGGGCAGCCGCCAGCAGCTGGCCCACGCGACGCCCGCCTGGATGGTGCCGGTGGTCGGCCTCCTCGACATCCCGCTCGCCGCTCCCGCCCTGGGCCTGCCCCAAACGCAGACGTTGGCGATGGCCGCGCTGAGCATCGGGCTGTTCTTCGCCGGCCCGCTCTTCACCCTGGTCTTCGCCCGTCTCGTCTTCGAGGAGCCGGTGCCGCCGGCCCAGCGGCCGACGCTGATGATCCTGGTCGCGCCCTTCGCCGTCGGCTTCTCCAGCTACACGGCGACCTTCGGGCGGATCGACGCGTTTGCCGAGGCGCTTTTCTTCGTCGGCCTGTTCATGTTCGCGGTCCTCCTCGGCCGCCTGCGCGACCTGCCGCGCTGCTGCCCGTTTCGCGTCTCGTGGTGGGCGGTGAGCTTCCCGCTCGCTGCCATGGCGGTGGCGGCCCTGCGCTACGCCGAACACGTCCGCGCAGTCCCCGCCGACATCCTGGCGCTGGCGCTGCTCGCCCTGGCCACCGCAGGCATCGCCGCGCTCGCAGCCCGAACTCTCGTCGGCATCGCCCGCGGCGAGCTGCGCCGGCTCGCTGGCTGAAACGACCTTTCTTCGCGGAGCCGCCGACCGCGCGACGGAGGCCGCGGCTCTCTCGTCGCGACCGAGGCCGTACCCGGCATGATTGCGTCGCCCCCCTAAATCACTGTTTTAACGCCAATTTTTTGAACAATCGGGGACCGTGTCATCGGAATGCGCTCCAGGCCGAGAGCGAGGGTTCGGCGGGACGCCATGGTCCGGCCGGCTTTGCGGGAGAAACGCGTCACGAATCGCGCCGGTCGTCGCTCACAGTGAGCCGCCGGCGATTGCCGCACCGCAACATTGATGTATGGCGGGCGCTCAACGACGAGAGGCGCAGGCAAGACCATGCCGGGCACGGACAGCTTCACCCTCCAGGATCAGGTCAACATCGTCCTGGCCGAGAACATCGCGCCCTCGGCGGTCGAGGTCCTCGCGCGGGCCAGCCTCCACCACGTGCGGCGCCTGCCGCGCGCGATCGGCTCGGCGGATACCGAGGTACTCGCCGGGGCACATGTCCTCGGCATCCGCTCGCGTACGCAGGTGACGACCGGCCTGCTCGACGCCGCTCCGGCCCTCGTCGCGATCGGCTGCTTCAGCGTCGGCACCAATCAGGTCGATCTCGATGCCGCCCGAGCCCGCGGCATTCCGGTCTTCAATGCGCCCTTCTCCAACACCCGCAGCGTCGCCGAACTGACGATCGGCGAGATCGTGATGCTGCTGCGCCGCATCACGCCCCGCTCCGAGGCGGCCCATACCGGTGGCTGGGACAAGTCGGCGGAGAATTCCTACGAGGTCCGCGGCAAGACGCTCGGCATCGTCGGCTACGGCAATATCGGCGCACAGCTCTCGAATCTCGCCGAGGCGATGGGCATGCGGGTGATCTTCTTCGATCTCACCGACCGTCTGCGCCACGGCAACACCGAGCCGGCCGAGAGTCTCGACGCCTTGCTTGCCGCCAGCGACGTGGTGAGCCTGCACGTGCCGGAGACGCCGCTCACCCACGGGCTCATGAACGCCGAGCGCATCGGCCGGATGAAGCCCGGCGCCTACCTCATCAACAACAGCCGCGGCACCGTGGTCGATCTCGACGCGCTCGCCGCCGCGCTCAGGGAGGGCCGCCTGCGCGGTGCCGCGGTCGACGTGTTCCCCGTCGAGCCGCGCTCCAACGACGAGCGCTTCGTCTCGCCGCTCCAGGGCATCCCCAACGTGATCCTCACGCCGCATATCGGCGGCTCGACCGAGGAGGCGCAGGACCGCATCGGCTCGGAAGTCGCGCGCAAGCTCGTCGACTACGTCGAGACCGGTTCGACGCTGGGTGCCGTCAACTTTCCGCAGGTGCAGATCCCGCCGCGCATCGGCGGCGTGCGCTTCCTGCACGTGCACCGGAACGTCCCCGGCGTGCTCGGCCACGTCAACCAAGCCTTCGCCCGGCGCGGCGTCAACATCACGTCCCAGTACCTTCAGACCGAGGGCGAGTTGGGCTACGTCGTGGTGGAGGCCGACGCCGCGCCCGTCGATCGCTCCGGCATCCTCGCCGAGCTCGACGCCATCGACGGCACGGTGCGCACCCGCCTGATCCAGGCCCGGATCGTCTGAGGAATCCTTCGAGCCATGAGCGCGACCGGTCTCCCTCCCGATCTTCTCATCCGCCTCGACGGCCTGCTGGGACCGGGCGGCCTGCTGACGGACGAGGCCGAATGCGCGCCCTTCGCCATCGACTGGCGCCGCCTGTTCCCGGGCCGGCCCGCCGCCGTCGCGCGGCCGTCGAGCACGGGGCAGGTTGCTTCGATCGTCGGTCTGTGCCGCGAGGCCGGCCTCGCCCTGGTGCCCCAGGGCGGCCATACCGGACTCGCGGGCGGGGCCACGCCCGACGCCTCGGGGCGCCAACTCGTGCTCTCGCTGGCGCGGATGAACGCCGTTCGCGCGGTCGATCCAGTCGGCCTCACGATGGAGGTCGAGGCGGGCTGCGTCGTCCAGGCGGCGCAAGCCGCGGCCGAGGCCGCCGGGCGGCTGTTCCCGGTGAGCTATGCCGCGGAGGGCTCGGCGATGGTCGGCGGCATGATCGCCACCAATTCCGGCGGCATCAACGTGCTGCGCTACGGCATGACCCGCAGCCTCGTCCTCGGTCTCGAAGTCGTGCTCGCCGACGGCAGCGTCGTCGATGGTCTGCGCTCCTTGCGCAAGGACAATGCGGGCTACGACTGGAAGCAGCTGTTCATCGGCAGCGAGGGGACGCTCGGCATCGTCACCGCGGCGGTGCTACGCCTCGTGCCGCGGCCGCGCCACACCGAGACCGCCCTGCTGGCGGTGCCCCACCCGGAAGCGGCGCTCCGGGTGCTGGCCGCCGCGCAGGACGGGCTCGGCGACACGATCCAGGCCTTCGAGCTGATCTCGCGCTGCTCGTTCGATCTACTGGAGCGCTATGCCGGGATGGCGAGCCCGCTGCCGCCCTCCCCCTGGTGCATCCTGCTAGAGGCGGGATCGAGCCTCTCGGGCCTGCGGGACGCGGTCGAAGGCACGCTGGGCGAAGTTCTGGAGCGGGGCGACGCCGTGGACGGCGTGCTCGCCGAGTCGAAGGCGCAGGCCACCGGCCTCTGGTCCTTGCGCGAGCGCATCACCGAGTGCGAGGCGCACCAAGGTCAGTCGGTCAAGCACGACGTCTCGGTGCCGATCCCGGCGATCCCTGCCTTCCTAGAGGCCGCCGACCGGGCCCTGGCCGAGGGCGCGCCCGGCACCGTCCCGAACGTGTTCGGCCACATGGGCGACGGCAACCTGCACTACAATGTGCTGGTCGGGCCAGAGCACGACGGCGCCGCGATCAACCGCCTCGTGCACGACGTGGTCGATCGGTTCGCGGGCAGCATCTCCGCCGAGCACGGTATCGGCCAATACCGCGTCGACGAGCTGGCGCGCCGCCGTCGCCCGGAGGAGATGGCTTTGGCGCATCGTCTGAAGCGGGCGCTCGACCCGGACGCCCTGCTCAACCCGGGAAAGGTTCTAAGGGTCTGATCCTGCGGATGCTCGAGAGGTTGTCCTCCGCTCGGTAAAGGCGGCGGATGGGTGTGGTATGACTGAATATCGGCGCGGTTCGACTGGCCGACGAGGTGCGAGAGCATGTGCACCTCGCCAAAGATATCCTGTACCAGGGCCCAATCCGTGACCGGATGGGTCATCGCGGCCCAGTCGGCGCCGGGGATCTCGCCGAGCTCCAGCGACTCGCGCCAGAGGGTGCGCACGTCTTCGACGGTGCGGGCCTTGTCGAAGCGGCGGATCTCCCGCTCGTGGCGTCGGTCGAGCAACTTCTGCAGCAGCTTCCCGTCCTTGCGCCGTGCAGCCGGTGCTCCCTCATCGTGCGCGCCGCCGCGACACCGAGCTTGGCGAGCGGCCGTCGGCCGTGCTCAAGCAGGTGCCGACGATGGAGTAGTGCAGCGTCATGTCCAGTTCCCAGATCCGGTCCCTCGGCCGCTCCGCCGCCAGAACGGCCTCAGGCGAAAGAGGAGCAAGGCGTCCGATGCTCGATTTCAGGGCGAGCAGGGCGGGTCTGTCCGGTTGAGAGCCGTGCGCCACGAGCGACACCGTGCAATTGCTGTATCCCTTCAGATATAGCGAGAGTGAAGCAAATCGGGTGCCTTGACCAGAGCCATTCCGAGCCGGAGATCCTATGCGGCCGGATCGACCGGTTGTGTCAGGCGGGCAAGGAACGGTGCGGCCGCCTTCTCGGCGGCGCGCTCGATCGCCCGGTAATGCGCGACGACGTCGGTGCCGAAAGCCGAGAGCCGGGCCCCACCGCCCGCCTTGCCTCCGATATGCGCCTCGATCACCGGGCGCCCGAAGCTCTTGTTCATGTCCTCGACGAGGAGCCAGGCGCGGCGGTAGGACATGCCCAGCGCCCGACCGGCCGCGGAGATCGAACCGTGCTCGGCGATCGCTTCAAGAAGTTGGACCTTGCCCGGCCCGATCCGCCAATCCGGTCCGAGATCGATGCGGATGCTCAAACGGGCCATCATTCTCCTCGCGCAGTTCGAATCATTTTAAGCCCAAGCCGGAGGGAAGACGAGGCCGGCGTCATCGCTGCCGACATGGGCCGATGCGCCCTGCCCCTCAAAAGACAGGGCTGAGATCGAAGCGGATGACCGTGATCGGATCGCCCGCCCTGACCACGCCCGCGCAAGCCAGGAGGGTGTCGGCCTCGGCCCAGCGCGGGCGTAGCCGTCCATCGCCGCCACCGCGAAGGGCGGCACATCAAGGCGCGCCGCGAGAGCCTCGGCGCAGATGCGGCCGGCGGCGTCATCGAGCGGGACGCGCTCACGACCACCGGGCGCAGGCTCCGCTCCATTTGCGAGAGGGCCTCGGCGATCTCCGGCATGTCGATAGTGGCATTCGCGGTGGCGGTCGGCGTCTGCACGTGTGCTCCTTGGCGCATCCCATCTATCGGGATGAGACGATCGGCCCTGGTCGAAGCTATGCCTGAGCGTATATAGCGCCACCGGGGGCCGGTTGCCGGCCCGGCTGGTCCGGGCGCTATCATCGCGAAAGACACGCGCATGTTCACCTGCACGGGCTATGCGGCCACCAGCGCCGAGACAAAGCTGGCCCCCTTTGCCTTCGAGCGCCGTGATCCCGGCGCGAACGATATCGAAATCGAGATCGTCTATTGCGGCGTCTGCCATTCCGATCTGCATCAGGTCCGCAACGAGTGGCAGAATACGTTCTATCCATGCGTGCCGGGCCACGAGATCGTCGGCCGCGTCACCCGCATCGGGGCGGAGGTCGGGGACTTCAACCCGGGCGAGCTTGCCGCGGTAGGCTGCATGGTCGATTCCTGCCGCACCTGCACCGCTTGCCGCGAGGGGCTCGAGCAGTATTGCGAGCCGGGATTCACCGCGACCTATAACGGTCCGGAGCAGAGCACCGGCGCCAACACCTTCGGCGGCTATTCGAGCCACATCGTCGTCGACCGGCATTTCGTACGACATGTACCGGAAGGGCTCGATCTGGCAGGCGTTGCACCGCTCCTGTGCGCGGGCGTCACGACGTGGTCGCCCCTGCGCCGCTGGGGGCCGGGCCCGGCAAGAAGGTCGGCATCGTTGGGCTGGGCGGCCTCGGCCATATGGGCGTGAAGCTCGCCCACGCGCTGGGCTCGTACGTCGTGCTGTTCACGACCTCTCGGGGCAAGGAGGCCGATGCCCGCCGGCTCGGAGCCGACGCCGTGGTGATCTCGAAGGATGCCGCGCAGATGGGCCGGCATGCCGAGAGCTTCGACCTGATCGTCGATACGGTGGCGGCCCGGCACGACGTCAACGCCTATCTCGGCCTGCTCAAGCGCGACTGCACGCTGGTGCAGGTCGGTGCGCCGGAAAAGCCGCTCCACGTGGACGTCTTCAGCGTGATCTGGCGGCGCCGCAATTTCGCCGGCTCGCTGATCGGCGGCATCGCCGAGACGCAGGAGATGCTCGACTTCTGCGGCAGACACGGCATCACCGCCGACATCGAGATGATCCCGATCTAAGAGATCGAGACCGCTGACAGCCGCATGCTGAAGAGCGACGTGAAGTACCGCTTCGTCATCGACATGGCGAGCCTGCCCAAGGCCGCCTGAGCCCCTCCCCTCGTTCGAAACAGGATCGCTCCCGTATGGCCATGCTTACCCGCACCCGTTTCCTAGCCGGTCTCGTCGCCATCACTCTGGTGGGGACGCTGCCCGCACCGGCTGCGGAGGCGCCGACCGTGTTCGCCGCCGCGAGCCTGAAGAACGCCCTCGACGACATCGCCAAAAGCTACACCAAAGAGGGGAAGCCAGCCCCGAAAGTCTCCTACGCGGCCTCGAACACGCTGGCCAAGCAAATCGAGCAGGGCGCGCCTGCCGACCTGTTCTTCTCGGCCGACCTCGATTGGATGGACTATCTCGCCAAGAAGGATCTCATCCGGCCCGACACGCAGATGAGTCTTCTGGCCAACAGCATCGTGCTGATTGCTCCGAAGGATTCGAAGGCCGAGGTGAAGATGGGCCCCGGCCTCGATCTCACGCCGGCGCTCGGCTCCGGCAAGCTCGCCATGGGCAATGTCGATGCGGTGCCGGCCGGCAAGTACGGCAAGGCGGCACTGGAGACGCTCGGTGGCTGGGCGGGGGTGAAGGACAGGATCGCGCAGGCCGAGAGCGTGCGGGCGGCCCTGCTTCTCGTCTCGCGCGGCGAGGCGCCGCTCGGCATCGTCTACGCCACCGACGCGGCGGCGGACGCGAACGTGAAGATCGTCGCCACCTTCCCCGCCGACAGCCACCCGGCGATCGTTTACCCGGTCGCGATCACCAAGGAATCGCGCAATCCGGACACATCCGCCCTCCTGAGCTATCTGCGCGGGCCCGCCGCCGAGGCCGCCTTCGAGAAGCAGGGCTTCACGGTGCTGAACCGCTCGGCCACTGCCGCGCAGTAACGGGCGGGTATACGAGCTTGATCAGAAGGAGGCCTCTCTATCCATCTTCGATCCACAGCTGACCACGGGCGGCGACGTCGGCCGGGTCGTCGTCACCGTGCTGAGCATGGTGACGGAGATGGAGCGCAACTTAATCCTGGAGCGCAAGCGGGCCAGCCTTGAGACCGTCCAGGCGGCCGGCGTCTACGCGGGCACCGTCGCCCTACTTGCCCGGATCCTTCGCACGCGAGGCCGGGAGTGCCGTGAGTTTTTTGACCGCACCCCAGTGAAGTCGAAAATGAATTATTGTATTTTTGCTTGATAAACAATTTTCTTATCAAAAAATATAGTATTATGACTAATAAAAATTGGTCTATAATTTATAGTAAGTCAGTTTTTATTAAATTTATCTCAAATACCAGAACCTATTCCGGGATATCTGAATTCCACAAGGCCGAATTACCTCAAGCGCTGGGCTTACTTCAAGCAATCTCCATGCATATCGTGAATACCAAGGCCTTCCGCGCCGCAGCGGAGGCAATCGCGAATCGATGCCCGTGCCCGGTAGAAGGGCGCGTGAGTGACGATCAAGTCAAAGTCGCACTCGGGGAACTGATCGACATCTGGCCCTGGAGCGTCTTCGCGGGCGCCAGCGAGGGCGAAGAGGTGGAGCTACCGCATTCGGTCGAGGCCGCCTAAATCTTCCTCAATTCTCCGCGCGCAAATCCCACGAAGCTTCGCCAGCGTCTTTCAGGCCGATTCGGACGGACGCCCACCAGATTGGTGCTGACCTCCTTCCCTCCAATCAATCGCGCTCAAGGCCGTATCTGATGTCCCAAGTGGACGAGACCGTGCGTCACCGGCGCAACCGAATCCTGATGACCGTCCTGCGTGTCGAGCACGAAGCTCCAGACAAACCGATCCTCATCTGCGTGTGGGTGGTGGGAGAAGCGAGGCTCGAAGGCCGATTCCGGAGCGACGACATCGAGAGCGTCGATCCGAGGTATCTGGCCGAGCTTGATGACCTTGCCGACACGCTCGCGGAGCTGGATCGCGTCTGACGCGCGTCGCCAAACCGGAAAGGAGAAGGGCTCCGGCGCATCCCGCCGGAGCCCTTCTCCGTTAGATCAGCTTCCTGAGCGCCGAACAAACACCGACTTCCCATCCGCCTGTCCGGTTTCCGAGATCAACACGTCAAGCGACCGACGAACGATCTCGATAGGCTCGACGCCCCTCTCGCTCGCTTCTTTCTCGACTGCCGCGCGCTGTTCCGAATCCAGATTTTCGTACACGGCCTTCGCGATGCCCGGCGAGGCGTCCTTGTGGTGTTCGGTCATGAGCGCATTTCCCTATGCCGTGAGACGGGGGCATGCAGGACTACGAGACCGCCATCCGCTACACCACCCGTACCACAACGCTGCTACAACACGTTGTGCAATCGAGTGGTTAAGTCGATGATTTATAAGAGAAAATTCAAGTTGCGGAGAGGGGGTCCGCCCTCCCCTAATCCGTAGCCGTCCGAGCCCGTTTACGAAACGCCCTTACGCCGCCATTGCTTACCGACCGATTTGCGCGGTTCGGTCCGAGCCGATCCGCCCAGATCCGGCGCTCGTTGGTGGGGGCGATCAATCGGCTTTCGGCACGGACCGTCCAAACCTTGACGGAGCCGGGCCGGCATGCTGACGGCGATGGTCTCTATCTCGTCGTGGACGAGGGCGGCGGCAAGCGTTGGGTCTATCTTTTTCGGCTCGCCGGGAAGCGCCGGGAGATGGGGCTCGGGCCGCTGCGTACGGTCTCGCTGGCGCAGGCGCGCGACCTGGCCGGCAAGGCGCGAGCCCTGGCCGCGCAGGGGCTCGACCCGGTCGCGGCGCGCCAGGCTGACCTCCCCTCGCCCGAGCCGGCTCCGCGGACAGCCCCGACCTTCGCCGCGATCGCCGACGCCTTCATGGATGACCGTGCCGGCAAGCGGCGCAACGCGAAGCATCGGCAGCAGTGGCGCAATACCCAGACGACCTACGCCGCGAACCTCTGGACGATGCCGGTCTCCAATATCGGCACGCCGGATGTGCTGGCGGTCCTGCGTCCGATCTGGCGGGAGAAGCCCGAGACCGCGAGCCGGGTGCGCGGACGGATCGAACGCATCCTCGATGCGGCGAAGGTCGAAGGGCACCGCGAGGGCGAGAACCCGGCGCGCTGGCGCGGCCACCTCGAGCACACGCTGCCGAAAGCTGCGAAGCTCTCGCGAGGGCATCACGCCGCCCTGCCCTATCGCGACGTGCCAGCCTTCGTTGAGTCCCTGCGCTCGCGTGTGGCCGACTCAGCCCGCGCCCTGGAACTGATCATTCTGACCGCAGCGCGATCCGGCGAGGTCCACGGCATGCGTGCCAGCGAAGTGGATCTGGTGGCGGCTGTGTGGACCGTGCCGGCCGAGCGGATGAAGGGCGGGCGGCCCCACCGAGTGCCGCTATCCCGTCCGGCCCTGGCCATCCTGGCGCCTCGCATCGCCGCCGTCGGCCCGGACGATCTGCTATTCACGAATACCCGTGGCGGCGCGCTCTCCGACATGGTGTTTGAAGCGCTGTTCCGCCGCGCGAAAGTAGCTGACGTCACCACCCACGGCTTCCGATCCAGCTTCCGCGATTGGGCCGGCGACGAAACTGACTGGCCTGCTGCCGGTTTGGTGGACACCGTCCTAAGCTAATTGGGCTCGGTTTTCGAACTCGACAGGGCTGAGATAGCCCAGGGTCGAGTGCCGCCGCGCCGGATTGTAGAAGCGCTCGATGTAATCGAACACATCGGCACGGGCTTCATCCTGGCCACGAAGCTCGCGTGGGCCTTGCTCAGGATGGCTTCGTCGTCCCGTGTGCGTTGGCTGGGCTGCCGGGTGTACCAAGCGTGGAAGCCGGAGCGCGAGACACCCAGCGCCGCGCACATCCACGCGACCGGCCAGATGGGACGGTGCTTTGCGATGAACGCGAACTTCATAGCGCGTCCCTCGCAAAGTATGCGGCGGCCTTTTTTAGGATGTCACGCTCCGCCTTCAGACGAGCGACCTCCTTGCGCAGCCGGTCGATCTGGATCTGCTCGGGCTTCATCTGCCCCTGACCGGGGAAGGCGTGCTGCGGATCGGCCGCGGCCTGCTTCACCCACCGGTGCAGCATCGTCTCGTGAACATCGAGATCGCGCGCTGCCTGCGCGACACTGACACCGCGCTCCCGAACCAGTCGAACCGCCTCGATCTTGAACTCACGCCCGAACTTGCGTCGCTGCATGGAGCACCTCCGGCTTCACCATCACACCTAAACCAGGTGTCCGTGAAACCAGCAGCAGGCCACCAGCAACTCATGCCGCTCCCGCAGCCCATCTCGGCCGGCAGCATCTCCCAGGGCAGGCCGGAGCGCAACACGAACAGGATGCCAGTCAATGCTACCTGATTGTCGATCGGAGGCTGCCCACCCTTCGGCCGGGGCCGAGGCGCTGGTAGGAGCAGGGCAATCTCGATCCAGAGATCGTCGGGAAGCAGAGGTCGAGCCATCCCCACAAACGCCGATCCGACTGCTTCGTGCCGTTCTGTTAGGCGCTCTAAAGGCCAACACCTGTTTGCGGTTGGGCGTCGGCTTCAGTTTTGCCCGTGCACCTTGCTCGGGTATCCGGGTCCGCACGCGTCGCTGTCGTCAGCTCGGTCACCCTGCAGGATCAAACACCCAGACTCACATAAATACTTATCTCAGCGAAACATCCGTATGCATCAGGGCATTTGAACGGCGCCGTACAATAATAATAAACCTATTAGAAAGAATATACATGCTAGTAATTCTGTGATTATCACGCCTGTCCTAAAAAACATTGGAGACTTGACACGATCAACCCGGCCAAATCTAGATATATAATAACCCCTATTATTGGCAGAAAAAATACTCTTGACCGCAGAGTATGACACAAAAAATTCTAGTACTGAAAGAACGTATGCCATAAACGTACAACCTATTTATAGAAACTGATGACCGAAAGAATTGTGCACAGGTCTCAGGCTCTGACTATCCCAATTTGTGCTCGGTGAGCAGCCGTAGCCCACCCCAGACAACCTCTATGTTCCTGCAAGCGGGCATCACAACGCAATGTCAGATGCGACCAGATATGACCAGCGATGTGCTGGCCGCACGAGCTGACCTTGCCCCCTGTTAGAGCTGTTACCGACCGCTGTGAGTCGGTCGGGGTTCCCTGATGAGACGTGATCTGATTCCCTGTGTTCCTCGAAAGGAGGATCGATGGGATCACCATTGTCATCGGATCTGCGCGAGCGCGTGGTGAAGGCCGTGTCCGAGGGCGCCTCGCGGCGTCAGGCCGGCGCGCGGTTCGGGGTCAGTCCCGCCAGCGCCATCCGCTGGCAGGAGAGCTTCGAGCGGGAAGGCCGGGTGGCGGCCAAGCCGCAGGGCGGCGACCGACGCTCGCAGCAGGTGGAAGCCCATGCCGACCTGATCCTGCGCCTGCGCGCGGAGCAGCCGACCCGGATCCTGTCGGAGTTGCGAGCGCTGCTGGCCGAGCGCGGCATCTCCACCAGTGAGAGCGGCCTGTCGCGCTTCTTCCGGCGCCACGCCGTCACGCACAAAAAAACACGCTCCACGCCGCCGAGCAGCAGCGGCTGGATGTGAGGGCCGAGCGCGAGGACTGGTTCGAGGCCCAGGACGAACTCGACCCGGACAAGCTGGTCTTCTTCGACGAGACGGCGACCACCACCAGCATGGTGCGCCGCTACGGCTGGGCGCCGCGTGGCGAGCGCTGCCGGGTCGCCGTTCCGCACGGACATTGGAAGACGACCACCGTCACGGCCGCCCTGCGCACCAACGGAGTGGCGGCCACGGCCCTGTTCGACGGAGCCACCAACGGCAAACGCTTCCGAGCCTACGTCACCGACACCTTGGTGCCCGTGCTGAAGCGAGGCGATACGGTGATCATGGACAACCTCGGCGCCCACAAGGTGGCCGGCGTCCGGGAGGCGATCCAGGCGGTGGGCGCCAAGTTGCTCTATCTTCCGCCCTACTCGCCGGACTTCAACCCCATTGAACAAGTGTTCGCCAAGCTTAAAGCCGACCTGCGCAAAGCCGCGGCCCGGACGTTTCCAGACCTGAAAGCGGCGATCCGATCCGCCTTCGACAGCCTCACGCCAAAAGCCTGTCGCAACTGCCTCACAGCGGCCGGATACGACGCATATGACCCAACCTGATCGGTAACAGCTCTAGCCATGCATCGAGGTCCGGCCCCGACGATCTCTCGGCCATGTCTGTCTCCCACAGTGACATCGCAGGATCAGAACGCCCAATGACCCTCAAAGTGCCCAGGTAGTGATAGACTCGATGCTTTTAGTGGCGGCATCCAGCGGTATGCACCATAAATTCGTAGGTGCGGTGGAGAATTGGCTGGCAAATCATCGGTGATCCGATCACTGGTTTGTTGTTCGCGCAGGCTCAGTTCGGAAATCAAAGAACAAAACGTCTGAGCGGTCGTAGCGGACTGAAGATCAGATTTGGTGGATGGCCTATGCTTCATCTAACGGTAGAGGAATGCCAAGATGCGATAGGTGTCTATGTAGCCCTGGCCGTGTCTTAAGAGCGGACCGTCGGCTTTGCGCCCATGACGGCTATTCCGCCGAAAATGGGACGGCCGCCGAAAGCGGACATCTGTCACGCAGGCCACGACATGGCCGTACAGGGGAGTTATCTCCAACTTCGGTCAACGCAGCCCCGAGGTCGTTCGCCACGCTCCTGCGCCAGATCAGGATAATCTGTGTAACCATTCTCGCCGCCGCCATAATAAGTGGTCGGATCGTCGGCGTTGAGCGGGGCGTCTGCGCGCAATCTCTCCGGCAGATCGGGATTCGCGATGAACTTGCGGCCGAACGCGACGAGGTCGGCCCTCCCCTCGTGAATCCAGCGCGCAGCGGTCCCGGCGTCGAAGCCTCCCGCGGCAATGAGCGTCCCTTTGAATCGCTCGCGGATAAGTTGGACGAGCGCCAGAGACCGCTGGTCAGGGGGCTCCCCCTTCTGCATCTGCTCCAAGGCCGGATTGACGACATGGAGATAGGCGAAGTCAAATTCGGCGAGCCGTTCGCTGATGTAGCCGAACGTGGCTTCCGGGTCATCGTCGCGGATCTCGTTCATCCTGCCGAGTGGCGAGATCCGGACACCGATGCGGTCTGGTCCCCAGATCCGAGAGAGCGCCTCGGCAACCTCCAGCAGCAGCCGCGTCCTGTTCTCCACCGAACCGCCATACGTGTCGGAGCGGCGGTTTGTGCTGCTTTCGATGAACTGGTCGAGCAGGTAGCCGTTTGCGGCGTGGATCTCGACCCCATCGAAGTCCGCGGACTGGGCGTTCCTCGCTGCGCGCTCGTATTGCCCCACGATATAGGGCATCTCCTCGAGGGCCAATGCGCGCGGACGAACGAAGGGGACGAGTGCCCCTTCTCCCCGTTCGTTCTCGATGAACGCCTTCCCCTGCGGAGTGATCGCAGATGGGGCAACGGGAAGCATGTTGTCGGGCTGCAGGGCCGGATGCGAGATTCGGCCGACATGCCACAACTGGCAGAAGATGCGTCCGCCGGACTCGTGCACGGCTTTGGTGACGTGCCGCCAGCCCTCGACTTGCGCGCTGCTGTGGATGCCCGGCGTCCAGGCATAGCCCTGCCCCTGAATCGAGACCTGTGCCGCCTCGCTGACAATGAGCGCTGCGGAAGCGCGTTGCGCGTAGTAGCAGGCGGCGAGAGGGCTCGGTACGTTGCCCGGCGACCGCGCGCGTGAGCGCGTGAGGGGCGCCATGATGATGCGATGCGGAAGCTCGAGAGGTCCCAGTCGATAGGGCTGGAACAGCACAGCCGGATCCGAAGCTGCCGCCGGGTCGCGCGTTCGCGAGAGGGTCGCTGCATCCGCCATGGAGTGCCTCCTTCGGACGCACGGCCGGCAACAGGCCCCGGGGCGCCTCGATCGCGCGACCCGGAAGCCCACCAGGCGGCGGCCCGTCCGCGGAAAGTCTGATCATAGGAACGGCACGATCGCGGGCCCTGACGTCCGTCAGCGTCGGACGAACTCGAAGCCGCCGATCCGATCGGCTGCGCATGGCCATCATCGGCCCTCGAGACGCTTCTGGGATCCGGAACGACGGACGTGACGGAGTTCTCGCCGCGACGAGACGGCTCCGGAGGCCGTTCGCGAGCGCCACGGCGACGCTGCCGGGCCACCTGACGTCGCGATCGGTGGCCCGACATGGGCGGCGGCCCGCCGGCCGGCCCTAAGCCTGGGAGGACGGGGTCCCCGCTGCCACCGGAGTGAGGGGGCGCAGGTGCTAAGCGCGCCGGGCACCTGCGCGCGGCGGCGCCTCAGAACGGGTACCGCAGGATCGCCGCCAGGGCGCACCCCGCGGGCAGCTCCGCGCGGCTCGCGCACAGAACTCGGGCGTCCGTGCAGAGGGCACGCCGGGCCACTTCATCGAGAACAGAATACGTTTCGGCGTCGTCTGACACGGCGTACGTCACGCTGCCGTCAATATCGCTGACCAGGCCGGGGATCACGCGATCGAGGTCGACGACGAGCCGGTCGACAGCGGCCGCTGTCGCGGCATGGGCCGTCCGGGAGACGTCGCTGGTGGCCCGGTAGGGCTTCAACTCATCATAGAGCGCGAGGACGCCTTTCACCTCGTTGCGGTAGAGCCGGTCGAGTATGGGGAGTGCGGCGTCGCCGAGCTGCGCGTCGCTGCGGTGGACCGGGCTGCCCTCGATGGCCTCCGCGATGAGATGCGGATAGGTGTTCACCGCGCGGAAGATGCTGAGCATGGGCTCGGCCGCAGCCAGCACGATCGGCGTCGAGCGACCGGCGAGGGCTTCGCGGACCGCACGGTCCACCGTTCGCGCGTATTGCGCTTCCAGGATCTTCTCGCCCTCGCGGTTCTGAAGACGGCGGCGCGGGGCCCCCACGTGGATCGATGGCCGGTCGAGGGTCTCCGCGGGATCGTCCGAGAGGTGGGGAACGGGGACCCGCTCGGGCGGCATGTTGACGACCACGTGGAGAAGTCGGGCTCCCCCTGCCGAAATTGCCAGAACGAAGATCTCCAGGGGAGACGTGATCGTGCGGATCAGCGGGGCCAGGTGGAACCGGTCGGCGACCTTGGCAAGGGGGGCCGGTCGGATCGGCAGGCGGTAGGTCTGCATGGACTTCGTCTCCGACCGAACGAGCACGCCGAGGCCATGCGCCTGCGATTTCCAGAACTCCTCGACCGGTGCGAGCGGATCCGCGTCGTTGAGGCGGTACTTATTGTCATCCAGGCTATCCTGGATTCGTCCCGAAAGGACTCCGAACTGTCGTTCGAACGATTCGATCACGCGTTCCGAGACGGCGGCTTCGCGCAACTGCGCGATGGCGTCCTTGGCGAGATCCTTGAATGCGATGCGGTTGGCCTCGGGGTGCAGGGGCGAAGTCGGCAGATAGAGCGACACGAATACGCCGCCCCGCGCCGTCGCGAGCGCCTTGAACTCCTGCAATCCGGGGATGTCCGCGCGTATCATTGCAATAACCGTGGCGGGTCGAGCCTCTGCGGGTCAGGGCTCACCCACCTGAGCGGGCTTTTGTCGGTTTCGCCCTGACGGGCGTCAGTCGCCGCGCGACGGGCCGGGATCACCCGGGCGGAGGGTGCAAGGGCGGAGGGTGCAAGGGCGGGCATGGCCGCGCTCGCATTGTACATTGGCTGACGATCGTCATGGACGCGATGAGAATGTCAGTCTCAGCTTTCGCGGCATCGCGGATAGCCGGGGCCGGTCACGCGTAAGACAGCTCTTGTGGAGTAAACCATGCAGATCAATGCGAGCCGGACGGTGGCGGCGTCCCCGGCGAAGGTGTTCGGCCTGGTTTCGAACGCAGTGGAGTGGCCACTCATCTTGCGGACAGTCGAGAGCGCGGAGCTATTGACGGAGGGCGCGCTGGGCGTGGGGTCACGCCTGCGTGAGCGCCGGCTCCTGCTCGGGGCTGAAGTCACCCTCGAATCCGAGGTGATCGAATTCGCCCACCCGCATCGCTTCCGGCTGGTCGTGGAGAGTTCCGACCGCTCTTTCGACCGGGATTTCATCATCGACGCACTGAACGTCGGATCGCGCCTGACGCTCGCGATCCGCCCGGGTTCAAGGGCCTCCACGGGCCGTGTGCTCCTCGACATCGTCTCGCCCGTTCTGCAGATCCGGCTGAGCGACGAGCTCGAGATGGACATAGCCGACTTCGCGGCGGCCCTGCGGGCCTAACCGAGGGTCACAACGCGCCGATGGCCGTCACGGGAGGCTGGCCGGGCGGGCACATTCTCCGTCTAGTCGCCCTCCCTGTGGGCCGACCCCGCATCACCGGAGTGCCGTGGGGAGCGCGGCCGAGCATGACCCGCAGATTGCCGGACGTAACCGTCACGACACGCCGGACGCATAGGAAACAGCGCCCGATCGCATCCAGTGATACTTGTCATTACGTCAGAAACACCGCGCGTCATCCGAGCGGGGTCTGATATGGCCGTCGCACATCATCTCTGCGGTCGAGAAGGCCGCATCCTCCGTCCGCCGCGGAAATTTGACCACGCTGCGTCCCTCCTTCGAACTGGTCATGCCCGTCACTGGGTGTGCAAAGCTGGCGACCTGCCGACGTATCGCTGAACCATGAAATGGGGCCGTACTGATTTGGGCCATAGATGACGCGGCCAGGAGCACTCCGAGAAGCGGGGTCGCTGTTGCGCACCCGGCTCCGGTCACTTCCATCGCATGGTGGGGATCCTGCGGGCTTTGGTCGCTCTGGCGGGGCAAATCCGGACTGTAATGACGCCTCACAACAGGAGATCGTGCAGCCGTTCCGCTCGATCCCAGTGCTCCGTCTGAGGATTTTTCAGGCGAGGGTCGACGATGATTTTGAAGGTCCGCGAGAGCGTGAGGCAGAGGCCGCCAGCGACCTCGGGAAGCCACGCTTCGGTATCATCGCTGCAGGCCGCCATCGAGGCCGGCCCACTGGTGAGCGAGGCGAGGCTCTCCTTTACGGCCCCGGCATTGCTGACGGCGCGGAACTCGTGGATCCGCTCCTGGAACCCCTTGGTGATCGGGAGATCGTGCGGCTCCACGATCTCGCGCCCGTTCGCCTTGGCAATGGCTCCCGCACGCAGAACGAGATCCCGGAGCTTACGGTCAATGAAGCTGCCGAGACGTTTCAGATCGCTCTTATCAATGACGAGCGAATCTGTTTCCCGAAAGAAGTGCTCGAACCGAGCGATACCTGCGACGGGAAGCGCGGTCATGGAATCACCATCGAACGATGTGGAATCATGCTCAGCTCGCTTAGGCGCGCCGACGCCGGGCCGCACTGATGCCTGTCAGTTCGCCTGGTCTCCCGTTCGTGCCCCGTGCAGGCTCTCACCGGATCTCGTGCTGCCGGAGCCAGGCTCGGAGGGCCTCGGCGTTGACCGCGCCGGCATGTCGGGCAACCGCTTCGCCTTTCGCGAATAGTATCATCGTGGGTATGCTGCGGATACCGTATCGCGCTGCCAACCCCTGCTCCGCTTCGGTGTCGACCTTGAGGAACCGGAAGTCGGGCTCAAGCTCGGCGGAGACTTTCTCAAACACGGGCGCCATCGCCTTGCAGGGACCGCACCACGCAGCCCAGAAATCCACCACGACCGGAATGTCGTTCTTCTGGATATGCTGGTCGAACTGTGCGGCGTCGACCGAAAAAGGCTGTCCGGTGAACAGCCCCTGCTTGCACCGCCCGCAACGCGCCGCCTTGGCCGGCCTGGACAAGGGAACGCGATTGATGCTCGCGCAGTGCGGGCAGACGACGTGCCGTCCCTCCTCGCTCATCGGTGGCTCTCCCTGACTAAACCGTCTTCCCATCGGCCGGTCGGGCGTCACGTCGAACAGCCTATCGAGACATCAGCTCGCGCCTTGTCGGCCAAGGCGCGCCGCTCTTTTATGAGCGCGACCGTCCGCGTGTTGAGCCCGCGACGTTGGCGACCCTGTGGTTCGAAATGTTCAGGATCGGACAGCGCTCGCCACATAACGCTGACACCGATCCGTTTCGGTCCGGCCGGGTAGACACCGGCGCGGCACCCCGGTCTTGGCGTCGGCTTCGAAGGCTAGGGCTTGTCGAGACTCGAGGGCCGGTCCGCTGCTGCGGCATCGTTCGAACTCCGCGAGGACCTTGGCAGGGTCGGCGCCGCCGCTGGCCTACCACTTGTGCTTGCGGACGCCCATCTTCTGATCGCTGGACTTTGTCACCTTCTTCCCGCGCTTCCAAGAAGGCCGGACACGGGCTTTGCGTGACATCGACGTTCTCCTGCGCGGCGGAGCGGAACGCCGCGTAAGCCTCTTTAACTGACATTCTGAGCGCCAGGGCCCGGGCTTCCTGCGGAGACGGTGACCGACCCGCACGCGTCCAGCCCCCCCGGGCTTCATCGGCGACCGTCCACGATGGGCCGCAACCCTCAGGGATCGGAGGGTCGGCAACGGAGACGATTCTGACCAAGCCCGAGCGGGGCCTGGTGAAATCCGGCCCTGATCCGCCAGGTCCTCAGATCGCGCTTTGCGCCGGCTGCGCCATTCCGGGGATCGGCCGATCGTTGCGGTGTTCGCGAAGCCTGAAGGCGAGCACCAGCATGGCGATGCCGAAGACGAAGGCGTAGATTCCGATCCACCATGTCAGCACCACGGCACCCGCGAGCGGGGCTAGAACGAGAATGATCCCGAAGGCGATCGATGACACTCCGCCAAGTGCGAGCCACCACCGTCCGTGGTTGCGCTTGAGGCGGATCGCCGCGACCACCATGGTACTCCCTGAGATGATGGACCATACCGCCGTCAGCACCACGAACACGAGGGCAGTGATGCCGGGCCACGCGGCGGCAAGAACCCCTGTGATGATGTTGACGAGGCCGCCGAAGAAGAGGGCTCCCCAGCGCTTGCTGTGCTGCGCCGCCCGCAGAGACGCGACGATGGCGAAGATGCCGTCCACCAGCATATAGGCGGCGAAGATCAGAATCAGGGAGATGAGGGTCGAGACCGGCATCGCGAGGGCCGTGATGCTGAACACGATCGCGAGTACGCCCCGGAGGGCTATTACCCACCAGTTCTGGGCCAGCGAATGGTTCATGACGTCCGTATCGAGCGAGATCCGGCCGACTCCTGAGGGTTGAGGGCTTCCACCAGCCATGTGCGTCCTCGTCGTCTGGAGTGTGTGAGATGGACCGGCCTGTGATCCGGTCCATCAGTGCGGCATGGTCTGGTCGGGCGCTTTGTCCTGCTGGTCCGATGCGACGCCGCTCTGGCTGGGGGAGCCTGCCGGGGCGTGGTCGGCGCTGGCGCCACGAACCTGCACGCGGCGCGTGCGCCGCTGAGCCCCGCTCTTCGGGAGCGTGATCGTGAGCACCCCGTTCGCGACACGAGCCTCGGCCTGCTCAGGATCGACACGGAACGGCAGTGCAAGCGCACGCTGGAACGTGCCGAAGAGGCGCTCACGCACCTGAAAACTCTGCCGATCCTCCGCGTGCTCGATCTCTTTCACGGCGCGGATGATCACGGTGTCGTCATCGAGCATCACCTCGACATCCGCCTCACGAGCGCCGGGCACCTCTGCGGTGATGCGCACGTCACGCTCCGTCTCGGTCATGGTGATGTCCGGGACGAGGATCTTGGCGTCGAGCTGGTCGGCCGCACCTGCGGTTCCAGCGCCCGCGCCCGGCATAACCTCGAGCAGGCGGTTCATGTCGTGGTAGAGGGCGAGAAACGGCGGCAACAGCGGGCTCGGCACGCCGCGCTTGATCGAACCGCCCGACCGCTGGAAGGCGACGGGTTCGCGAGACATAATATGGATCCTCCCTAAGCTTGGCAGGATACCGCCCGGCTTGCTTCCTCGGTCGAGCGGGCGGAAGACCATCGATTAGCGGGTGCTTCCCGTCTCGGCCCTGACGCGGATCAGTCTGACTTCAGGATCGGCCGCGCGCCGACGATCCCGGCCCCATAAGGCCGGCGGTAGCGTCCGGCTACACCGGCAAGGCTGGCAGATATTCGTTCACGACCTGCGCGTCAGCGCGCAACGCGGCGATGCGGTGTCAGACATGCGGGGCACACCCCCCCGTACCGCAGAGAATGCCGTCAACCCGGACGCGCTGTTCCGCCGCTTCGAGGGCATTCAAGGTGTCAATCCGTGTCGGGCCCAGCATCTATTTGGGAACTGCAGGCAATCCTCTCACGGTAGGCTCAGAGGACCTGCAACGGACCGTCGCGCAGTCCGAGCCCATCGTTGGCACCTCGGCTGGCACCTCGGAGGAGCCGCTCCCGTAACCGGGAGGAATGGCCGCGCGACCTCAGGCCGACTGTGCTCCTGGGCCACCTGTGCGGCTGCGGGGTTAGCGCCGTCGACCGCCCGAAGCCCGAGTTGCGACCCAGGCCTCTCGCTGCCTGGTCGTCCAGCGCACCATCGTGGGGCCCGGCAGGGCGTAGTAGATCAGCAACAGGATATAGATGCTGACGCTGAGATAGGGGGTTACGAAGGCCAGAACGAAGGCGAGGCCGTACAGGAGCGGCACGAGCCGCCAATGCCAAGTCAGCGCGTAGAGACGATTCGCGTCTACGTTTGCTTTCACCAGTTTAGCGCGCTGGGCATGCTGCCACATGAAGCTGAACATCGTCCCCGCCAGACAGAGTGCGGCGCTGTAGAGCAGCGCTGCGACGCGAAGGTCGTTCGTGTCGGTACGCGCGTATTCCGCCATGAGCGCGGTCGTGAACGGAAGAATGGCGACGCAGAGCAGCAAGATCAGGTTCGTGAACAGCAGCACATGGTCGCTATGGCGCAGATAATGGAACATGGTGTGATGGTTGGCCCACACCACGCCGACCTGCAGGAAGCTGAGGACGTAGGCGGCATAGACGGGCCACTGCCGCAGCAACAACGCCGTCAGTTCCTCTCCGTGCCGCTCGGCTTCCCGCGGCACGCGGATGTCCAGGACTAGGAGCGTGATGATGATCGCGAAAACCCCATCGCTGAACGCTTCGATCCGTGCTGGCGAAGGCGCCTCGTCGATCAGCGTGAACGGAGCATCACTGGGAATCTCGGACCGTTGCCGCAGCATGACCTGTCCATAATCTGTAGCGGCGTTTTGGGAATTGCACCGCTTCCGGATCCGCCGGACTCGGCCGTCACTCGGTCTGTCCGGGCCCCGATACTCATAGCGCTTCGCGAAATCTGTGTTTTACTCTCACTGCTGGGCCCATGATCCGCGAGCATCGGCAATCACGTCGGAAACGGCGTGTCACGGCGGCTCAGAAATCCATGCCCCCCAATCCACCACCCATGCCTCCACCCGGCATGGGCGGCGGTGGGTCCTTCTTGGGCGTTTCGGCGATCATTGCCTCCGTGGTGACGAGCAGGCCGGCGACCGAGGCCGCGTCCTGCAGGGCGGTGCGCACCACCTTCACGGGATCGACGATCCCGACCTCGATCATGTCAACGTAACGCTCGGTCTGAGCGTCGAAGCCGAATGTCGGCGAGTTACTTTCCATGACCTTTCCGACCACGAGGGATCCTTCGACGCCAGCGTTGTCGGCGATCTGACGAATTGGAGCCTCGAGGGCCTTGAGGACGATCTTGATGCCGGATTGCACCTCGCTGTTCTCGCTCGTCAGGCCGCGGGCCGCCTCCTTTGCCCGGAGCAGCGCGACGCCGCCACCGGGGACGATGCCTTCCTCGACCGCCGCGCGGGTGGCGTGCAGCGCGTCCTCGACCCGATCCTTCTTCTCCTTGACCTCGATCTCGGTCAAACCGCCGACGCGGATCACCGCGACGCCGCCCGCGAGCTTGGCCAGACGTTCCTGCAGCTTCTCGCGGTCGTAGTCCGAGGTCGTCTCCTCGATCTGCGCCTTGATCTGGCTGATCCGGCCCTCGATGTCGGCCTTCTCGCCGGCGCCGTCGATGATCGTGGTGGTCTCCTTCTCGATCCGCACGCGCTTGGCGCGGCCGAGCATCGGGAGCGTCACGTTCTCGAGCTTGATGCCGAGATCCTCGGAGATGGTCTGGCCCTTGGTCAGGATCGCGATGTCCTCGAGCATCGCCTTGCGGCGGTCACCGAAGCCCGGCGCCTTCACGGCCGCGACCTTCAGGCCGCCGCGCAGCTTGTTCACCACCAGCGTGGCGAGCGCCTCGCCCTCGATGTCCTCGGCGATGATCAGGAGCGGCTTGCCGGTCTGGACCACGGCCTCGAGCACCGGCAGCATGGCCTGGAGCGAGGACAGCTTCTTCTCGTGGATGAGGATGTAGGGATCCTCGAGCTCGGCGACCATCTTCTCCGGGTTCGTGACGAAGTAGGGCGAAATATAGCCGCGGTCGAACTGCATGCCCTCGACGACATAGAGCTCGGTCTCGGCGGTGCGGGCCTCCTCGACGGTGATGACGCCCTCGTTGCCGACCCTCTGCATGGCGTCGGCGAGCATACGGCCGATCTCCGGATCGCCGTTGGCCGAGACCGTGCCGATCTGAGCGATCTCATCGTTCCTGGTGATCTTGCGGGCGTTCTTCTCCAATTCCCTGATAACCGCCGTCGTCGCGAGGTCGATGCCGCGCTTCAAATCCATCGGATTCATGCCGGCGGCGACGTACTTGGCGCCCTCGCGGACGATGGCCTGGGCCAGAATGGTCGCGGTGGTGGTGCCGTCACCGGCGATGTCGTTGGTCTTCGAGGCCACTTCGCGCACCATCTGGGCGCCCATGTTCTCGAACCTGTCGGCGAGCTCGATCTCCTTGGCGACCGTCACACCGTCCTTGGTGATGCGCGGGGCGCCGAAGCTCTTCTCGATCACGACGTTGCGGCCCTTCGGGCCCAGCGTCACCTTCACCGCGTCGGCGAGGATGTCGACGCCGCGCAGCATCAGCGCGCGCGCTGTGACGGAGAACTTGACTTCCTTGGCAGCCATGATTCCGCTCCATAAGCCAGATTTTCAATCTTGGTTGTGCGGAAGGCGCGATCTAATCGACAATGACGCCGATGATGTCGGACTCCTTCATGACCAAGACATCCTCGCCATCGACGACCAGTTCGGTCCCGGACCATTTCCCGAAGATCACGCGGTCGCCGGCCTTGACGTCGAGGCCGACCATGTTCCCGTTGTCGTCACGTACACCCAGACCGACGGCGACGACTTCACCCTCCTGGGGCTTTTCCTTCGCCGTATCGGGAATGATGATGCCTCCCTTGGTCTTCTCCTCGGCACCGGTGCGCCTGACGACGACCCGATCGTGCAGCGGTCGGAGTTTCATCGTAAGCCTCCTCAATAGTCCGGTTCGGCTGTTTCTGCGTCGCGGTGACGTTCGGTCGAGCATTGCGCTGCGTGGCGCGAGGGCTCGGCGCGCCCGCACCGCGATCGAGCCGTCGTTCAGACTGTCGGCGCCGGCCTTGTTTGTGTTGAGGGCACCTGGCGGGACCGGTCGATCACGCGTCGCGCCAGGCTGCCGTCACGTGAGGTAGTGAAACTCCGGCAATTTACTCAGCTCGTCCTTACTGGCACCAGGCAGCACGATCTTTCCTTTCTCGTCATCGAGTTGCAGCCGCTCGAACGGGGTTGCAATCAGGTGACCGCCGAGCCCGAGGAATCCTCCCACCTGTATGACGGCGAATAGAACCTTATCTTTTCCGATGATGATATCGTCGATGCTGCCGATTTTCTCATTCTTGTCATTGACGACAGCGCTACCGTGCAGTTTCGTCGTGCGCCAGCCTTTCGCCACTTCCTTCACGTCCACGCTGAGGAGGCGGACGACCTGAGAGAAGGCCGGCACGGCCACCCCGACCGTCGCGACACCGCCCGCGCACATGGCCGCCGCCACGAGCGTCGCGATGACGCGATGGCGCGCCCCGGCGGCATGACCCGAACGCTGAGGCCGAGACGCGTGGTGCAGACCGTTGTGCACCAGGGCATCCCGCCAAGTTGCGCCCGGTCGAACGTGGCGATAGAGGTTCATGAGACCACTCCCTGGAAACGATGTTGGACACGGCGCGCGACCGAAACCGGGATCATGGCCGCCGACAGTCTCTGCAATCGAAGTTCTGCTTCCGCGATGGACCTCGCACACTGATCCGCGTCAGACGGATGAGCGATTGTTCGCGGCCCCAACCGGTGGCCGGCTTGGACGAACTTCGGAGGCTGACGGTCCCGGCGACGAGCACCGAGGCTGACCCAGTCCTCAAATATGCTCATGCCGCAATCGCGCGCGACGGGCCCCGCCGTGATCGGACCGATGCCGATCTGGATCGCCCGCTCCGGCCCGTGGGCCGTGCCGCACGAGCCGGACGCATTCGTCCGACAATCGCAGATCCCGCTTCGCGGTTGGGAAGGCCTCGGCCTTTAGCGCGAAGGCCTGGGCAAGCACACGGCAGGTGCCGGCGCCGAATACTGTCCTTCCGGTGACCTGCACCGTAATTGCCTTGCGCGCCGAAGCGTCACGCCATAGTGGGCTCGGTGAGAATGTAATCGATCATCGCGGCGAGCTCCCTCTCGAAATCGCCTCTGACCCTCTGACCATCGCCGCCGACCATCCCGGTGTCGTCGGCCGCGCGGATCATATCATAGGACGGCTCTCTCAGAGTCCGTCCGATAAGTCATGATGCTCGCCCGAGCCTTCGGACGAGGATCATGACGGCGGCGGCGGAGAGGAAGGCCTGGGCCGAGGCGAGGGTCGCTTCCGGGTCCTTCCAGAGGCGTCGGTTGCGGCTGATCCATCCGAAGAAGCGTTCCACCACCCATCGGCGTGGATGCACGGCGAAGCCGACCTGATCCTTCGGTTTGCGCACGATGTCGATGGTGATGACGGTGGCGGTCGCGGGTCTGTCGCCGGCATAGCCTGCATCGGCGAAAGCTCTGACGATGAACGGGAAGGTCCGCCGCGACAGGCGCAGCACCGGTCCAGCCCCATCGCGATCCTGAATGTCGGCGGTCTGCGGATCGAGCACGAGGGCGCGCCCGTCCGTGTCGACCAGGGCCTGACGCTTGCGGCCCTTGACCTTCTTTCCAGCGTCGTAGCCGCGCGGGCCGCCGCTCTCGGTGGTCTTCACGCTCTGGCTGTCGAGCACGGCCGCCGTCGGCGAGGCCTCGCGACCGGCCCGCTCCCGGTCGGCCATGACCAGGGCGTGGTTGATCCGCCCGAACAATCCCTCGTCCCGCCAGCGGCTGAAGTAGCCGAACGTCGTGCTGCGCGGAGGGAGATCCTTTGGGATCAACCGCCATGCGATGCCGCCGCGCAGCACGTAGAAGATCGCGTTCAGGACCTCCCGCATCGTCCAGACAGGCGGACGACCACGCGAGGCGGGCTCTGGCATCATGGGCGCGATCACCGCCCATTCCGTATCCGTCAGGTCGGTTTCGTATCGAAGGCGCGCACGGTTATGCTGCCGGCGAGTGGTCGGGGTCCACATGGCACGTCCAGATGAGGCTTCAGCACCCTTCTGGAATCACCGCCATTCCGGCCACTCAACCCCTGCCGGACGTTATCGGACGGGCTCTCAGAGCCAGAAGGATCGCACGTATGATCACTGTGCGGTCGTCGGGCAAAACTGCGACGTGCCATTCGAGCGATCCAGCCTTGTTTGCTGCCTCGTACAGATGCTTCAGGTCAGGGGTCATCAGTCGTCCCCTTATCACTCGCCAACGCGGTATCAGCCGAAGAGCGCCGGCGAGCACGGCCGGGAATATCGGCCCCTCGCGCAAGCCGATCCTGCGTCCCCATCCACCCATATCGCCGACAGACTTCCGCCTCGTATCGCCGGCCATTGCCGCGGTGGTCGACCGTTAAGAGGCAGACGAGTCCGCGCGGCATCACGGACAGGGCGCCCCGCGCGCGGGGGCCGGACTCGACCGCGATCTCGATCGCCCATCGCGGGAGCGGTGCCCCTGTACAATGCTCGGGCAGACACGGTCGCCGCTGAGACGATACGGCCGATGCCCCGCCCCGCATCCTGGGGGCGGGCATTGGCGACCTGCAATCTGAGGGTCTGCTCCTGGGCTTCAGCCATAGGAACTCCCGGTCGGGACGTTTGCCATCGCCACACCGACAACCGCTGGTGCCTAAGTTGATTCGAGTCGACGCCTTGAGAAATACTTGCCGCGCCGCGGGAGCTGCCCCCCGGCTTCTCGGTTCCGATGCGCTTGGCCACTTTACATGGCCGGCAAGATGCTCAACTGGAAGCGACCAATCGCCGAGCAGAGTTCGGCGTGACATTTCCCACGAGTGGGCGACCAAATGGAGCATCAGCGACTTCGTGTTCCAGAGTGACTTCGATCGCGTCTCCGATCTGGGCAAGATCGGGAGCGGGGTCGGAAAGAGCTTTGATAGCGTTGCGGCCCTCGTGAGCGCCATTCAAAGCCTGCACGTGGCGAAGGTGCTGCCGCGCTAGGCGCACCGGCATCTCGGCGACAGGTTGGGGGCTATCCGCCGCTCGATGGAGCGGCCCGGTAAGCGCCCCACTCTGAAGCGGACGTGTGGTGCAAGAGGTCGAACGTTGTGTAGGGCGGAAGGCGAGATGGGCATAGCGCCTAAAAGCGAACTCTTGGCCATGCATCCAAGATGACCGCAGCAGCTGAGTCACCCCGTCGGCAACAGCGGACAGCCGCGCAGGCGTCTCAGCAGTCTCTAGAACAGACAAGAAAATTGATTTCGGCAGAATGGCCAAGCCCTTGTGCCGAGCGTGCCGAGAGATGCTCACCAACGAACGCGTCGGGCTGCCACGTGTTCAGCAGCCACGGCACGCGCGCCCCCGCCATCGGCTCGGCATAGAGGTAGCCCTGCGCGTAGTCACACCCCATGGCCGCGAGGTGCTGCGCCTGCCCCACCGTCTCCACACCTTCCGCTGTGACCGTCATTCCGAGGTTCCGGCCGAGGCCGATCACGGCCGCCACGATCGCCGCGCTGTCCGCGTCCTGGTCCAGATCGCGCACGAAGCTCCGGTCCACCTTGATGTGATTGACCGGGAACTGCTTCAGGTGCGTGAGCGAGCCGAAGCCTGTCCCGAAATCGTCGAGCGCGATGCTGATGCCGCGTTCGTGCAGGCGTGCGAGGGTCGCGGGAAGGGTCTCCGCGCCGTGTCCGAGGAAGACCGTCTCGGTGATCTCGACCTCGAATTGTGGTGCGGGGATCCCGAAGCGGTTCAGGATATCGAGGATCAGGCCGGCCAGATCGGGCTTGCGGAACTCGGCCGACGCGAAGTTCACTGCGACGCGCCCGAAGGGGAGGTCCTGCTCGTTCCAGGACCGCATGTCGGCCGCCGCCGTTTCGAGAATGGTGTCGCCAATCGCGGTGGACAGCTCCGGATCCTCGAAGGCCGAACCGAAATAGCCCGGTGTCAGCAGACCCCTCTCGGGGTGGCGCCAGCGAGCCAGCGCCTCGAAGCCGACGATCCGGCCGGTCGTGATGCAGACCTTCGGCTGGTAGTACGGCACAATCTGCCCGGCCGCGAGGGCGGCGCGAACCTCGGCGGCGATCCGTAGCCGGCGCAGGGCGTCCACGCGCATCGAGGGCGAGAACGCGACGACACGGTCGCGGCCCCGCAGCTTGGCCTGGGTCAGCGCGAGGTCGGCGTCCTTGAGAAGCTCGCGCCAATCGGCGTGGTGATCCGGGTAGGCCGCCACGCCGACGCTGGCTTGGCAGGTCAGCGTATGGTCCCGGATCCGCAAGGGCTGCCGCAGGCGCTCGATCAGCGTTTCCGCGTGCTGAACGGCGTGGGACAAGAGCAGCGGCTCGACGAGAATGAGGGCGAACTCGTCGCCCGTCAGCCGCGCGAGCGTATCGCAGGGGCGCAGGCCGTCCCGCAGGCGATCGGCGACCGCGCAGATCACGGCATCGCCGACGTCGTGGCCGAGGGTGTCGTTCAGGGCCCTGAGACGATCGAGGTCGATCAGTAGCAGGCTCACGCAGGTCCCGTCCCGCTCCGCCTCCGAGAAGGCCGCCTCGATCCGCCCGCGGAACAATTGCCGGTTCGGCAGACCCGTGAGGGCGTCGAGGTTGGCGGTCCGCCACAGCTTCTCCTGCGCGAGCTTGCGTTCCGTGACGTCGAAGGTGATCCCCACGATCCGATCCGCATCGACCCGCTCGACCGACGAACACAGCCATTGGAGGCGGCCGGCAGGTGAGACGTACCGGAACTCGTGCTCCGCGCGCGCCTCGCCCGATCGGATGAAATCCGCCATGGGCGCCCGGTCGTCCGGGTGTACGAGATCGAGGAACTCCGATTGCCACGGGGCGGGCAGACCGAGGATCTGCGGGGCGTTCTCGGATCGGGTGCTGCGCCCCGTCGTGAGGTTGTGCTCCCACGCCACCATCCGACCGGCACGCAGGGCCAGACGCAGCCGCTCCTCGCTGGCGCGGAGCGCGGACAAGGCCTGCCGCTGCTCGGTCATATCGCGGACCGCACCGACCATCCGGATAGGCCGCCCTCCGGCATCGCGGACGACGAAGGCTTGGTCGATCACCTCCGTGTAGACCCCGTCGTCCCCGCGGTAGCGGTACGCGGCCTGCCACCGATCATCCGTGCCTTCGACGGCGGCGGCAAAGCCGGTGAGCACGCGCGCACGATCCTCGGGATGGATCCGAGCCCCCCAACGCGACCGCGACGGCTTGCTCGCGTCATCCGTGTAGGTGAGCACTTCGCCGGTCGACTTGATCCAGGACACATCGTCCGACGCCACATCCCAGTCCCAGATGCCGTCCTGCGTGGCGCGCACGGCCAAGCGGTACCGCTCCTCCTGGACCCGGATGGTCTCGGCGGCCTCATGCCGCTCGTGGATGTCGGTGATCGTGCCGACCCATTCCCGGACCTGACCGGCCTCGTCCTTCAACGGGACGGTCCGGCCCAGGACCCAGCGATACCGGTCCTGCCCATGGCGGACCCGGTACGTGGCCATGCCGGCCTGCGCGGTGGCCCTGGTGGCATGCCATGTCGCGGTGACCGCCTCCTGATCGTCCGGATGCACGGCCTCCAGCCAGCCGAGCCCGAGAGAGGCGTCCGGGTCCTGTCCCGTGTAGGCCGCCCAGCCGCTGATCTCGACGAGGCCGCCGGCCGCGTCCGCGCGCCAGACCATGGCGCCCGTGGCCTCGATCAGCGCCTGATAGCGCCGCGCCGTCGTTTGCAGATCGGCCTCCAGCGCGACCTGGGCTGTGATGTCCCGGGACACGGCCAGAATGCGCGCCGGGCCGGATCGGTCGCCCGGAAGCGGGCTGAGGTTGACCGCCCACCATTTCGGCTGCCCCGAGGGCGTCGGGCAGAAGCCGCGGAAGCTGGCGCCGTCCCCGGCCCTCACGGTCGCGAGGGCGTTCCGAGCCGCTTCGCGATCCGCCCCGTGCCAGAAGTCGAGCCAGGATCGTCCGAGCAGCGGCTCGATGTCCGCGATCTCCATCACGGTCCTGTTGCCGGCGCTCATGAACAGGAGATGGCCCCCCGGATCGACGAGCGTCACGCAGTCGGTGCTGCTCGCGAGCAGTCCGCTGAAGAGGGCGCCGAGCAGCCCGGGCCCGGACCGGGCCGGGCGCGCGCGATCCGTCGTTGGACCCAGTGCCTGCCCCTGATCGGCGCTGGCAGGTCCGGCCGCCTCGGACCCGTACAGGTGATAGCCGCCGCGATGGGCGGCCTTGGCGCGGTAGAGCGCCTGGTCTGCGCGCGAGAACAGGCGGTCGGCGTCGAGTCCGTCGTCCGGCGCGCGGGCGATCCCGATGCTGAGGCCGATGCTCGCCGGATAGCCGTCGAGATCGACCGGCGCCGCGATCGCCGCCAGCAGGCACACGGCCAGCGCGACCGATTCCGCGACGTTGCCCTGCCCGGTCTGGATGATGACGAACTCGTCGCCTCCCAGGCGCGCCACCAGATCCTCGGCGCGCAGGACCCCCTTCAGCCGCTGCGCGACCGCGCACAGCAGGCTGTCGCCGGCCTGATGCCCCAGGGTATCGTTGACCGGCTTGAACCGATCCAGATCGAGGCAGAACAGCGCGAAGCCGTCGCCGCCCCGCTGTGTCCGCGCGATCGCACACGCAAGCTGCTCGCGGAAGTGGAGCCGGTTCGGCAGGCCCGTGAGCGGATCCTGACGCGCCATATGGGCCATCTGCCGCTCGGCTTCCTTGCGCAGGGCGATGTCGCGGATGACGGCGACGTAGCCGTCCGGCGCCCCCAGCGCCGGGTCGTAGGTCCGGTTGAACGAGACCTCGACCCAGACCCACGAGCCGTCCTTGCGGCGGTACCGCTGCTGGCTGACCGCCTGTTCGATCTGTCCGCACCCCACCTGATGGAGCAGGTGCGCGAAGGCTGCGGCGTCGTGCGGATGGACGAAGTCGATCGGCTTCGTGCCGAGGAGTTCCTCCGGCTCGAAGCCGAGCAGTCGCTTCGCCGCCGGCGATACGTAGCGGCGCCTGCCGTCGCGGTCGCAGCGGACGATCACATCGGTGGCGTTGTCGGCCAGCAGCCGGTACAGGGCCGCGCTCTCGCGAGCCTCGCGCTCGGCCCGGCCCATGCGCAGCAGGGTGACGGCGATCTCCGCCAGATTCCGAAGCTGGCTCTGCTGCTCGACCGTGAAGGTGCGCGGCACCCGGTCGATGACGCACAGGGAGCCGAGATGGAGGCCCGGGGCGAGCACGAGCGGCGCGCCGGCATAGAAGCGGATCTGCGGTTCGCCCGTGACCAGTGGATTCACGGCGAACCGCGCATCGCGTGTCGCGTCCTCGACCACCATCACCCCGTCGGACAGGATGGCGTAAGTGCAGAAGGATACGGCCCGCGGCGAGCCGCTCAAAGCCAGGCCACATTGACCCTTGAAGCGCTGCTCGGTCTCGCCGACGAGGCTGACGAGGGCGATCGGGACTCCGAACAGCGCCTGCGCCGTCCGGCAGAGGGCGTCGAACCGCGGCTCGGGGGGCGAGTCGAATACGTCGAGGTCGCGCAGAGCCTCGAGACGCCCGACCTCGTTGGGATGAACCGGATACATGTTGAATCCACTCAGGTCCGCTCGCCCCGATGTCCGGCCGCGCTGAGCCTGAAAAACACGCTGTCAGCGCACGGGTTGAGGAACGCGCGCGTTGGACTTCTTCAAACGGGAGCGACAGGGTCGCCGCTGCGCGGACCCGGATGGGAATTCCGGCTTCTGGCCCGTCGAGCTTGCCCATCTCGCATGCGCGACGGCATGACGATGATGTTACCGGTCTGCCGATCTGCGCCGGCCGCGGCGGTTCGCGCGGTCCGGCTGTGGGTGCGACGCGCCGGCCGCCGCGCGGATCGCTTCCGCGTTGATCGGCTGGCCGAGGCCGATCGCCTTGGCGATCTGGGAGCGCTGCTCGGCGTAGCTTGGGGCGACCATCGGGTAGTCGGCCGGCAAGCCGTAGCGCTCCCGGTAACTGCGCGGGTTGAGCCCGTGGCCGGCCAGATGTCGCTTCAGCGTCTTGTAGGCTTTGCCGTCGAGGAAGCTGATTAGCGCATCCGGCGTGACCGACCTGCGGATCTGCGCCGGTGTCGCCTTGTGGGCTTCGACCGATGTGTCCGTGGTCGCTCCGTTCGCGAGATCGCTCAACGCCGCATGAACACCCGCAATGAGCTTCGGAAGCTCGGACATGGTCAAGGAATTATTGGCGACATAAGCTGAAACAATATCGCCGGCTAAATCCAGCGCATTGGCGGAGCGCCGCGCATCAATGTGCGTCATAGGTCCAGTCCACTCAATCAGGTTGTCGGTGATAGCCAGGCTGCGAAGTGATGAAGAACTTTCGGCCGCGGATGCCGCGCATCACTCAGTATCGAAACGTCGAGCACTCGTCTTAATCTCGAGATTTGCGATGTCTTATCACCTCAAAGGCTGTCCGATGAGGAAGCTATTCGTGCTCGACGTGGTGCGATTCGAACCGGTCCACTGCCGATATTGATTCGTTCGATCAGGAAGGTGCGGCTCGCCATCGCCCGGACGATGTGCCGAGAGTGATCGCTGATCGAATATCCGGGGCCAGAGATTTTCAAGATCGATATCGCTGGCCAAATATTGCGGTGGTCGAGACATAAGCGTAAGTATTATGAGTAAGAATAATCATCCTTGATAATCGGTGAGGGCGTCGCCAGTCAAAGGCGATCCCTGCCCTCATCCCGCGCCGCCCCCGAGACTGGGTTCTGTCGGGGGACGATGCCGTCCGCGCAACTCCGGCGCCGAACGCGCGCAGTAACGCGGCGTGGGCGTCGCTGAAGTCGACGCGCATCGCCATGCCGTGCCCCGGAAGTCGGGCCGGCCGCCTGCGTTGAAACCGTATCATGTCAGACGATCTGTTTAGGCCGGATCTGGTGCCGCCGGTTGCCTTCGACCCACCGAGGGCCAATAGATCATGCCCGTGCGGCTCCGAATCGGCCTGTTCGGCCTTCTTCGTCGGCTATTCGGACATGCGAGGTCCATGTGAAGACCGTATTCTCGACGGAGAACGTCCACCCGCGGGACCGTTTCGATTTCTGGCACGATGCGGCCCGGAAGGATGTCGTTGATCACGAATCCATCCCGGGATGCCGCGATACGTTTCGGGCTCGGCTGCGCGCCGGTACGGTCGGCGCCATCGGACTTGTCTCGTTTCAGAACTCGGACATGTCGGTCACCCACACCCGCCGTCACATCGCGCACGGCAACGCCGACGAGCTGCTCATCTGTCGGCAATTCGGTGGGCGGATCGCCCTCGAGCAGGATGGCCGCCACGTCGTGCTGGGGGCGGGGGACATCACCCTGATCGACCCGGCCTTGCCCTACGAGGGACGGTTTTCCGAAGCTTCGGACATCCTTGTCCTGAAGGTTCCACGGCAACTCATGGAAGCGCGCCTCGGGAAGACGCGGGAGATGACGGCCCGGGCGATCACGCCGAGCACGGCCGAGAACAGCCTGCTGTCGGCCAGCCTCGCGATGCTGCCGCATCACACGGGCGATTTGAGTTCGGCCGCCGAATCTCTTCTCGAACCGCACCTGCTCGACCTGATCACCCTGGCCGTCGGGCGGACGATGGCTCAGGACAGGGTGCGCACGTCGCGGTCCCGCTCCCTTGTCCGCGTGGAACTGCGGGCCGTGGTCGAAGCGCACTTGGCCGACCGGACCCTCGACGCCAGCTCGGTCGCCAGCGCGGCCGGGGTCAGCGTGCGATACGCCAATGCAGTGCTGGCGGATGAGAACACGTCGATCGTGCAGCTTATCCAAGCGCGGCGCCTCGCGCGCTGTCGGCAGGCCCTGGAAGATCCCAGGCAACGCGGCCGGACGGTCAGCGAGATCGCCTATGGCTGGGGCTTCTCGGACATGACCCATTTCGGCCGCCGGTTCAAAGCCGCCTACGGCGTATTGCCCAGCGCGTATCGCCGCCGCGTCGGGCAGTAATACCGAACGCCCGCTCCGCTCGGCGTTCGATCCGGTGCCTGGATCCGGCTGATATGCGTCAGGGCCCGGGACCCCGGAACGTGGTTGCTGACCCCGACGCGGGGGCCGCCGAACGCCGGGATCGTCCGATGCTTCACGTTCAAGGCACAGCAGACCCGAGCGTCACGCCCGGATTCCGGCGCATGTTCGCCCCGGGCCGCCTAACGGTCGGCGTCTTCTTCCCCATAGAGGCCTTCCAGCGCGACCAGCCGACCATGCGCGATCAGGAGCGCCTGGCCGTCCGGGCAGAGGAACTCGGATACGCGGCGCTCTGGACCCGCGACGTGCCCCTGCGGGATCCGAACTTCGGAGACCTCGGGCAGATCTACGACCCGTGGGTCTGGCTCGGTTGGATCGCCGCGCAGACGCGCGCGATCGCCCTGGCGACGGGGTCGATCGTCCTGCCCCTGCGCCACCCGCTCCATACCGCCAAGGCCGCCGCCTCCGTGGACCGGTTGTCGGGGGGCCGTTTCGTCATGGGGGTGGCTTCGGGTGATCGGCCGATCGAATTCCCGGCCTTCGGCGTTCCCTCGGATGCGCGCGACGTCTTGTTCCGCGAGAGCCTCGTCGTCATCCGCCAGGTTCTCGAGGAGTCGTTCCCCACCCTGCGCTCGCGCTTCGGTGAGATGCTCGGCACCGTCGACCTCGTGCCGAAGCCGATCGGGCGGCTGCCGATCCTCGTCACCGGATCGAGCCGGCAGAGTCCGGAGTGGATCGCCGAACATGCGGACGGCTGGATCACCTACCCGCGCTCCCTCGAGCGCCAAGCCGACCTCGCGGCCCAGTGGCGGGCCACCACCGCAGCGGTGGCGCCAGGTCGGTTCAAGCCCTTCGCCCAATCCCTCTACGTCGATCTGCACAGCGATCCGGACCACCCGCCGCAACCCATTCACCTCGGGTTCCGCAGCGGTCGCAAGGCCCTGCTCGGTTTCCTGGTCGCGCTCCGCGCGATCGGCGTCCACCACGTGATCCTGAATCTGAAGTACGGCGCCCGCAGCGCGGACGACGTGCTCGAAGAGATCGGCCTCGAAGTGTTACCGCAGTTGACAGCTTAGAGCCGTGCCCGATCGCGGTGCAACGCGATCCACAGCAGGGACGCCAGCTTCACCGAACGCGGCGCGAGCCCCCTCTCCCGCACGGGAAAGGGCTCTCGTCGGACCTGCCAGGCCGGTCCGCCGCACGATCGTCGTGTCCCGTACGCGATGCAATCGGGAGCGGATCTGAGTTTTTCAAGACGCCCGTTTTCGCAGAAGCAGTCTCCGCTTCGGCGCCGCGTGCTAGCTCGCATCGCGCATCAGGTTGCCGTTCAAGCGCTTGAGGGCGACCGGATCGAGGAGGGTGACGTAGCGTCCGCGCGTGGCGATCAGCCCGTCGAGGCGCAGCGTGGTGAACGCCCGGCTGACGGTCTCGCTCGAGAGGCCGATATAATCGCCGATGTCGTTGCGCGACATCGGCAATGCGATCGATCGACCGGCCGAAACCCTGTCCATGAGGTCGATCAGGAAATACGCGAGCTTCTGAGCGGCGCTGGCGCGGCCGAGCGCCGAGAGATCCTGGGCGCGTTCGATCATCCGCAGCAGCCATGACAAGAGTTCGTTCGCGACCTGCGCGTCCGATATCGCAAGCGTGTCCAGCCGAGAGCGGGAACAACGCACGGCCCGCGTCTCGCTGACCGCCTCGGCCGAAGAGGCATGTAACGGGGTTCGCTCCAACCCGAAGAAATCCCCGGATAGATAGAAGCCGCGCACGACCCGATTTCCGTCGCGACCGATGTTGACTGTGCGGATTATCCCGGAAACCACCCAGTATACAGCATCTGCGACATCGCCTTCGGCATAGAGGGTCGCGCCGGGCGAGAAATGCTCGGCCCGTCCGAGGGGGATGGTGCGCGCCAGCGTGAGATCGCCAGTGGCCTGGGCCAGAGCGGGCGGCCATTGAACATGCGGGCCGGGAGCAGGCACGGCGTGACCATACTGCAGCATGATGCTCCCCGCTCGCGAGATCTCGAGATCTCGAGATCTCGAGATCGCGCATCGTTGCAGGTCTCACAATTCGGAGGGCACCTAGGGATTGTCCCGGATCCGTCGGTTCATCCTGCGACTCGGCGGCGACCTCACAATCGGCGGGCACCGCGCGGCGAGGCCGACGCGGAGATCGCGCGCCGGGGACCGGCGCGGATGCGCGGAGGAGCGGCCCGATATCCGCCACCGGAACTGATGCGCGTCAGTGCCGAGACGCCCCGCCGCGTCGTCATATGCGCCCTGGTTGCCCCGCAGGCTGGCCGGGAGATTCAGGATGGGACACGTCTTAGCACCGGGAGTTACGGCGCCCGATTTCACGCTCCACGTTACTCCGGACCAGACTCTCTCGCTCGGCGATCTGCGCGGACGGCCCGCCGTTCTGGCGTTCTATCCCGCGGATTGGAGCCCGGTCTGCGGAGATCAGATGGCGGTCTACAATCAGGTGCTGCCGATATTTCGGAGGCACGACGCCGAAGTCGTCGGAATCTCGGTCGATAGTGCCTGGTGCCATCAGGCCTTCGCCGAGACGCGCCATCTTCATTTCCCCCTGCTCGCGGACTTCGAGCCGAAGGGCGCCGTCGCCCGCCAATACGGCGCCTACCGCGACGCCGACGGCTTCTGCGAGCGCGCGCTGTTCGTGGTGGATCGCGAGGGACTCATCTTCTGGAGCTACCGCTCCCCGATCGCCGTCAATCCCGGTGCAGACGGCATCCTCGATGCGCTGGATCGACTCGAGACCCAGGAGAAAAGCGATGGCCGAACTCAGAGTGCCGGTGTCCGCGGCTGACCATGCCCGGGGTGCCGCCGCGGGGCGGGTGGTGCTCGTCGAGTACGGCGACTACGAATGTCCCTATTGCCGCGCCGCGCATGTCGAGGTCCTGCGGCTCGGCCGGCACTTCGGCGACGACCTCACCTACGTGTTCCGCCATTTCCCGCTCACCGAGATCCACCCGTTCGCGGAGCCGGCTGCGGAGACCGCCGAGTTCGCGGGGGCGCAGGGCCGGTTCTGGGACATGCACGATGCGATCTACGCGCATCAGGATCAGTTGAGCCTGCCCTTCCTCGTGGGCGCAGTCCGGGCGCTCGGCCTGTCGGTGCGCGATTTCGAGGTTGCCCTCGAGGCGAGGACCTATGCCCCGAAGGTCGCGCAAGACTTTCTGAGCGGCGTTCGGAGTGGCGTCAACGGAACGCCGACCTTCTTCATCAACGGCCATCGGCACGATGGTCCGTTCGACTACCAGCATCTGGCGGCTGCCATTCAATCGGTGCTGTCCAGGCCGTAGCGCGTGGTGTGGGCAGTCAGCCCCACGCAGCCCGCGACGCACATCGACCCGGCCGCGATCTCGATCGGTCTGCAAGGCGCGCACAGGAAGGAGTCTTTCCATGGCAAAGGCGATCGGCATTGATCTCGGCACGACGAACTCCTGCGTCGCCGTGATGGACGGCAGCAAGGCCAATGTCATTGAGAACGCCGAGGGCGGTCGCACGACCCCGTCGGTGGTGGCCTTCACGGAATCCGGCGAAGTTCTGGTCGGGCAGCCGGCCAAGCGGCAGATGATCACGAATCCGGAAAACACCGTTTTCGCCATCAAGCGGCTGATCGGGCGACGTTACGACGACCCGATCACCAAGAAAGATATCGGGATGGTGCCCTATAAGATCGTATCCGGGCAGAACGGTGACGCCTGGGTCGAGATCAAGGGCAAGACGTACAGCCCGAGCCAGATCTCCGCCTATATTCTGCAGCGCATGCGGGAGACCGCCGAGCTGAAGCTCGGTCAGTCCGTGACGCAGGCCGTCATCACGGTTCCGGCCTACTTCAACGACGCCCAGCGTCAGGCCACTAAGGATGCCGGCAAGATCGCCGGCCTTGAGGTGATGCGCATCATCAACGAGCCGACGGCCGCCGCGCTCGCCTACGGCCTCGACAAGAAGGGCAACGGCCGCGTCGCGGTCTACGACCTCGGCGGTGGCACCTTCGACGTGTCGATCCTGGAGATCGGCGACGGCGTCTTCGAGGTGAAATCCACCAACGGCGACACCTTCCTGGGCGGCGAGGACTTCGACAACCGGATCGTCGAGTACCTGACGGCCGAGTTCAAGAAGGAGCAGGGCATCGACCTGACCAAGGACAAGCTCGCCCTCCAGCGTCTGAAGGATGCCGCCGAAAAGGCCAAGATCGAGCTGTCCTCGGCGACCCAGACCGAGGTCAACCTGCCCTTCATTACGGCCGATCAGGCCGGGCCGAAGCATCTGAATATCAAGCTCTCCCGCGCCAAGCTCGAAGCCCTGGTCGACGACCTGATCAAGCGCACGATCGGGCCGTGCGAGGCCGCGCTGAAGGATGCCGGGCTGCAACCGTCCGACATCGCGGAGGTCGTCCTCGTCGGCGGCCAGACGCGGATGCCGAAGGTGCAGGAGGTGGTCCAGACCCTGTTCGGGCGCGAGCCCCATCGGGGCGTCAATCCCGACGAGGTCGTGGCCATCGGTGCTGCGATCCAGGCCGGCGTGCTCCAGGGCGACGTCAAGGACGTGCTGCTTCTCGACGTGACCCCGCTGTCCCTCGGCCTCGAGACGCTCGGCGGCGTGATGACCAAGCTGATCGAGCGCAACACCACCATTCCGACCAAGCGCAGCCAGACCTTCTCGACGGCCGAGGACAACCAGAGCGCCGTCACGGTCCGGGTCTTCCAGGGCGAGCGCGAGATGGCGGCCGACAACAAGATGCTCGGCCAGTTCGACCTCGTCGGCATCCCGCCGGCGCCCCGCGGCACGCCGCAGATCGAGGTGACCTTCGACATCGACGCCAACGGCATCGTCAACGTGACGGCCAAGGACAAAGCCAGCGGCAAGGAACAGCAGATCCGCATCCAGGCCTCGGGCGGGCTGGATCAGAGCGAGATCCAGCGCATGGTGCGGGAAGCCGAGGCCCACGCGGAGGAGGACAGGCGGCGCCGGGAACTGGCCGACGCCCGCAACCAAGCCGATGCCGCGATCTACACCGCGGAGCGCAGCCAGCAGGAGGCGGGCGAGCGGGTTCCGAGCGACCTGAAGAGCGAGTTGCAACAAGCGATCACGGCTTTGCGCGAGGCGATTGGCGGCGAGGTCGTCGACCGCATCAAGCAGGCGACGGAGCGCCTGTCGCAGCTGGCGCAGCGGCTGGCCCAGGTCATGACCGCGCCGCCCGAAGGATCCGAGGCCGGTGTAGGCGGCGGCGGGAGCGGCCCGCAGAGCGAGGTCGTCGACGCGGAATTCGAGGAGCACGGCCGGAAGGACCAGGGCGCGCATTAGGGCCGGCCCAGCTCCGCGTCGCCGGTTCGGCGCACGCCGAGCCGGCATCCGCCGCGCCGTCAGCGTCCATCATCCGAGGTGAGCGATGCAGATCGACACGTACACCGATCATCTCAAGGGCGCGATCCAGGCCGCCCAGAGCCTGGCCCAGCGCAAGGGCCATCAGCGGCTCACGCCGCTCCACCTCCTCAAGGCGCTGCTCGACGACGCGGACGGCTTGGCGAAGGCGTTGATCCGGTCCGCGGGCGGCCGCCCCGAGGTGCTCGCGTCGGATCTGGACCGCGATTTGGCCAAGCTTCCGAGCGTCGAGGGCTCCGGTGCCGGCCAGATCTTCATGGCACCCGAAACCGCGCGCCTGTTCGACCAGGCCGAGGAGCGGGCGCGGGCGGCCGGGGACAGCTTCGTCACGGTCGAATACCTGCTGCTCGCCCTGGCCGAGACCCTGGACGGTCCGGGCGCGCTCCTCCGGGAGGCGGGCGTGACGCCGGAATCGCTCAAGGGCGCTATCGCCGAACTGCGGAAGGGGCGCCGGGCCGACAGCGCGTCGGCCGAGGAAGGCTACGAGGCCCTGCGGAAATACACGCGCGATTTCACCGAGGATGCCCGCCAGGGCAAGCTCGATCCGGTGATCGGACGCGACGGGGAGATCCGGCGCACCGTCGAGGTTCTCTCGCGCCGGACGAAGAACAATCCCGTGCTGATCGGCGAGCCGGGCGTCGGCAAGACCGCGATCGTCGAAGGGCTCGCCCAGCGCATGGTCAACGGCGACGTGCCCGACACCCTGAAGGATCGCCGTCTCCTGTCCCTCGATCTCGGTTCGCTCTTGGCCGGCGCGAAGTACCGGGGCGAGTTTGAGGAACGGTTGAAGGCCGTTCTTCAGGAAGTCTCGGCCTCGGGCGACGTCATCCTGTTCATCGACGAATTGCACACCCTCGTCGGCGCCGGAAAGGCCGAGGGGGCGATGGATGCCTCCAACATGCTGAAGCCGGCCCTGGCCCGGGGCGAATTGCACTGCATCGGTGCCACCACCCTGGATGAGTATCGCAAGAACATCGAGAAGGATGCCGCGCTCGCCCGCCGCTTCCAGCCCGTGTTCGTGGGCGAGCCCTCCGTCGAGGAGACGATCTCGATCCTGCGCGGTCTGAAGGAGAAGTACGAGCTCCATCACGGTGTGCGGATCACCGACAGCGCGATCGTCGCGGCCGCCACGCTGTCCCACCGCTACATCGCGGACCGGTTCCTGCCCGATAAGGCGATCGACCTCGTCGACGAGGCCGCGAGCCGGCTCCGGATCGCCGCGGAGTCGAAGCCCCGGGAACTCGACGAGATCGACCGCCGCGTGATCCAGCTCAAGATCGAGCGGGAGGCCCTTAAGAAGGAGACGGATTCGGGCGCACGGGAGCGCCTGACCAAGGTCGAGGATGAACTCGGCACCTTGGAGACGAAGCAGGCCGAGCTGACCGCTCAATGGCAGGCCGAGAAGGCGAAGCTCGGCGAGATGAAGCAGCTGAAGGAGCGCGCCGAGCAGGCCAAGATCGAACTCGAGCAGGTGGAGCGGCGGGGCGACCTGACCCGCGCGGGCGAACTGCTCTACGCCGTGATCCCGCAATTGGAGCAACGGCTCGCGGACGCGATGCAGGCGAGCCAAGGCCGGTTGATCAAGCAGGAAGTCACGGCCGAGGACATCGCCTCCGTCGTCGCGCGCTGGACGGGCATTCCGGTCACGCGGATGCTCGAAGGCGAGCGCGACAAGCTGATGGCGATGGACGACAAGCTGAGCCAGCGCGTGGTCGGCCAGGAACCGGCGGTCGTGGCCGTGTCCGACGCGGTCCGGCGGGCCCGTGCGGACCTGCAGGACCCGAACCGGCCGATCGGCTCCTTCCTGTTCCTCGGGCCGACCGGCGTCGGCAAGACCGAGTTGTGCAAGGCGGTGGCCGAATTCCTCTTCGACGACGACCGGGCGATGCTGCGGGTCGACATGTCCGAATTCATGGAGAAGCACGCGGTCTCACGGCTCGTCGGCGCGCCGCCCGGCTATGTCGGCTACGAGGAGGGCGGCGTCCTGACGGAGGCGGTCCGGCGTCGCCCCTATCAGGTGATCCTGTTCGACGAGGTCGAGAAGGCGCACCCGGACGTGTTCAATATCCTGCTGCAGGTGCTCGATGACGGCCGGCTGACGGACGGGCAGGGCCACACGGTCGACTTCCGCAACACGATCATCGTCTTGACGTCGAACCTCGGCGCCGAGTTCCTGGCCGCCCTGATGGAGGGCCAGCCGGCCGAGGCGGCGCGCGAGCAGGTCATGGAGGTCGTGCGCCGCGCGTTCCGGCCGGAATTCCTGAACCGGCTCGACGAGATCATCCTGTTCAACCGCCTGGGCCGCAGCGATATGCGCCGGATCGTCGACATCCAGCTCGAAGGCCTCGAACGGCGGCTGGCCGAACGGAAGATCGTCCTGCAGGTCGAGGCGGCGGCCAAGGACTGGCTCGCGAATGCCGGTTACGATCCGGTCTACGGTGCGCGACCCCTGAAGCGCGTGATCCAGCGCCATCTGCAGAACCCGCTGGCCAGGATGCTCCTGACGGGTGCGATCAAGGACGGCGAGCCGGTCCCGGTCTCGGTCCTCAACGGCCAGCTCTCGGTCAAGGGCGCGAGCCTGGCTCAGGCGGCCTGACATCCCCCCGTGCCGACAGGAGGCCTGATATGGCCGAGACGCCTATGGATGCAGCGAGCGCTCCGCCCGCCCCCGCTGGCCAGTCCCCGCCGCCGGAGGCCGGCGCGGCCCCTCAGCCGGGCGCGGACGCGACCACGGCCCTGCAGGCCGAGAACGCCGCCCTTCAGGACCGCGTCCTACGGGCCCTGGCCGAGGCCGACAACACACGGCGTCGGGCGACGCGCGACTTGGCGGATGAGCGGCGCTTCGCCGTGACGGGCCTCGCCCGCGCGCTTCTGCCGGTTCTGGACAACCTGCGCCGGGCCATCGTCGCGTCAGACCAGCCGGAGTCGCAGGGCGCGTCGCTCATCGACGGGGTTCGCGCCACGGAGCGCCTGCTGATGGCGGCCCTTGAGGGCGTCGGCGTGCAACGGGTCGATGCCCGTGGTGCTCCGTTCGACCCGTTGCGGCATGAGGCCATGATGGAGGTCGATGATCCGGCGACCCCGCCCGGGACCGTCCACGACGTCATGGAGGATGGCTACGTCCTCCACGATCGGCTCCTGCGCCCCGCCCGGGTCACCGTGACCCGTCGCGCCATGGCCCGGGACGATCACGACAAGGCCAATCCCTAAGACGGCGTCCGCAACGGGTGCGGGCCTCGCCACCGAGGGCGGCAGGGAGGAAGCGTTGAGCGACGATCCCTATGCGATTCTGGGCGTGGAGCGCGATGCCTCCCCGGAGCAGATCCAGAAAGCCTACCGCAAGCTCGCGCGCAAACTGCATCCGGACCTGAACCCGGGCAATACGGAGGCGGAAGAGCAGTTCAAGAACGTGTCACGGGCCTATGACCTGTTGAGCGATCCGGAGAAGCGCGCGCGGTTCAATCGCGGTGAGATCGACATCTCCGGCGTCGAGCGGCCCCGACATCGCTACTATCGCGACGTCTCGGAGCCATCCGCGGGTCATGCCTATGAGAGCGACGCAGGCTTTGCGGATTTCGATACCGACGACCTCCTCTCGGAGATCTTTGGACGCCGGAATCGGGCAGATGTCCGGCGGCGGGGCGCCGATACCCGCTACCATCTCGACCTCGATTTCCTCGATGCGGTCAACGGCACCACCCGCGCGGTGACCCTGCCGGACGGCGCGACGCTCGATGTCCGCATCCCGGCCGGGACAAGCGAGGGACAGACCCTGCGCCTGCGCGGCAAGGGCGAACCGGGGCGGAACGGCGCGCCGCCGGGCGATGCGTTGATCGCGATCGGCGTCCGCCCGCACCCGGTCTTCCGGCGCCAGGGCGACGACATCCATTTCGAACAGGGCGTTCCGCTGCACGCGGCGGTGCTCGGCGGGCGGATCGCCGTATCGGCCCCCTTTGGGCCCGTGACCCTGACAATTCCGAAATGGAGCACATCCGGCACGGTGCTTCGCCTCAAGGGCAAGGGCGTCCCGCGGTCGGACAGGACCGCGGGGGATGCCTACGTCAAGCTGCTGATCAAGCTCCCGGACAAGCCCGATCCGGAGCTCGAACGCGCGATCGCCGCGTGGCATCGGGCAGAGTGAAGAGGGGACGATATGGACGCGCACGAATTCCAGGCTCGGTCGGACCTGAACCCCGGCACGCTCGAGATCTGGCTCGAAAGCGGCTGGCTTCGACCCACGTTCCGGGAGGGCGTCTGGCACTATTTCGAGATCGATGTGGCCAGGGCCCAACTGATCGGAGATCTCCAGCACGATCTCGGGATCAACGACGACGGCATCCCGGTCGTGCTCGACCTCATCGATCAGGTCGGCGGCTTGCGGCATGTGCTGCAGGCGATTGTGCGGGCCTTGCGGGCGCAGCCCGACCTCGTCCGCCGGGAGATTGTCGAGGCCTGCGCGGCGCAGGGCCGATCCTGACGCCGAACTGACCGGCGTCAGGGCCGCTTCGCGGCTGACCGGCTAATCCAACCCCAGCCGGACCAATTCTGCCAGTCCACAGGGAGAATCGATATCATGTCTCGCGGACCAGGAGCCTTCCAGAGGTCGAGCCGTTCGACGCGCCACGGCATGCCGGGCCCGTTGTTCACGCCGCTTCTCGCCCTCTACCACGACATGAACCGCCTTCTCGAGGACGCGCCAGGGGCGGGTGCCGGAACCGCGGGTGCCTCCAGCCCTGTGGGTGCCGCAATCCTCGTCCCGGACATCGACATCACCGAAACGGCGCACGCGGTGCGCATCACCGCCGAGGTGCCCGGCGCGCGCGAGGCGGATGTCGAGGTGACGATCGACGAGGACACCCTGGTCATTCGCGCCGTCAAGGAGATCGAGCGCCAGGAAGACCGACAGAGCACCCATGTGAGCGAGCGCGTGTTCGGCACGTTCCAGCGCGCCCTTGCGCTGCCGTTCCGGGTCGATCCTGAACGGGTCGAGGCTCGGGTCGAGAACGGGGTGCTGACGATCACGTTGCCGAAGACCGAGGCGCAGCAGCGGGCGCGCCGCGTGCAGGTTCGGGGCTCCGACACCGGCCAGGCCTCCGGATCCGAAGGCGTCCCCCGTCAGAACGGCACCGAAGTCGACCAGCAGGACAAGGCTCCCGAACAGACCACGCCGCATTGAAGAGGCCGGATCACGGCCGGTCCTTCCCCCACGCGCCGGACGATACGGTCGCATCGGGTGGGTGGAGGCTCCCCGCACGGGCCGGTTCGGCAATCGGCCGGGGCCGCAGGCGTGGACCATGCGCCGGTCCAGAACTGGTGGATGAACGGCTTTAGAGCGCCATCGCGAGCCTGTTCGTGGTGAGCGCCACCGTCCCGACCGCACCCCTCGTCGATCGCGCCCGCGGCCGGAGCGCGACCGCCGTCGGCGACTGGAGGAGCGCCGGACCCCGTCCAATGCGGGCCCGGCGCGGCGGTCACGTCTGCGTTGTCTGAGACTCTCCGGAAGGAACAGGCCGATGGCCAAATTTGCACTTTTCGTCATCCTGAACGCCAAGCCCGGACAGGAAGCGGCGGTCGAGACGTTTCTGCGGGACAGTCTGCCCGTCGTGCAGGACGAGCCCGGAACCGTCGCGTGGTTCGGCCTGCGTCTGGGCCCGTCGACCTTCGGGATCTTCGACGCGTTTCCCGACGAAGCCGCACGGCAAGCCCACCTCTCCGGCCGTGTGGCGTCGGCCCTGATGGAGAGGGCCTCCGATCTGTTCGCCACAGCCCCGCAGATCGAGAAGCTCGACGTGCTGGCGGCGAAGCTGCCCTGAGACGCCGCCGCGGGCCGATCGGAGACGATTGACCCGTCCTGAAATGAGGAAGGAACATCCGTCATGGCATCCAGCAATCGGGTCATCACGTATATGGGGCCGAGAAAGGTCGAGCTTCAAACCTTCGATTTTCCGAAGCTCGTCGATCCCAAGGGTAACGCGACGCCGCACGGGGCGATCCTCAAGATCGTCACCACCAACATCTGCGGCAGCGACCAGCATATCTACCGCGGCCGGTTCCCCGCCCCCTCCGGCATGGTGCTCGGCCACGAGATGACGGGCGAGGTGATCGAGACCGGGCCCGATGTGCATTTCATCAGGAAAGGCGACCTCTGCTCGGTCCCGTTCAACGTCTCATGCGGGCGGTGCCGCAACTGTAAGGAGCGCCATACCGACACCTGCATGAACGTCAACGATGCGGTCGATTGCGGCGCCTACGGATTCAATCTCGGCGGCTGGCAGGGCGGACAATCCGACTATCTCATGGTTCCCTACGCCGACTGGAACCTGCTTCGCTTCCCCGACAAGGATCAGGCGCTGGCGAAGATCAAGGATTTGACCTTGCTCTCCGACATTCTGCCCACGGGCTTTCACGGCTGCATCCAGGCAGGCGTCAAATACGGTTCGACAGTCTATATCGCGGGTGCAGGACCCGTCGGCAGGTGTGCCGCCGCCTCTGCTCAGCTGCTGGGCGCCTCCTGCATCATCGTCGGCGACATCAACAGCGAGCGTCTCGCCCTCGTGAAGAGCGCCGGGTATGAGACCGTCGATCTGTCCTCCGAAACGCCGCTCGCCGACCAGATCGAGGCGATCCTCGGCGCACGGGAGGTGGATTGCGGCGTCGACGCCGTCGGCTTCGAGGCACACGGGAACGGGCCCGGCGCCGGAGAGGATCCGGCTGCCGTCCTCAACGCGATGGTCGAGGTCGTTCGCGCCAACGGCGCCGTCGGAGCGCCCGGAATCTACACGCCGGGGGATCCCCAGGCCATCGACGACGACGCCAAAGCCGGGCGGTATCGGATCGACTTCGGCAAGGCCTGGATCAAGTCGCCGCATATCTCGGCCGGCCAAGCCCCCATCATGCACTACAACCGCGATCTGATGATGGCGATCCTCTGGGATCGCATGCCCTATCTCGGCAAGGTCGTGAACGTCGAGGTCATCCCGCTCGAACGGGCGACTGAAGCGTACCGGATCTTCGATCAGGGGGCGCCCAAGAAGTTCGTCATCGATCCGCACAACACGACGAAACTGGCGGCCTGAGACATCGGAGGGCGCCGCGCCCGTGCCGCGCCGAGCCCGTGTCGAGCCGAGTCCCTGCCGCGCGCGTCAGCGCCCATCGGCAGGGACCGGAGGGAGCCCGTAGGATCGGCTTCGCCCGGCCTCTGCGCCGGGCGATTGCTGCGTCCCTCACGCGCGCCGAGGCGCGAGCATTGAAGGAGACGTCGCCATGGCGCGCGTGGTCAGGTTTCATCGGACCGGCGGGCCGGACGTGATGCAGTTCGATGATCTCCCGGTCGGCGATCCGCAGCGCGGAGAGATGCGCGTCCGCATCGAGGCGATCGGTCTCAATCGCGCCGAGGCGATGTTCCGGTCTGGCACCTACCTTGAAGACCCGCGCCTGCCCGCGCGCCTCGGCTACGAAGCCTCCGCGATCATCGAGGCCTTGGGAGACGGCGTCGACGGGTTTGCGCCGGGCGATTCCGTCAGCGTCATCCCGGCCTTCTCCATGAACGATTACGGCGTTTACGCCGACACGGCCATCGTTCCGGCCTACGCTGTCCTCCAACGCCCGACCGGCGTCTCAACGATTGAGTCGGCGGCGGTGTGGATGGCCTACCTCACGGCGTGGGGGGCCCTCATCGACATCGGTCGTCTCGGGCGCGGCGACGCGGTCATCATTTCGGCGGCGTCCTCAAGTGTCGGACTCGCGGCGATCCAGATCGCGAACAGCGTCGGCGCGGTCCCGATCGCAACGACCCGGACGCGTGCCAAGGCGGCGGCGTTGGTTAAGGCGGGCGCCGCGCATGTTGTCGTCACGTCCGAGCAGGAGATCGGCGCCGCGGTCAACGATGCGACGGGCGGCAAGGGCGCGCGCCTCGTGTTCGACCCGGTCGGTGGCCCTCAGGCCGCGGCGCTGGCCCAGGCGATGAGCCACCGCGGCGTCATGCTGATCTACGGTGCCCTCGCGACCGCACCCACACCATTTCCGATCATCGCCGCGCTGCAGAAGGCTCTCACGCTGCGTGGCTACACCCTGTTCGAGTTCGTTCGGGACCCGGAGCGGCTGGCCCGCGCCGCGGCCTTTATTGAGGACGGGCTCGCCGACGGGGGGCTCGAGCCAATCATTGCGAAAACTTTCTCGCTCGACGCGATCGTTCAGGCACATGTCTACTTGGAGTCGAACGAGCAGTTCGGGAAGATCGTCGTCACAGTCCCCCACTGACACCGCCGTGCTCGACCGGCGCGATCTAGCACGGCTGACGCGCGCCACAACGTCCTCTTGCGAAAGACGGTCCCGGCCTAAGCGTGTTATGAACTGATGAGCAGGATTGGCGTTGCGGATGATGCCTTCTGATCGCCGCGCCTATCCGTCCGACGTGTCTGATGAAGAATGGGCGCTGGTGGCGCCCTACCTCGCGCTGCTGCGAGAGGACTCGGCTCAGCGCGACCACGAGCTGCGCGAGGTGTTCAACGGTCTGCGCTACATCGTGAAGACGGGGGCGCCCTGGCGGTTCATGCCGCACGATCTGCCGCCGTGGGCGGCCGTCTACCAGCAGACGCAGCGCTGGCTGGCGGCCGACAGCTTCGTGGCGGTGGCGGGCGACCTTCGGGCGGTGCTGCGCAGGGCGGCGGAGCGGGAGCCGGAGCCCTCGGCGGTGATTCTCGACAGCCGGACGTTGCGCTCCTCGCCCGAGAGCGGCGAGCGGGCCGGCTACGACGGGGCCAAGCGCAAGCGGGGGGCGAAGGTGCATCGGGCAGGGGACACGCCGGGCCATGTCGTGGCGCGGCACGTGACGCCCGCCGATGTCGACGACCGGGCCGAGGTCGGCCGGCTGGCGGCCGAGGTTCAGGCGGAGGCGGGCGACAGCGTCGCGTTGGCCTTTGTCGACAAGGGCTATTCGGGGCCCAAGCCGGCCGCCGCCGCGAGCGCCCAAGGCATCGACCTGGAGGTGGTCAAGGCGCCCGAGGCCAAGCGCGGCTTTGTCCCGCTGCCGCGCCGGTGGGTGGTGGAGCGCTCGTTTGCCTGGGCCACCCGCTGTCGGCGCTTGGTCAAGGATTACGAGCGCTACGCCAGCACATTGGCCGGACTTCACAGGGTTGCCTTCGTCTGCCTCATGCTCAGGCAAGCTGAAAAGCTCATGACAGGTCCATAACACGCTCTAACACTACCTGGGCACTTTGAGGGTCATTGGGCGTTCTGATCCTGCGGTGTCACTGTGGGAGACAGACATGGCCGAGAGATCGTCGGGGCCGGACCTCGATGCATGGCTAGCCCCGTTCCTGGCTGCGATGGGACGCAAGACGCGGCGGACCTGGGCGCCACTGTACCTGCGTGGCCTGCTTGGTCCCGGGGATCGCAAGAGCCTGCAGCCGATGGCAGCGCGTCTGGGGCTTTCGGGCCACGACCAGTTGCAGCACTTCATCGCCAGCCCGGCCTGGGACGACAGCCCGCTCTGGACAGAGTTGGCCCACTCCGCGGACCGGCTGGTCGGCGGATCCGACGCCTGCCTGGTGATCGATGACACGGCCCTGCCGAAGAAGGGCACGCGCTCGGTGGGCGTGGCGCGCCAGTACTGCGGAGCGCTGGGCAAGAAGGCCAACTGCCAGTCGCTTGTCTCCCTCACCCTGGCGCGGGGCGAGGTGCCCGTGCCGGTCGCCCTGCACCTGTTCCTGCCGGAGGAGTGGGTCGCCGACCCGAAGCGGTGCGAGCGGGCGGGTGTGCCCGAGGCGGCGGTGGTGCCACAGAGCAAGGGCGAGATCGCGCTTGCCGAACTCGACCGCCTACGGGCCGAGGGCGTCCGCTTCGGTGTGGTGCTGGCCGATGCCGGCTATGGCGGTAGCGCCGTGTTCCGGCATGGCCTCGACGCGCGCGGGCTGACCTGGGCGGTGGGGATCGCCAAGAACCAGAAGGTCTACGATCCAGGCGTGCGGCTGGTGGAGCCGGGCGGGCGGGCGCGCAGACCCGTGCCGGATCAGGAGCCGCGGGAGGCCGAGGCGGTTCTCGCCGCGCAGCCCTATCAGGGAGATGCTGAGGGCCGTTTCCGTAGCCACGACAGAGACTTGCACGTAATCCACCCTTCAGCACGCCGGTTTCACGGGGATTACATCTCGCGAAGCGGTCTGCAAGACTTGCCTACTCCCAACATAGTGCGAGGGGTCGTTCCCTGAAAGAACAGCTTTCGGAGGGCAGGCAGCTGAATGGCGAATCCTGCCATAACGGCACGTGCTATCCCGTCGGCGGACAAGCCCTGGACGTCAATCCTAGGTTGACCTTAGAAGGTATCCCCAGCCGTCGCCCGCGCGATCCTGCGGGGCTCGGTCGACGGAAAAAGATGGCCATGGACGGGGCACTCATCAGGCAATGGTTCGCGCTCTTCACGTTGGGCGCCGTCATGGCGTGCTACGTCTACGCGCACTTCACGAGTAGGCCGTTCCGAATTGTTCCTGCCCTCCTAGCGACCTCCGCCATCGTCACCGCCATCGAACTGCTGCCGTCTGTTTTTGCCTCCTGGGAATGGGCAGTCGCCATCGGCTTCGCCGTCATGGTCGGTTCTGCGGCGGGATACCGGATCGCCAGGAAGGGAGCTGACGGTGGTCATCTACAGGAAAAATCCGTTCGGTTGATCCGCGAGTTCACCTCGGACCGACGTTTGCTCTTCGTCGCAGCGGCGACCCTCGTGGCGGTTTTCGTGACTGCCTTGTTCGGGCGATGGTCGAAGGCAGGGGGGGCTTCGAGCTTCTGGGCGTCCTACTACGCTTCGTGGACGGCCAACCTCGCTTTCTTCGCCCTTCTAGGGGTTGCTGGCATCGTCGTCAGCATCTACCGGCCGGAGAAGGACGAGTTCAGCCGACGCGTGCGCATCCTTTTCGGGGGGCGCCAGGACGCTGCGGTGGATTACATCACTGAGACGATCCGCTCGATTGGATACTACGCCGAAGAAGTGGTCAGAACCTATCGCATCCAAGAATTCGACCATGACAGGAAAGCCGCCAGGATCCGGGTCGAGCACAGGACGGTGACGCGGAATTTCTATGACGACCTATCTGCGACCGATAGGGCAGCTATCACGCTCATACCCGATCCCCTCAATCCGTCGATGGATCAGGTCGGAGAACTCCTGTCGTTTTCGGTCGGTGGCGTAAACCGCCTTCAGCATCCAATGCCGATCAAGTCGGGTGTCGAGTTTACCCACGTCGAAACCATTGAGATCCCTAGCGGCGGCTCGTCGACCGTGGAGGTCGTGTCGCAGGCATGGTATTCTCTCTCTGAGACGCATCAGTTCGAGCCCAACCGATTCGCGAAGGTGGTGCGCATCGAGGTGGTTTACGAAGGGAATACCCCTGGGATGTCCGTGCCGGTCACGGTTGATGCGCCTCACGCGGAAAGCTTACGCCTCGGCTATCTCAAAAAACTCAAGGTCGCCGACATGGTCAACAAGCCACCTGGCAAAGCGGCCTTCGCTTTCCGATTGGGTTTTCCGAATGCCGACGCATAAGGGCTTGAGACGTAAGGGCACGTTGATTATTTCACGGTTTATCATGATGATAGACCTTAGCAGGGAGACGGGTTGATGATCGGTCGCATCAAGGAAACTGGCGTCTAGGACGCAATCTCTAAACATGAAGGGGGCCCATCTCGGGCCCCCTTCATGTTTAATGGCCGTCCGTCAGGACCTGCGCAGGGCCGGAGACGATGCCCCTGATGGCCTGCAGCCGAGGGATCGCGAAGTCGATGAACGCTCGGACCGCCGGGCGCAGGAACCGGGCCGAGGGATAGGCCACGTACAGCTCGGTCGATCGGATCTCGTGCTCCCGAAGGACCCGCACCAGCCGCCCGTCCGACAGAGCCTCCTCCACCAGTTGGACCTGCGCCGTCCCGACGCCGCGGCCGGCGAGGATCGCATCGACGAGCACCTGCGCGTTGTTGGTGGTCAGGATCGGGGCCACGCGGATCTCCGTCGCCTCCCCTCCCCGCAACAGGGTGAGGCTGCCGTCGCGGCCCAGCACCGTATCGGTCGCCAGCACGGCGTGCCGGAGCAGGCATTCCGGCTCACGCGGCGCACCGCATCGGTCCAGGTAGGCCGGCGTCGCGACGAGGATGCGCTGGATCAAGCCGACCCGGCGCATCACGATGTCCTCCCCCGTCGGTCGACCTGCGCGAATGGCCAGATCGATGCCCTCGTGAACGAGGTCGGCATGCCGGTTCTCCAGCGTCAGGCGAACCGACACGTCGGGGTGCCGCTCCTGGAACGCCATGACGATCGCGTGCACCCGCCGCTCGCCGAGGCAGACAGGCCCGTGCAGGCGCAGACTGCCCCGAACTGCGCCTCCGTCGTCGCGCACGCTCTCGATGGCCGCGTCGATCGCCGAGAGCGGACCTTGGACGGCATCGTAGAGCCTCGCCCCCGGCACGGTCGGCCGAAGCGCGCGGGAGTGCCGTTCGAACAAGCGTGCGCCGGCATGCGCCTCCAGGTTCCGGAGCAGCTTGCTGACGGCCGGCTGCGAGACCCCGAGGTCGCGGGCGGCGGCGGTGACGGAACCCCGTTCGACGGTGCGGATGAAGGCGCGCAGGGCGGCGGTGAGATCCATCCATGCCTTCCGGTTATGGGATCGGTACCCGAGCCGAACGTAGACCCTCGGTCAGGACTGGCCAATCGTCCTCAGCGCCATCGCTGGGAGAGACCCGATGCCGATCCATCGCCGTACGCTTCTTCGCCTTGCCGCCGGCGCCCCGTTCGCAGGATTGGTCGTCGCTCCGGGCGGTGCGGGGGCCGTTCCCGGATTGTCCCCGGTCGGGGACGAGGCGGCCCGGAACACACCCCTGCCGCTTGGCGCGGAGAGCCGCTTCGCGACGCTGAACGGGGTACGGCTGCATTACGTCATCGCCGGATCGGGTCCGGCGCTGGTGCTGCTGCACGGGTGGCCGCAGACGTGGTTCTCGTGGTCGGAGACGATGCGCACCTTCGCGGATCGCTTCACGGTGATCGCACCCGACCTCAGGGGCCTCGGCCTGTCCGAGCGTACCGCGTCTGGCTACGACAAGCGCACGGTCGCCGAGGACATCAAGGCTCTGATCGACCATGAGGCGGGCGGGAGTGCCGCCGTCATCGGTCACGACATGGGCGGCAAGGCCGCCTACGTCCTGGCACACCTCCACCCGGACAGGGTCTCCCGCCTCGTCCTGGTCGATTGCCTGTTGCCCGGGACCGAGAATGCCGATGCGCTGCAGGGAGGCGCGTGGCACTACGGCTTCCACATGGCGCCCGACATCCCCGAGATGCTGACAGCCGGGCGGGAGCGGGACTACATCCGGGCGCAGATCCGGGCATGGTCGCACCGCATGGATGCGGTCACGGAGGCTGCCGTCACCGAGTATGCCCGGCACTACGCTACGCCCGGCGGGATGACGGCGGGGTTCGACTACTATCGGGCCCTGCCCCGGGATGCCGCCCTCATGGCCTCGTTCGGCAAGAGGAAGCTCGCGATGCCGGTGCTAGCCGTGGCGGGACGCCAGAGCGTCGCCGGCCGGCTTGGCAGCGCCTTGAGGGATCGAGCGGAGCTCCTGAACGAGGTGCTCGTCGATGCATGCGGGCACTTCGTTGCGGAAGAGGCGCCCGGCCCGTTCCACGAAGCCGTCCGTCGCTTCCTGCCCGCTTCGTAGCTTCCGTGCCGGTCCGCGACGCAGCGCGTACGAGTGGGATGTCTATCAAGGAGGAGGACCCCGGCGTTTCGACGCCGGGGTCCATCGGAGGGTGGTTCAGCGCTTGATGAGGGTGAGCGCGTCACGCCGCAGGTAGGCAAGCTGCTTGGCCGACCTCTCGCGACTGATCCTGCGGTCGCGCCGACGGCGATCCCGCGTCATGTGGTCGTCCTTCGGGAGCTTGGCCGCGAAGATGGGCTGCGCCGGCTCGATCTGTGCCGCTGCCGGCATCGTCGGTCGGCGCGGCACGAACACGGGCACCGGCACCGGCGCGACCACTGGCACGGGCTCGACCTTCGGCGCCGGCCTCGCTTCCGACGCAGGACGCGGTCTAGGCTTGCGGGTCTTGCCACCGACGAAGACGTCGGCCTTCAGGCCCTTGCCGTAGCCGAGTTCGTCCGCGGCGGTGTCCTGCCCCTCCAGGGTCCACTGCCCGTAGATCCGGACCGCGGCCTGGACGCTCATGCCGAGCAGGTCGGCCGCCGCACGCACGTCGGTCCGCCCCACCCGCAGCCAGGTCGCCGCCGTGTGCCGCAGGACGTGCGGCACCACCTCCTTGCCAAGCCCGGCATCGGCGATGACGGCATCCCAGATGCAGCTCGGGCTGGTGGCGTAGGCCGAACCGTCCGGCCGGTGGATGACGTGGGTGATGCCGAAGGCGAGGTCGGCGTCGCGCCACGGAATCGCCATCGCGGCAAATTTCCGCGCCAGCCTCGAACTCGCGCGGGGCTTACCTTCCTTCGGATCGCGGCCGAAACCGCGCCGATGGATGAAGCACCCGTCGAGGTCGAGGCAGCCGCCGTCCTCGCTGGCCAACCACGACAGCTCTCGCGACGCGGTGTTGCGGGTCCCGGTGTAGAGGCCGACCGCCACGAACCGCCGGAGCATCCTGCGGTTCAGCACCATGTGGCGCGGACGCAAGACGTGCCGGGTGACCGTCACGCCGTCGGGACCGGTCACGGTCTCGACCATCCAAGTGTTTGTCGCCGGGTCCCAGACCCGACCGCGGATCGCCCAGAGGATGCGTGCGACCTCCGATCGCCGCAGCCAACGGGTCCGGCCGGGGCCTGCTTTCGGGACATGGACGTTCGGGTGCCAGGCGAGCGCGTGCTCGTCGGCGTAGAGGCGGACCGCCTTGCGCAGCTCGAACAAGTCCTCCCGTGCCGAGGCCACCTTCGCCAAGGGAGCGTCGGGCGCCCCCTCGCGATACCTCGCGTCCGGCAGGCTCGTGCGCCACTCGATGTAGAGCTTGCACTCCGCGGTCGTGACGTCCTTGAGAACCTTGGCCCCGAAGTAGCGGGCAAGGGTTCCGAGGCGGGTCGTCAAAGCCGAGTAGGTCACCTTCTCAGCGTCGGTGGCGTTCCGCCCGGGGCGGGCCGCTTCGAGGAGATGGGCGAGCACCGCGGCGACCGGCACCATCCTCGGAGCGACGATGCCGCGTTCCTTGGCCCCCTTCTGCAGCCTGTACAGGTCGAGCAGGGTCTGGGCCTCGCTCTCGCTGCCCTCGGGCAGGCGGGTCGAGATCTCGATCTTTCCGTCGCGGATGTAGATCGTCTTCCGCGTCGCGTCGGTCCGCGAACTGCGCAGAACCAGGCGCGGCTGCTGCGGCGCGGGTCCCCGGCGGCGCTCAGGCTCCGGGAGCGCCGCCGCCGTCGTCATCAGCGCGACGCGAATGTCCTCGGCGGCGTGCCCGAGGGCACCCGCTTGCTTCTTCTCAGCCATGATTCTAGGGTCCGACATCTCGTGCCCGCATGCATGCATGCGGGCGTTTCGGGAGGCGGACGCGGGGCGGGTCTTCCGCCAAGTTAACGCGCTCCGTGTCCGCCGACTTACTGTCCCGCCCTGCCGTTGACGGCGGGCGCGACAGATCTCTTCGCCGCGCGTCGGGGACGCGCGCGCTCTCGGCCGAGCGCCTTCGCCTCGGCGAGCTTCATCTGGAACACCGCCTCGGGCGACGTCACGACGGCTTCCGCCACGCCCAGCCCCACCGCGGCGGCCTCGTCGAGGCCCATCCGGCGGATCGCCATCGGGGTGGTGAAGAACTTGCCCGCGACCTTGGTGATCGCGAGGCTGCCGTCACGGCCGGCTGTCCTCAGGGTGTTCGTAGTGATCGGGCCGGCCGGCCAGAACAGGGCGGCCGCCTCGGGCAGTGTCAGCAGCTCGTCATCGGTCCACTCCTCTGCGCGGGGCCGGCCAGCGATCCGCGGAGGCATCCGCGTCGAGCGCCTGGCCGGCTCGTCGGCGACAGAGAACTCAGGCAGTCCGATCGAGTCAACGTCCAGGGATTGCGGTCCAGCCTGGACGCGAGCCGTCGGGGTCGCGCCGGAAACAGTGCCGGTTTCAGAATGACAAGGATCGATTGCACCATCCTTTGTCGCCGGCTCCATGGAATGCCCGTAAGCCTCTGGCAGAACGTCGAAAAGTCCAGGTTGATCCGGGTCCGGCACAACGATCGAACGGTCGGCTTTTGCGGCCGTCTCTATAGGAGGAATGGATTTCTCCGGCTCGGTCCGGGGTACGACCGTTAAAGGATCGCCTAAAGATCCGGCCCCCTCTTCCCCTGCGACAATCTGCTCCGGTTTGTCCGGCTCATCTTCCTGGCCGAGGACGGTCGAACCCCGGCACGGCTCCTCATTGCCCATTGGTTCGGGGGGATCGGTCGGCACCGAGTCCTCTCTCGAATGCGCTTTTCCGCTGCTGACGACGGTTCGTGCCCCAGACGGGGGCCGGGCGTTTCGCATCCCATCGTGTGCGGCGGGCCGCATCACCGGGTCCACGGGCGGAAGCCTTGGTGACGCCGCCCGCGGCGGCGGCATCTGGACGGCGTCACTTGTGACGACGGCCATGGCTGGCTCTCTTTCCTGCGCCCTCGGCTGCGGGCCCCGGTCGGCATGCCGCGACTTGTCATGCGCTGGCCGTGCAGGACCCACTGACTTTGCCGCAGGGACGGTCGAGAGGCCTTCACGCGGCCGGGATCCCGACTTGCGCCCACGATCCAGCAGGCGAGCGGGCTGCCCCAGCCCAAGTATCTTGAAGAATTGTGCAAACAACGGTGCTCTCCGTTTCGGTTGAGTTCCGATTGTCCGCGTTCGCTTCGGTATCGCCAAATTCGAGGCGCCAGCCCGCGATGTGCCGCTGCGACACAAGCCATGGCTGTTGCAACATCCTCGCTCCGGCCGTGCCTTTTCAGCGCCGAAAATTCGGCGAATCGGTCGGTTCAGCAGAGCCTTACGTGGCTGATACGGCTTCATTCACCCGGCCCGGCCGATTCGTGCGCTTCGCAGCTTCCAGTGATGGTTGCAGGCGCGATGGTAGCCGGATCATGCCCAGCGCGGCTTACCACAGGTTGTATTTAGCGGTCAGATAAATCCGAGATGCACCAGTATGGTCATGCGATTTCCCTGGCCATTACTCCGGTGCTTCATTTTGTTTCGACCTTTGTCCTAGAGAAATGTGCACACACTTGTCATGCTGAGATATTTATCTAAAATTTTACTGGTCGTTCTACGTCCCCGCCGTGAGCTGCCCGCCCCGGTTCGAGCGCCGACTGCGCCTCCTCGCTCGATCCGGCCGCCAGGGTTCGGCTCCATCCGCATCCTCTCGCTCGCGACCGCGACACGCGAGTACGCCCAGCGTCTCGCCATGGGCACGTTCGAGACGGCGCGGTCCGCCGACCTGGATCCGCTGATCGCGGCGATGGGACCGGAGATCTGGGGATGGCAGTATGCCCGGCGCCTGACCGGGCAATCCGCGTGGCGGGCTCGCCCGGACGTCGACGAGCGTCGCGAGCGCATGATCGCGGCCGACCAGATGACGGCCGACATCGAACTCTGGGAACGGGCGATCGCCACGCACGACCGCTTTGCCGAGCGTGCCCGCCGTTACGGCGATCGGCCGCCCGACCCCTTGGCCGTCCCGTCCCTGGTCCGGGACATTCTCGCCGAACGCCAAAAGGCGGCCCTGCAGCGGGCCGAGCGCAGGCGGCGGCGTGGCGAGGGAGAGGGCGGCGGCCCGGAACCGGTGCCCGACGAGGCGGTCCGGCATCCCGTTCCTCCGAACCCATCCAACCCCAATCCCGCAGCGTGAATCGACGTGCCGATGTCCGAGAAATCCGAAAATCCCGCGGTGTCCGCGTTGCTCGAAACGGAACCGGGCACCAACCCGCTGTCCGGCAAGCGGCCGACGCTGCAGCAGCGGTTCGTCACCCGGGTCAGCCCGGATCTGGCCCGGGCCATCGTCGTCGCATCCCGCCGCGAGGGGCTGAGCGCCAGCGCATGGGTCCGGCGGCTCATCCTGGAGAGGACGCCGCTGCAATCCGAGGTCGACGCGCACAGCGGCCGGCCCGTGCGCCTGCCCAAGGAAGAGGTCACGGCGATCGCGGCAGCGGTGCGAGAGCTCGCCTCGGTCAACGCCGCGATCACCCTGTCCGACGGGCGGGCCGCCCGCGCCGGGCTCGACCGGGCGCGGGATCTGCTCATCCCCGTGCTGATGCGGCATGCCCGGCGATGATATCCGGGGCCACGCGCGGCCAAGGCGTCGGCGACGCGCTCGCCCGGCACCTGTTGAACCCGGAGAACGAGGCGGTCGTGGTGATCCCCGCACGCGGCCTCGGCAGCACCGGCCTCACGGCCCAGGTGCGCGAGCTGGTCGCGCTGTCGCTCGGCGGCCGGACCGATCGGCCGATCTACCACGTCCACCTCGACCCGGATGCCGGCATCGCCGACGAGGCCGCGGCGCGGGCGCGGTGGTGGGCGCTGTTCGAGGCCGAGTTCGGCATGGAAGGGCAGCCGTTCTGCGGTGTCGAGCACGTGAAACACGGGCGCCACCACGAGCATCGCGTCTACGGTCTCGTCCGGCCCGACGGTTCGGTGATCGATCTGGCCTGGGACTACCCGCGCCGCGAGAAGATCAGCCGGATCGTCGAGCACGCGTTCGGTATGGCGCCGGTGGCGTCAAAACACGCCCGGAGCCTCGCCCGGCGCCTCCGCGACGAGGGACGCCCCGACGTCGCCGACTGGCTGACGCGGTCCGGAAGCCTGGAACGGACGCGCCCGATCGCTCCGCTCACGCCCGCCGAGCGGCTGCAGCAGGAACGCACCGATACGCCTCTCGACGCCGTGCGCCGGGCGGCGCTGGCGGCATGGCGCGAGAGTGCCGACGGGCCGACCTTCGTGGCGGCCCTTCGCGCACGCGGCTTCGATCTGCGGCGCGGGCGCAAGGGCCCCGTCATCGTCGACGGGAGCGGCAGCGCGCACCTCGCGACGCGCGTGATCGGAGCGGCAGCCCGCCGCTTCGAGGGGAAACGGATCTTGGCCGCCGCCGTGAAGGAACGGATCGGCAGCCTGACATTGGAGGCATTGGAACATGGATGGAATGGAAATTGCGCGCCGGTTCGACGCGCAGGATCGGCTGCTGCGGGCGATCGTCGGAATGCTGGCGCCGGAGCCGAGCGAGACGGAAGGCTCGGGATTCGAGGACCTGATCGAGGTGCTGGCGGACCTGACGGAGGCGGTGGCCGAGGTGACGGCGGCGGTGCGGGCCCTGCGCTCGAACGCCTGCGCGCCCTTCCCACAGGTCGGGCCCTGATCCTGCGCCGTCGCCTCTCGGGACTGCATCCGGCCGTGGCAACCTTCTTGTCGGCGACCGAGCGCGCCCGGGCGGCCATCGCCCGGATCGAGGAGCGGAATGCCTACGAGAAGGAGCGCGCCTGGAGGTTATGGGGGCTCACCGACATCTGGGGCCTCCCCCTCCGTTGACAGCTACGCTCGCGCGATCGCACCCACACCGGCCAACCGGAAGTTCATAGGACGATGCCCTCGGTCACATCGTATGGGCTCAACGGCAGCACGAAGCGGACGCCGATGCCGGTCTCGGTGTGACGGACGACATGGCCCCGACGCCGGTTGATGGCGATCGGTGTCCCGATCCCGGGACAAGGCGTCAAATCGACGGATGCCCCATTCGCGGAGACATCACGTAGGGACCCGTGGACCTCGGCGCCGTCCCAAACAACGACTACCCCGGTCCGCATCGGCGTGATCCGGACAGCCTCTCGTCGGTCCAATGCTCCATCCGCCTGGCCCGCATGCCATGTGAGACGCGCGGCAAGGCGGTCCCTCTGGACGGGGCCGGCCTCCAGTTCGAGGTGGAACGTCCCATCCGAAAGCCTCGCCGCGCGTCCCGTGAGAAGGCCGAGCCCGGGAATGCGGCAGACGATCCGCTCGCCCGGGACGGGGGCGCGGTCGCCCGCAATCTCCAGCGCCTCGGGTGTGTCGCCGCGAAGCGTACAGTCGCGCTCCGCGCCCGATCCGTCGAGGTAGCGTCCCGGCAGGCTGACCGACGACACCTCAGAGCTCCTTGATCCAGGACAGCAGCGCCGTCCCGGTTTCCCAGCGGGACCCGACCCGAAACGATGCGTCGACATCCCGAGGATTCACGCCGTAGCGCGCATGGAATGCCTTGCTGAAGCTCTTCAGGTTCTCGTAGCCGCAAGCGTAGGCCACGCTCGATATCCGGCGGGCGTCGCCGCCTTCCACGCCGGAGAGGATGCGCATCGCCCGGGCCAGACGACGATTACGGATGTAGGTCATCACGCCGCCTTCCGGCTCGAACAGCGCGTAGATCGGCGTGCGCGACAGGCCGAAGCGGGCGCAGAGCAGCTCGACGCCGAGGTCGGTCCGGTCGAGGTTCGCCTCGATGAACTGCCGGATCTCGATCGCCGCCACCGCCGGACGGTTGTACCCGCTGTCGGATGCTGGGGTCAGGGCAGCGTTGCACAGGGCGACCGTCGCCACCGAGAGCAGGTTCCGTTGCTCCTCGTCCGTGCCGTCGAGGCAATGCCGAACGTTCCGGATGTGGTCCGAGAGCAGGCGCACGAGCGGCCGATCGCGTCGCGAGAGGACGCTCCTGTGGAGGTCGCCGACCTCGCCCACCCGAGCGTCGAAGGCCCGCCGCGGGATGCATAGGCTGATCGCATCGACGCCGGTGAACGCTCGGCCGAAGGCCGGCTGCGCCATATCGACGAGGAGGATGTCTCCGCCGTGGATCGGCGTCTCGCCCGAAGAAGCGTCGATCATGGCGCGCCCGTTCAGGTGGTGCTGGAAGTAGACGTGATCGACCGCGTGGGAAGCGATCTGCGGACCCGTCCGCTCCACGGTCTGCGCCGACGCATGTAGTCCGTACAGATGGATGCTGCCGACCTTCCAGGCACGGAAGTGCACTTCGTCGGGAAGCGGCCGGTCGCGATCGGGGGTCGAAACCCAGATCGGAGCGACCGTCTCGACCCACGCCTCCCGGCGTAGCTTCTCGTCTCCCAGAAGCGGGATCTGCGGGTCTATGACTTCTGGCTGCATGCGTCGAACGTCGTGATGGACGAGGCGACACAGGCGTCAAAGCGCCGACAAAAGCAAGTCATTATCCAGCAAGTCACGCCTCAAATTTCGTTTAAGACAGATCGGGACGGAAATAGACATAACACGGACGGCAGTAGACAAGATCGGGTTGGTTCGGTCTGAAATGTTTTGAGGTGATAAACTTGCTGATCCGAGGATTGCTCACGGTTCGACGCCCCTCGTCGAGCGGAGAAGGATCCCGAGATGTCATCCGCCATTACGCTGTCCGCCGCGACGCGGCAGAACCTGCTGTCCCTGCAGGACACCGCCGGCCTGGCCGCCACGAACCAGGGCCGCCTCGCCACCGGCAAGAAGGTGAACTCCGCCCTCGACAACCCGGTGAACTTCTTCACCGCCCAGAACCTCTCGAACCGTTCCACCGCCCTGTCCGGCCTGCTCGACGGCATCTCCAACGGCATCCAGACCATCCAGGCCGCCGCCAAGGGCATCGACACCGTCACCTCGCTGGTGAAGCAGCTGCAGTCGGTGGTCAGCCAGGCGCAGTCGAACGCGGCGACCAACCTGCCGAAGGTCTCCGGCACGGTGGCGCTCGGCACCGCCGGCGAGGCGAGCACCACGGGCAAGAGCCAGCGCGACGTCGCCATGGCCAAGACCGTGCTCGGCACCGCCGGACCCGCGACGAGTTCCGCCAGCGGCAATCTCGGCCTCAGTGCCAGCGCCGCCAATCAGGTGCAGCTCAAGGCCGGCAACGCCGTCTACACCTACACGGTCGGCGCGACCGACACCCTCGGCGACGTCGTCAACGCCATCAACAAGTCGGGCATCGCGAACGCCTCGGTCGATTCAAACGGCCTCCTCAGCGTCACTGGCAGCGGCTCGGAAGCGCTCACCGTCAGCCTCGGCGCGACCACCGCGGGCACGTTTGCGGCCTCCTCGACCGATACGGCCTTGTTGTTCGGCACGGCGACGACGAGCGGGGTGACCGGGGGCGGCACCTCGGCGCAGCGTTCGGCCCTGGTCGACCAGTTCAAGAACCTGCGCACGCAGATCAACCAGGCCGCCCAGGACGCCGGCTTCAACGGCACCAACCTGCTGGCCGGCGACAAGCTCACGGTCGTCTTCAACGAGAAGACCGGCGGCGCGCAGTCCAAGCTCGACGTGCAGGGCGACGCCCTCACTGCCTCCGGCCTCGGCATCGGCAGCCTCGTCGACAGCGCGACGACGCAGCCGGGCGCGGATTTCGGCGTGCAGAACAACGCCGACCTGACGAAGGCGTCCAACGCGCTGACCAATGCGCTGACGTCCTTGAACTCGCTGTCCTCGACCCTCGGCTCGAACCTCTCGGTGGTTCAGACCCGCCAGGACTTCACGAAGAACCTCGTCAACGTGCTCGAAACGGGGTCGGCGAACCTGACCAACGCCGACATGAACGAGGAGGCCGCCAACTCGCAGGCCCTCTCGACCCGGCAGTCGCTGGGCATCTCGGCGCTCTCGCTCGCCAACCAGGCCAATCAGGGCATCCTCCAGCTCCTGCGCTGATCGCCGAAACCACGGGCGGCCGTCATCCGCCGCCCATCATCCGCGCCCCCTTATCGACGTCGGCGGACAAGTCCCATGCTTCCCAAACCCGTGTTTCCCCTGCTGGCCGCGCTCGGCCTGGCTCTCGGTGCCTGCAGCGACGAGCCGACCGAAGCGGCGATGGTGCAGGCCATGAACGACTTCATGTCCCGCATGTCCCGGCAGCAGGCCGCTGCGCCCGCCACCATGATGGGACAGCGTCGGCAGCCTCAGCCGATGCCCGTGATCGAGGATTTTCGAAAGATCGGCTGCAAACCGGCCCAGCCCGACGCCGGATACCGCTGCGAGTTCGAGGCGACGGTCAACGGAAGCCGCGGCAGCAAAGCCAATGGCCGCTTCTTCAAGGCGGCCGACGGCACCCTCACGATGGTCGAGTGAGGCTGCATACGATGTCGAGACCTAACCCTCGCGGGATCGGCCTTGCCGCCATTCTCCTCCTTTTGCAGGCGGGAACCGCATCCGCCGTCGAACTGCCGGAGGCTGTCCGGTCCTGGTTCGGCACCGACCGGTCGATCGTCTGTATCGATCCGAACGGCAACGATCGTCGCTGCGCGGTCGACGTCGACACGCAGGTCGAACTTCGGCGCTCGCCGGACGCATCGACGGCGATTGCTTTCGTGACCTACCTGCCGGATCCCACCGGCAATTCAACCGCGACCGCGGCCGCGATCTTCCGGGCCGACCAGACGGGTTGGCGGCATCTCCGGACCCTCACGGAGGTCCGGAACCCGCTGGCGGGCAAGGTCACTTTCGGCGATCGGACCGCGACCTTCGCGGTCGCCGTGCCGCGACGCGGCGACAGCCACTGCTGCCCGACCGGCCGCAAGACCTACCGCATCGCCATGCCCTGAACCTCGGCCTTCGGACCCGGCGGGCAGGGCTCGTCCCATCGCCCGCCGGCCACGCCCTCGATCGCCCCCTCGACACCCGCCCCCGTCCGGCGACGGCACGTCCGGTCGTCCGGATGCATCGTCTCCAAATCAGGACCACCGACCCATGAAGAGTGCAACCTTCCTCGCAGCGGGGCTCTGCCTGACGCTCGCGGCCTGCAGCGACGAGCCGACGGAATCGGCGATGAGGGAGGCCATCACGAACGCGTTGATGGCCTCCTACAAGATCCATGTGGCCGGGATGGCCCTGATCGGCAGCCGGCCACCGCCGGAGCCGATGCTCTCGGCCTTCAAATCCCACGGATGCAAGCCCGCCATAGGGGTGCCCGGCCACGTCTGCGAAATGAGCTTCGCCATCAATGGCATCGACAAGGGCGTGAGCACGGGGCGCTTCTTCAAGCAGGCGGACGGAACCCTCGCAATCGCGGATCGGTGAGCCGCCCTCAAAGTCGGCGAGACGACGACCTTCCCCGCGCCGGCAAACGTACGGAGATGGACATGCGTACCGTGAAACTCGGACTGCCGGCCGCTGCCGTACTGGTTTGCCTCGGCGCGGCGGTAAGCGCGGGACCTGCGCCGGCGCAGGGCCCGAGGCCGAGCGCGAAACCGACGACGCCCAGCGATCGACCCGATGCGTCCGCCGCCCGATGGGCCATGCTCGATCCGGTTCGGCTCATCGCCGATCAGATGCGTCTGGAGAAGAACGGCAACATGACGGGCCTGCTCTCCAAAGGCTTCAAGGCTGCCTACGATGCCGTTCCGCGGGACGAGGACAATCTGGGCCCGACCATCCTCGGCTTCGGATACGACGTGCCCGACAGGGTCGCGGAGGTTTCCGGCCTGCGATACGACGATGCGGCCAATCCGGTAGAGGCATCCGCCACGGCGACGCTGCACTACACGAACGAGGACGCGCCGGTGCCGTCGTTCAACCGCAGCATCGTGGTCGCCTTCGTCGAGGAGGACGGCCGGTGGAGGATCGACGATGTCCGTCCGGTCGATCCGAAGGGGCACCCGACGGGTCGGTACGTTGGGCTGAAGCGCGCATTCGAGAAGCTGGCGGAGGAACGCGTGCGTTCCACCGTCGAGCGCCCTGGCCCGGCAACCGCACCTCGATCGGCTTCCCGGTGATTGCCGCATGCCGTGTGCCGGGGATGGAGGCGATCGGTTCGTCGGTCGGGCCGTCGAATGCCGTTTGCCGTCTCGAACGTCTGCTGCATGATTCAATAAGTGAAGGCCTGTGACGAGCCTGTCGACGAACACCGCTGCCTTGACGGCTCTCGGCACGCTCAAGGGCATCACGGATCAACTCGCCACGACCGGCAATCGCCTGGCGACGGGGCAGAGGATCTCGGCCGCCTCGGACGGCGCGGCCTACTGGTCGATCGCGACGGCGATCCGAACCGACAACACCTCGCTGCGCGCGGTGGGCGACACGCTCGGTTTGGGTGCCGCGGCGTTCGACACGGCCTATGCCGGCCTCGACAGCGTCCTCTCCGATCTCCGGTCGCTACGCGCGACGCTCCAGACCGCCCTGACAACCGGCGTCGACCGGGCCAAGATCCAGACTGAGGTCGCCGCGATCCAGGCCCGGATGCGGGCCACCGCCGACACATCCGTATCCGCCGGCCGGAACTGGCTCTCGGTCGACTCTGGATCCGCCACCTACCGCGCAAGCGAGGACATCGTCGCAGGGTTCTCCCGCGCGCCCTCGGGTACGGTGGCCTTCTCGACCTTCCCGGTCGATATCGAGGCGCTCAAGCTCTACGACGCCAGCGCCACCTTCGTCCGGATCGAGCCGACACCGGCGACGATCACCGGACCCCTGCCTTTGGCGATGAGCCCCGCCTTCGCAAACAACGGGCGTGCGGACTTCACGGGACCCCTGGAGGTCAGCTTGCGGGTGACCACGGAGGACGGATCGAACGACATCCGCGTGAACGGGACAACCCTGGCGTCACGGGTTACCGATCTGGCGGCGGTCACCCCTGCCGAACTGACCGAAGCGATCGAGGCCCAGATCGCCTCATGGGGCGGGACGGGTAACGTTACCGTGGCACTGACGGCGGACGGACGCCTGAGCTTCGCCACCACCGCGACCGGTGCCGCGGCGTCGCTCAGCCTGCAGGCGGTCCAGCCGAGCGTAGGACATGTCAGCGCCGACCTTGCCGTCGCCCCGGCACCGGATCTTCGTTTCAGTCGCCCCTTTGCCACCGCGACGAACGCCTATCAGAACATCGACCTGTCGGGCACGAACTCGAAGAGCATCACGCTCGGCGACGGCACGACCTCGGTAACCTTCACCTTCGACGCGAACAGCCAACCGCCGCCTGCCGACCTGACCTCGGTGACGTTCCACGAGATGGCTTGGATGTTCTGGCGCCATGCGGACAACCGGACCGATGCCGGCTTCTCGATGTGGGCCCAATACGATGGCAGCCAAAGCCGGTTTTCCGCCAGCAACAGTCTGGAAGGCCCCTCGGCGCACGTCACGGTCGGCGGCCCCGACGCCGCCGCCTTCGGGTTCACGCCGGGTCAGTCCGCTGTCGGGGGCGAATATTTCGTGTCCTCTCGCCCCAGTTCTGCCGTTGGCCGCGACGGCAGTCCGCCGGTACCGGTCCGCGGGTTGCTCGACACGGCCGGCGCCTCCGGCCACGCGATCGCCACGCTCGACGTCTCGGATATGACTGGTCCCTTGGGGGACGCGACGCTCCTGGACGTCATCCGGGATGTCGAAACGGCCATCGGAAGCGTGACCGATGCCGGTACGCGACTGGGCGCGGGCAAGACGCTCGTCGAAGGCCAGAGGATGTTCCTCGACGCGCTCGTCAAGACCAACGAGCGTGCCATCGGCGTCTTGGTCGATGCGGATATCGAGACGGAGGTAAGCAAGTCGAAGGCGCTGCAGACCCAGCGGGAACTCGCCGTGCAAGGGCTTAGCATCGCCAACGCATCGAGCCGGACCCTTCTGGCGTTGTTCGCCTAGGAGGTCTGCGGAGCCATTTTCCGTCCGCCTCTTCGAAGGCTCCCAACGGCTCAAACGGGAACTTCGGCCTCGCGATCCGTGTGAGCGAGCGTGTACCGTGGGAACAGCTCCATCTCGCTCGCCATCACCCTGACCGTGAATCCTCCGTACTTCCGGCCCTCGGTGTCCGGTGCGTGACCCTGGATGGCGTCGAGGACCGAGTCCCTCATCCCGCCCTGCCGCCCGCGTGTCTTGAAGCTGTGCCGCCAGCCGTGGTTGGGGTCCACGCCGACGTCGGTGATCCCGAGCTTCCGGACCCAGGCCGCCAGTCGTTCCCCAACCTTCTTCGAGAGCGGGTTGGCGTCCGAACCGCCGCGGCCCCGCGCCTTGTCGAAGAACAGCTCCTTCGATCGTGTGTCGACATAGTCAAGGAAACCCATCTCGATCAGGTGCGGGTGGATCGGGACGTCGCGGAACCGCTTCGTCTTCACCGTGCCGGCTTCCGGCGTGATGCGAAAGAACCGCACCCCGCCCTCGAAGCGAATGTCCTCGCGGCGCAGCTGCGTCACCTCGCCGACCCGTGCGCCGGAGTAGGCGCACAGCCAGGGCACCCAGCGGCGGGCCGCCGCGTGCTCGGCGCTCAGGCGACCCCGCTGGGACGCAAGGGATGCCGCGAGGATGGTCGTGATCTCCGCCTCCGTGAAGAAGCGTTCGCGCAGGACGGGTCCCTCGACCACCTTCACGCGCAAACCGGCGCAAGGGTTCGCGGCGATCTTCCGCTTGCCCAGCATCCACCCGAACAGCGCCTTGGCCGAAGCGAGGTAGACATCGCGGATGGTCTTGTCGGCGCGTCCGTCCGTGGCCAGGGCGTCGACCCAGTCGGCGATGTTGTCCGGCGTGACGCGCGCCAGATCGTCGTGACCGACGGACGCCTCCAGCGTCGCTAGGGCCGGCCGCCACCGCTTCCGGGTCGAGGCGGAGAGCTTCGATGCCTCGGCATACTTCGAGAACCACTCGTCGAGCGGCAGGGCGACCGTGACCGGCTTGGCCGGCATCTTGGGAAAGCGCCCGGCCATCGGATCCGGGCTGAAATCCCCGTCGAGATACTTCAGGCTCTGCGTGTTCGCCTGAAGGATCGCCTTGGCGATTGCATACTCCAGGGAGCCTCGCGTCTCCGGATCGACGACCAACCCTTTTCGGGCGAGGTGACCGTCGATCTCCGGCCCGTACAGTCGCAGGAACGCCTCGCGGTTCGTCGAACCGGTATCCTCCACGAAGCGCTCGATGATCCCGGTCGTGGCCAGATTGTAGACCGGCGAGAACCGGCCGACCTGGAACTTGGCGATCAGGTCGTCGTAGACCTCGCCCGCGATGGCGTTGACCTCAAGCAGGTTGAGCCGCCGCACGCCGGCCCGCAAGTTGGCCCAGCGGGCTTCGACCTGGGCGGCATGCGCGGCGTGGCGGCGCTTGGCCTCGCCGACGTCCTTCGTCGCGAGACTCGCCTTCTCCTCCCGCCGGCCGACGAGGGCCAGCAAGTCCTTCGGGACCCGCCTTCGGAACCAGAAGACGCCGGTCTTCGGATGGGGCCAGGGACGCGACATCGCCAGAACCACGTGTGTACCACCCGTGTGTACCACCGGACGGCCGCGAAGTCGCTGTTTCCCTAGGGGATCGCTGAAAACAAACGCTTTTCGGGATGAATGGCGGAGAGGGGGGGATTCGAACCCCCGATGGGCTTGCACCCATGCCGCATTTCGAGTGCGGTGCATTCAACCGCTCTGCCACCTCTCCGCAGAGGTGTCGTATCGACGGGATGCGCCCTAGCACAGGGCGGGCGGGCCCACAAGCCGGCTTTGCAGAGGATGCGGGACTTCGCCGGTTGGGGCCTTGCGGACCGATGGGCCCGCGGTGTTCATGCCACGCATGTCCGACCTGTTCGTTTCCGCCAGTCTTGAGACGGGTGCGCCCCGGCCGCTCGCGGATCGTCTGCGCCCGCGCCGCCTCGCCGAGGTCGTGGGGCAGGAGCATCTCACCGGGCCGGACGGGGCGCTGACGCGTCTGCTCGCCTCGCGCAGCCTCGGCTCGCTCGTGTTCTGGGGGCCACCCGGCACCGGCAAGACCACCGTGGCCCGGCTCCTCGCGCACGAGACCGCCCTGCATTTCGAGCAGATCTCGGCGATCTTCTCCGGCATCGCCGATCTGCGAAAGGTGTTCGAGGCAGCACGCAAGCGGCGTGCGACGGGCCAGGGCACCCTCCTGTTCGTCGATGAGATCCATCGCTTCAACCGCGCACAGCTCGATGCCTTCCTGCCGGTGATGGAGGATGGGACCGTCACGCTCGTCGGCGCGACGACGGAGAACCCGTCCTTCGAACTGAATGCCGCCTTGTTGTCGCGCGCGCGGGTGCTGCTGTTTCGTGCATTGGACGCGCCCGCGCTCGCCCGGCTGCTGGCCCGGGCCGAGGAGATGGACGGCCAGCCGCTGCCCCTCGATGAGGAGGCGCGCGCGGCGCTGATCCGCATGGCGGACGGCGATGGGCGCGCCGCGCTGACGCTGGCGGAAGAGGTGTGGCGCTCGGCTCGACCTGGCGAGATCCTCGACGCGGAGACGCTTCAGACCCTCGTGCAGCGCCGGGCTCCGATCTACGACAAGGCGCAGGAGGGGCACTACAACCTCATCTCCGCGCTGCATAAGACGGTACGCGGATCGGATCCCGACGCGGCACTGTACTATCTCTGCCGCATGCTGGATGCGGGCGAGGACCGATTGTTCATCGCCCGGCGCCTCGTGCGGATGGCGGTGGAGGATATCGGATTGGCCGACCCGCAGGCCCTGGTCGTGGCGAACGCGGCCAAGGACGCCTTCGACTTCCTCGGCTCGCCCGAGGGCGAACTCGCGCTGGCGCAGGTCACCGTCTATCTCGCCTGCGCACCGAAATCGAACGCGGTCTACACGGCCTACAAGGCGGCCACGCGGGTGGCGAAGGCTGCCGGCTCGCTCGCGCCGCCGCGCACCATCCTCAACGCCCCCACTGGGCTGATGCGGCGGATTGGTTACGGTGAGGGTTACCGCTACGATCATGACGAGCCCGACGCCTTCTCGGGCCAGGATTATTGGCCGGAAGCGCTCGGGCGCCAGCACTTCTACGAGCCGACCGACCGGGGCATGGAAACCCGCTACCGGGAGCGGCTGGCCTACTGGGAACGGCTGCGGCAGGAGCGCCGCGGCGACGATTGAGTGTCAGGGACGACACCGAGGGATCTCGACCGATCATGCAGGCTTACGCGACGCTCACCGCCACCTTCGCCCGCCTCGGTGCGCTGGAGGATGCGAGCGGCATCCTCGGCTGGGACACGCAGACCCAGATGCCGGACGGCGCCTCCGACACCCGCGGCGAGCAACTGGCCGTGTTGAGCGTGCTCGCCCACGAGATCCTCACCGACCCGCGCAACGCCGAGCGGTTCGACGCAGCGGAGGCGGAGGGTCGCCTCGGCGAATGGGAGCGGGCCAACCTGCGCGAGATGCGCCGGGCCTATGCCCACGCGGCGGCGGTGCCGGGCGATCTGGTCGAGGCGGCCTCAAAAGCGGCGACGCGCTGCGAGATGGTCTGGCGCGAGGCGCGGCGCGATTCGGATTTCGCGCGGCTGCGTCCGCATCTCGAAGAGGTGCTGCGGCTGCGACGCCGCGTCGGCGAGGCGAAGGGGGCGGCGCTCGGCCTCGCGCCCTACGACGCGCTGCTGGACGGATACGACCCCGGCATGCGCCGGGCACGCATCGATCCGATCTTCGCGGAGTTGCGCGCCGTCCTGCCGGATCTCGTCGTCGCAGTGCGCGAACGGCAGGCGGCGGGTGCCCCTCCCCTGCCGCTGCCGGGCCCGTTTCCGGTGGCGGTCCAGCGGGAGATCGGCCTGCGGCTGATGCGGGCCGCCGGGTTCGATTTCGCGCGCGGGCGCCTCGATATCAGCCTGCACCCGTTCTGCGGTGGTGCCACCGACGACGTGCGCATCACCACCCGCTACGACGAGGCGAGCGCCACCGGGGCGCTGATGGGCGTGCTGCACGAGACCGGTCATGCGCTCTACGAACAGGGCCGCCCGCCCGCATGGCGCCACCAGCCGGTGGGGCAGGCCCGCGGCATGAGCCTGCACGAGAGCCAATCGCTGCTCGTCGAGATGCAGGCCTGCCGCTCGGCCGAATTCTGCGCCTTCCTCGCGCCGACCCTGCGCGAGGCGTTCGCCGGCGAAGGGCCGGCCTGGGAGGCGGAGAACCTGCACCGTCTCTACACCCGCGTCGAGCCGGGCTTCATCCGGGTGGATGCCGACGAGGTGACCTACCCGGCTCACATCCTGCTGCGATACCGCCTGGAGACGGCGATGATCGCGGGCGACCTCGCCGTGGCCGACCTGCCGGGTGCCTTCAACGACGGCATGAAGGAATTGCTGGGGCTCATCGTGCCCGACGACCGGAACGGCTGCCTTCAGGACATCCACTGGCCGGGCGGCAGCTTCGGCTATTTCCCGACCTATACCCTCGGCGCGCTGGCCGCAGCGCAACTCTTCAAGGCCGCCTGCGCCGCCCATCCCGGCATCCGCCCGGCGCTCGCCGAAGGAGACTTCACGCAGTTGCGCGGCTGGTTGCGGGAGAACGTCCATGCCCGCGCGAGCCTGATGGAAACCGACGAGCTGCTGACCGCCGCGACCGGAAAGCCCCTCGGGGCGGACGATTTCCTGGCGCATCTGCGCAGCCGCTATCTCGGGGCAGCGTAGGATCGGGTCGAACGAGATCGCAGGGCAATCGCTTCGGGGATTGCACTCTGTGGCCGGGGGCCGTAACGGAGCCGCCCTCCCCTTCAGAATCCAAGCGATCCGGTCCCATGGCGGCCTGCGGCCTCGATTTCGGCACGTCCAACACCACCCTCGGGATCGGCACGGGCGCCCGCCCGACCCTGGTGCCGCTGGAGGGGACGCACCGCACCCTGCCGAGCGCGATCTTCTTCGCACCCGGCCAGGAGGCGCAAATCGGGCGAGGGGCGATCGAGGCCTATGTCGAGGGCACGCCCGGCCGGCTGATGCGGGCGCTCAAGTCCGTGCTCGGCTCCCCCCTGATCGAGGAGACCACGCCGGTCGGGCGCGAGCGCATCCGCTTCCGCGACGTCATCGCCCGCTACCTCACCCAGGTGAAGGCGCGCGGCGAGGCGGAAGCCGGCGTCGAGCTCGACACCGTGGTGCATGGACGCCCGGTCCATTTCGTCGACAACGATCCGGCCGCTGACCGCAAGGCGGAAGACACGCTGCGCCAGATCGCCGAGAGCATCGGTTTCCGCCACGTCCGCTTCCAGTACGAGCCGATCGCGGCCGCGCTCGATTACGAGCGCACGGTGACGTCGGAGGAGATCGCGCTGATCGCCGATATCGGCGGCGGCACCTCGGACTTCTCCATCGTCCGGCTCTCGCCCGAGCGGCATCGGCGCGACGAGCGGGCCGAAGACATTCTGGCCAATGACGGCATCCGCATCGGCGGCACCGATTTCGACCGGAACCTGAGCCTCGGCGCGGTGATGCCGCTCCTCGGCCTCGGGAGCCCGATGAAGCGTGCGGACCTCGCGGTGCCGAACGCCTATTTCCATGACCTCGCCACATGGTCGAGCATCAACCGGCTCTACAATCCCAAGACCCTGCGCGAGATCGACGAGGTGGTGCGCGATGCCGCCCGGCCGGAACTCGTGACCCGTTTGCGCACCGTCGTCGAAGCGGAGCGCGGGCATTCCCTCGCCATGGCGGTCGAGGGCGCCAAGATCGCCGCCTCCGATGCGGGGGCCGGCACGGTCGATCTCGAATGGGTCGAATCGGGCCTCGCGGCGGATGTCGATCGGGCACGGCTGGCCGGGCATACCGATGACCTCGCGCGTCGCATGGCGCAGCGGATCGGCCGCTGCCTCGATCAGGCCGGGCTGACGGCCGATCGGATCGACGCGCTGTTCCTCACCGGCGGCTCGACCGGTCTGCCGCATGTGCGCGCGGCGCTGACCGCCTGCGTGCCGGGCGCGCGGGTCGTCGATGGCGACACGTTCGGTTCGGTCGGCCTCGGCCTCACCCTGGAGGCGGCGCGGTTGGCGGCCTGAGACACCGGTTCGGCGCCACTCGCCCTCCTGCTGCCCCCACTTTCGAGAGCGGCTTTCGCAGGGTGTGCAGACGGTCGGATCGATCCCGGCCGTTCACCGACGAGTGGAAGTGGTACCGGTGGCCAGGGCTCGCCGCCTCTGCGCGCCGAGGGATCGTTGGCAAGGATTCTGCCACGCAACCGGCCGCAGCGCTTTGCGCCGTCATCTCAGGGTGATAGCAGCGGCACATGAAGGGACGTCCACCACATCGCGGGTCCGGCGCAAAACGCGGACCCAGCGGGTTCGCGCCGCGTGCCGGCACGGGGCCGCGCACCTCCGCCAAAGACGCGGCGCAGCGCGCCGCCCGCAACCGCGGCGAGGACGCCGCCGAGCGCTCGCCCTGGGATGACGGCGCGGCGACTGAGGGCGCACCGCGCCCGAAGCGCGTGCCCGAAGCCGCCGCATCGAAGCCGGATGCGCCGCGCGCTCGCGCCAAAGCGCCGTCTGCCAAGCCCCCCTCTCCCAAGTCATCCTTCGCAAAGCCATCTTTCGCAAAGTCATCCGTGGCCAAGCCCGACCTGGCCAAGCCTGACCCGGCGAAGGCGCCGCCCGCGGAGGCCGTGGCCGGCCCGACGCGCCGCGAACAGCGGGCTGCGGCCTCGGCGACGCTGGCGAGCGGCGTGCAGACGCTGACTGTGGACCCCGACGAGGCCGGGATGCGCATCGACCGCTTTCTCGGCGCGCGCTTTCCGCAGCTTCCCTTCACCCGCGTGCAGAGCATCGTCCGCAAGGGCGAGCTGCGGGTCGATGGCAAGCGCGCCAAGCCGAGTGACCGGCTGGAGCCGGGTTCGAGCGTGCGGGTGCCGCCGCTCAAGCTCGACCAGCCGACCGAAAGGCCGCGCAGCGCCGCCAAGATCGACGGGGACGCCGAGTTTCTGCGTTCGCTGATCCTCTACGAGGATGCGGACATGATGATCCTCAACAAGCCGTTCGGCCTCGCGGTGCAAGGCGGCTCGGGCACGGTGCGCCACGTCGACGGCCTGCTGGAGGCGCTGACCGGGCCGGACGGGCAGCGCCCACGCCTCGTCCACCGCCTCGACAAGGACACGGCGGGCTGCCTGATCGTCGCCAAGACGCGTCTGGCGGCCGCGACTTTGGCTAAAAGCTTCCGCTCCCGCGCCGCGCGCAAGATCTACTGGGCGCTGGTGGCGGGCGTGCCCCGCACCCGCCAGGGCCGGGTCTCGACCTATCTCGTCAAGGACGAGCCGACCGATGCCGATGCGCGGATGCGCGTCGCCAAACACGGCGACGAGGGCGCCAGCCACGCGCTCACCTACTACGCCACGGTCGATCAGGCGGCGCAGAAGCTGGCATGGCTGTCGCTGAAACCCGTCACCGGGCGGACGCACCAGTTGCGGGCCCACGCCGCGCATATCGGCCACCCGATCGTCGGCGACCCGAAATATTTCGACGTGGAGAATTGGGAGCTGCCCGGCGGCATTCAGAACCGCCTGCACCTTCTCGCCCGCCGCATCGTGATCCCGCATCCGCGCACCGGCCAGCCGGTCGATGTCAGCGCCCCGCTGCCGCCGCACATGGCGCAGAGCTGGAACCTGCTCGGATTCGATAGCGCCCGCTACGACCCGATCGTCGAAGCGCCGGAAGCCTGAAACGATCCGAGGCGCTTCACGAAAGCGAGGAGCGCCTTGGAACATGGGCCTGTTGCCATAACTCTTGCTTCGTCAGTCCGCCGCGTGGACGAGGACACCGCGAGGTGCTTCTATCGGCACCGCGTTCAGACCCGGATCCCGTTGCCGAAGTTCGAATCGACGGGCTGAGGCATTGGGCGCCGCCGGGACTGTTGAAGCCCTTTGCCTGCCACGGGCCGATACAACGAGGTTCAGGATCGCATGAGGCCCGTCACCCTGTTGTCCGTCGCGTTGGCCGGCCTACTCTGCGCCGCTGCGCCGGCTGGTGCGGCACCTCCCGCCGATGGCGCGCCGGGGCAACCCCAAGGACAATCGCCGGGGCAGCCCCAAGGCGCATCCGACAAGGCGGCTCCTCCCCCGGCTCAGGCGGCACCGGCGGCGCGCCCTCCGGGCCAGGGCATACGGGCCTCGGAGCGCCGACGCCGCATCTCCTACGCCGCGTGCAACCGCGAATCGCACCGCCGCAGGTTGTCCGGCGGCGTCCGCCGACGCTTCCTCGTTCGCTGCCGCCTCGGTTACGAGCGGCGCCCGGCCTCGCAGCCGGCGCCTGCTCGCAGGCCATGAGCCACGGGATGCTCCGGCCGTGCTCAAGCTGATCGTCTTCGATGTCGATGGCACCCTCATCGACAGCCAGCACCTGATCGTGGAGGCGCAGCACCGCGCCTTCTCCGAGCATGGCCTGGTCGCGCCCCCGCGCAAGGAGGCGCTGTCCGTCGTCGGGCTGTCCCTGCCCGAAGCGTTCCGTCGCCTCGTCGGCGAGGCCGGGCCGATCGAATCGCTCTCGCACAGCTATCGCAAGGCGTTCCAGGCGCTGCGGATCGATCCCGACTATGCGGAGCCGCTGTTTCCGGGAATGGCCGAGTTGGTCGAGCGCCTGCACCGCCGCGACGACATCCAGCTCGGCATCGCGACCGGCAAGTCGCGCCGGGGCGTCGATCATCTCGTGGACAAGTATGGCTGGGAGCGCTGGTTCGCCACGATCCAGACCGCCGACGACGCCCCCTCCAAGCCCGATCCGGCCATGCTGCTTCAGGCCATGGCCGAGACCGGCGCCGAACCGTCGATGACCGTGATGATCGGCGACACGACCTTCGATATGATGATGGCCAGGAGCGCGAGCGTGGCCGCCATCGGCGTCGGCTGGGGCTACCATACCCCCGGCGCCCTGTTCAGCGCGGGTGCGGTCACGGTCGTCGATTCGGCTGCGACCTTGAGCGACCTGTTCTCCGGCCCCCTGGACGGTTCGCAGCCCGGCCCGGTGACGGAACGGCTCGCGACCCAATAGGCGCATCCTCCGCCGCGCCGGAGACTCGCGCGAGGCGATGAGAAATCCTATCTGCGGACCATGAGCACTTCAGGCGACGACGTCACCCGTGATTGGCTGGCCGAACCCGGCGAGGACGGAAAGCCCGACCGCGTCCAGGCCTCTCGCGCCGGTACGGGGCCGACGCTGCCGAAGCGCTTCTACGCGCAGGCCGGCCTCGCGGAGACCGAGGGCGGCTTCCGCCTCGTCCTCGACGGGCGCGGTGCCAACACACCGGGCCGCCGGCCGCTGATGGTGCCCGATCGGGTGCTGGGCGACGCGCTCGCGGCGGAATGGGAGGCGCAAGTGAAAGTGATCGACCCGCGCACCATGCCGCTGACCCGCCTCGTCAACACCACGATCGACGGCGTGGTCGAGCGCCGCGCCGCGGTCGCGGAGGATCTCGCCGCCTTTGCCGGCACCGATCTCGTGGCCTACCGGGCCGGCTCGCCCGAACGCCTCGTCGCCGTTCAGGCGGAGGCCTGGGACCCGCTCGTGGCTTGGGTGGCCGAGACGCTCGGCGCGCGGCTTTTCCTCGCCGAGGGGGTGATGCATGTCGAGCAGCCGGAGGGTTCGGTCGCCGCGTTGCGCGCCGCAATCGAGGCGGTGGACGACCCGTTCCGCCTCGCGGCCCTCCACACACTCACGACACTGACCGGCTCGCTCGTGATCGCGCTCGCCGTTCTGCACGGCCGTCTGAGCGCGGACGACGCTTGGGCGGCGGCACATGTGGACGAGACCTATCAAGCGGGCGTCTGGGGGCGCGACGCGGAGGCCGAAGCGCGCCTCGCCCACCGCCGTGCGGAATTCGAGACCGCGGCGATGGTGGCGCAGCGACCCAATTGAGTGGCCGCGAGCATACGAATCATGCGGTAGCGATCACTGATAAGGCACGATGCCTCTTCTTCGATCGATTATAATAACCTGCCGTTATCAAGTCGAAGTGTAACTTCGGCGCACTATCGGGTTGGCCTGTTCCTGTTCCATTTTTGGCGTCGTCCAACTCTTGGAGACGAACCGTGCCGACCCTTCGACTCAACACCCGGCGGATCGCCCTTGCCACCATCACGGCCGTGCTTACCCTGAGCGCCGCCGCCTGCGCGACCAAACCCCCGCCCGCACCGGTCGAGCCGGCGCCGCTGATCAAGAAGGGCTGAGGACGCGCGTTCGTCCGTAGCGAATGGTCTGAGCGCGCGCGGCCCCAGCCTTCGGGCCGGGGCCACCATCTCAACCGCGAAGCACGCGGATTGGCCGCGGTCGAGCATCGGCCCGAACGGTGACCACCGGCGTTCGGAAGAAAGGACGATGCGCTCGCCGCGTCGCCGGCCGTTTCCGAGGGCGGGAACGCGTGCTAAGGGCGATCGATCGATGCAAGGTCAAGCTCTTACGCTTTGACCTGTATTCAAAAAACGATTTCGATCCCCAGGGAGTCTCGCCAGCACCATGAAGGACATTCTCGAGAAGCTTGAGGAGCGTCGCGCACAGGCCCGTCTCGGCGGCGGGGAAAAGCGGCTCGAGGCGCAGCACAAGCGCGGCAAGCTCACGGCGCGCGAGCGCATCGAACTCCTGCTCGACCATGGGTCGTTCGAGGAGTTCGACATGTTCGTGCAGCACCGCTCCACCGATTTCGGCATGGAGAAGCAGAAGATCCCCGGCGACGGCGTCGTCACCGGCTGGGGCACCGTGAACGGGCGCACCGTCTTCCTGTTCTCGAAGGACTTCACGGTGTTCGGCGGCTCGCTCTCCGAGGCGCACGCGGCCAAGATCGTCAAGGTTCAGGATATGGCGCTGAAGATGCGCGCGCCGATCATCGGCATCTTCGATGCCGGCGGCGCCCGCATCCAAGAGGGCGTGGCGGCGCTCGGCGGCTACGGCGAGGTGTTCCGCCGCAACGTCGCGGCGTCCGGCGTGATCCCGCAGATCTCGGTCATCATGGGGCCGTGCGCGGGCGGCGACGTCTACTCGCCGGCCATGACCGACTTCATCTTCATGGTGCGCGATACGAGCTACATGTTCGTGACCGGCCCCGACGTGGTGAAGACCGTCACCAACGAGGTCGTGACCGCCGAGGAACTCGGTGGCGCCAAGGTCCACACCTCGAAGTCCTCGATCGCCGACGGTTCGTTCGAGAACGATGTCGAGGCGATCCTCCAGATCCGCCGGTTGCTCGACTTCCTGCCCGCCAACAACATCGAGGGCGTGCCGGAGATCGAGAGCTTCGACGACGTCAACCGCCTCGACAAGTCGCTCGACACGCTGATCCCGGACAACCCGAACAAGCCCTACGACATGGGCGAGCTGATCCGCCGCGTCGTGGACGAGGGCGACTTCTTCGAGATCCAGGCGGCCTATGCCCGCAACATCATCACCGGCTTCGGCCGCGTCGAGGGCCGTACCGTCGGTTTCGTCGCCAACCAGCCGCTTGTGCTGGCCGGCGTGCTCGATTCGGACGCCTCCCGCAAGGCGGCCCGCTTCGTGCGCTTCTGCAACGCCTTCTCGATCCCGATCGTCACCTTCGTCGACGTTCCGGGCTTCCTGCCGGGCACGGCGCAGGAATATGGCGGCCTGATCAAGCACGGCGCCAAGCTGCTCTTCGCCTACAGCCAGGCAACGGTGCCGCTCGTCACCATCATCACCCGCAAGGCCTTCGGCGGCGCCTATGACGTCATGGCCTCCAAGCATGTCGGCGCCGACCTGAACTACGCGTGGCCGACGGCGCAGATCGCGGTGATGGGCGCCAAGGGAGCGGTCGAGATCATCTTCCGCGCCGAGATCGGCGATGCGGACAAGATCGCCGAGCGGACGAAGGAATATGAGGACCGCTTCCTATCGCCCTTCGTGGCAGCCGAGCGCGGCTACATCGACGAGGTGATCATGCCCCACTCCACCCGCAAGCGGATCGCCCGGGCGCTCGGGATGCTGCGCACCAAGGAGATGGAGCAGCCCTGGAAGAAGCACGACAACATCCCGCTCTGACAGCGGGATCCACGGCGGGCCGTCCTTCGGGGCGGCCTTTTTTATTCGAGGGGCGTCCGGTCTATCCGAAGTTGCCGGCGCGGCTTGTCGCCAATTCCGGCTTGCCGGCGATCAGCCGACGCTTGAGCCGCGTCAGTGCCTCGCGCTGCAGCTCGCTCGGAGCGGAATGGGCGGAGGCGACCTTCGTCAGCATGTCGACGAGTTGCATCCGCTCCTCGCCCGTCAGCTTTTCGCGAAACAGCGGCAGCAGCGGGTCGGCGACGAGTGAGAACGGGAGGCGCTCCTGCGTGTAGCGCCACGCCCGCTCGAAGGTCGCGGAGATCGTCTGGATCTCCAGCGGCTTTTCCATGAGTTCGAGGATGCGGGTCTTCTCGGACGCCGTGATCGGGCTGCCGGTCCGCACGATCTGGATCATCAGGATGACGGCTGCGAGCCGCACGTCGTTCACCCGCTGCAACGGTGTCCCGACGAAATTCGCGAAGGCCGACTTCGCCTTGCGCTGAAGTCCCTTGGTGTCCTGATCGATTTCTTTGAGCTGCTTGACCGCGTAATGGGCCCGCAGAAGCCAGATCAAAACGCTGACGATGACGGCGGTGAAAATGATGAGGATCGGCAACAGGCGGTCTCCGCAAACTCATAAATGATGCGAATCGCCGCGTAACCCACCACGCAGACGTGCACGCGTCAAATGCCCGCCGATGGCGGCATGGACACTGTTTGTGAAGAGAACGACCGATGTATCGTGGAGGGCTGGTGGTGGGCGCGACAGGGATCGAACCTGTGACCCTTCGCGTGTGAAGCGAATGCTCTCCCGCTGAGCTACGCACCCAAGCACCCAGCGTGCCGCCGCGGGTGGGCGGCACGGGCGTCGCTGTGGCGACGGAGGGCCGTATACGCCGAGGCCGGGCGCTCGGCAAGCGGGTTCCGCAAGGCGGCGACAGAAACGTGACCGTGAGAGGGTGAGGACGATGTCACCCACCCCGCTTGTCCCAGGCGGCCGGGTCGGCTAGACGAGCGTACCGTACGGTACGGTACTGCTCAGCAACCGGATCATGCAGGCGAGCCCCTTCATCACCGACGAGCTTTCGGCCGAAACACCCACCCCGCGCCAGCAGGCAGTGCTGGATGCCGCGTTGGCGCTGATGGTCGATGGACGTGATCCGCTCACCATGGACGCGGTGGCGCGCCGGGCGAGCTGCTCGAAAGAGACGCTCTATCGCTGGTTCGGCGACCGTGACGGCCTGCTCACCGCGACCGTGCGCTGGCAGGCCTCGCGCGTCCATGCCGGCCGCTACGTCGTGAGCGGGCTGGATGCCGTCGCCTTGCGCAAGAATCTCCTCGATTTCGCCGAGAGCTGGCTCGCGGTCATTGCCAGCCCGACCTCGGTCGCGCTCAACCGCATCGCCATCGCCGATGCGGGGTCCCGCAAGAGCAATCTCGGCGGCATCGTGCTGGCCAACGGCCGCTTCGCCATCGGCGAGCGGGTGAAGCCGGTGTTGGAGGCGGGCCGCGCGGCCGGACTTCTCGCCTTCGATGACAGCGAGGCGGCCTTCCGGACCTTCTTCGGTCTGGTCGGCCGCGATATTCAGATCCGACTTCTTCTCGGCGGCGCGCTCGATCTCGACGCCGCCGGGATCCGGAGCGACGCGGCCCGTGCCGTCGAGCAGTTCCTGGCCCTTTACGGCCGGGCGAAACCCTGAACCGAATCCACTGACACGAGAGAGGACACCACCATGCGCGTCTATTACGATCGCGATGCCGACCTGAACCTGATCAAGGGCAAGAACGTCGTCATCGTCGGCTACGGCTCCCAGGGCCATGCCCATGCGCTGAACCTGCGCGATTCGGGCGTCAAGGACATCGTCATCGCCCTGCGCGAAGGCTCCGCCACCGCCAAGAAGGCCGAGCACGAGGGCTTCAAGGTGATGAACGTCGCCGACGCCGCCAAGTGGGGCGACGTGGTGATGATGCTCACCCCGGACGAGCTGCAGGGCGACATCTACAAGGAGTCGCTGGAGCCGAACATGAAGCAGGGCGCCGCGCTCCTGTTCGCCCACGGCCTCAACGTGCACTTCAACCTGATCGAGCCCCGCAAGGACCTCGACGTGCTCATGGTCGCCCCGAAGGGCCCCGGCCACACGGTGCGCGGCGAGTACCTCAAGGGCGGCGGCGTGCCGACCCTGATCGCCATCGCCCAGGACGCCTCGGGCAACGCCCACGACCTCGGCCTCTCCTACGCCTCGGCCAATGGCGGCGGCCGCGCCGGCATCATCGAAACGACCTTCAAGGAAGAGTGCGAGACCGATCTGTTCGGTGAGCAGGCCGTGCTCTGCGGCGGCCTCGTCGAGCTGATCAAGGCCGGTTTCGAGACGCTGGTCGAGGCGGGATACGCCCCCGAGATGGCCTATTTCGAGTGCCTGCACGAAGTGAAGCTGATCGTCGACCTCATCTACGAGGGCGGCATCGCCAACATGAACTACTCGATCTCGAACACCGCCGAGTACGGCGAGTACGTCACCGGCCCGCGCATCGTCACGCCCGAGACCAAGGCCGAGATGAAGCGCGTCCTCAACGACATCCAGTCGGGCATCTTCACCCGCAACTGGATGCTGGAGAACAAGGTCGGCCAGACCTCGTTCAAGGCCACCCGCGCCAAGCTCGCCGCCCACCCGATCGAGGAAGTCGGCGCCAAGCTCCGCGGCATGATGCCCTGGATCTCCGAGAAGGCCTTGGTCGACAAGACCAAGAACTGACCTTTCCGGACTCGGAGACCGGGCTGCCCCGGCCTCCGCCACGATGACGAAGGCCGGTTCGCGCGAGCGTGACCGGCCTTTTTCGCGGCCCCGTTTGCGGCATTGGATCTTTGCCTTAAACGCTCCCCGAGGAGGCCCGAGCAACGGGCCCCGGAGGAGACGCAGATGGCATCGCTCTACTCGGAGGCGCACCGCGCCCTCCAGGAGGAATTCGGCACCACCAAGCTCGCCGTGCGCCTCGACGAGGATTGGGTGCACGAGACGATCCAACCCGACGAGGCCGCCTTCATCGCCTCGCGCGATATGTTCTTCCTCTCGACCGCCGATCCCGACGGCATGCCGACCGTTTCCTACAAGGGCGGCCCGACCGGCTTCGTGAAGGTGGTCGACGGCTCGACGCTGGTCTTCCCCGGCTTCGACGGCAACGGGATGTTCTACTCGATGGGCAACATCGCGGGGCAGGCCAAGATCGGCCTCCTGTTCATCGACTTCGAGACGCCGCACCGCATCCGGGTTCAGGGTCACGCCTCGCTGCTGCGCGACGATCCGCTGATGGCCGAGTACACGGAGGCGAAGTATCTCGTGCGGATCGATGTGACAAAGATCTGGATCAACTGCCCGCGCTACATCCATAAGTACAAGAAGCTCGAGCAGAACAAGTATGTCCCCCGCCCCGGCCGCGAGACGCCGCTCGCGGCCTGGAAGCGGCTCGACCTCGCCGGTGACGTCATCAGCGACGAGGACAAGGCGCGCGTCGCCAAGGAAGGCCGGCTCGAAGTCCCCGAATATGAGGCCCTCGTCGCCCGCGGCGAGGCCTGAGCCCGACCAGCGTCATCCCTCGCGCTCGTTCGACCCGGCCGGCTTTACGAGCCGCGCCGGGTCGTGCTTCGTGCGCGCGACCTCGAACAGCACGACGGGCCGCATCTCGGCATGACGCTTCTCAAACGAACGCTGCACAATCATCCGCAGATCAAGCGCGCACTCAAGTCCGTCGCCAAATCGGCCGGCTTGTTTCGTGACAGCCCGGCCAATGATTTCTATCGCGATCTGGCCGAGGTGAAGACGCGGGGCGACGACGCCTTCTCGAAGCTGTTCTACGGCTATGACGGCGACCACCTGATCAACAAGTGGAACCACTTCCTGCCGATCTACAGCCGGCTGTTCGCGCCCTTCCGCGACGGCAGGCCGGACGGCCGACCGCTGCGCTTTCTCGAGATCGGCGTGTACGAGGGAGGCTCCCTCGACCTCTGGCGTCGCTTCTTCGGACCGAGCGCCATCCTCTACGGCATCGATGTCGATCCGCGCTGCGCGGTGTTCGACGGTCACGCCGCGCAGGTCCGTATCGGCTCGCAGGCCGACCCCGCCTTCCTTCGGTCTGTGGTCGAGGAGATGGGCGGCGTCGATGTCGTCCTGGACGACGGCAGCCACGTCGCGAGCCACCAGCGGGTGAGCTTCGAGACGCTGTTTCCGCTCCTGGCGCAGGACGGTCTCTACGTCGCTGAAGACCTGCACACATCGTACTGGCGTGACTACGAGGGCGGCTATCGCCGCCGGGGCACGTTCCTCGAGATGACGAAGGCGTTCATCGACGACATGCACGCTTGGTATCACGACCGGGGCGCGCAGGAGATCGGCCGGAGCATCGGCGCGATCCACGTCTACGACAGCATCGTCGCTTTCGAGAAGGGCGGCGGCGAACGACCGTTCCACACCACGATCGGCACACCGCAACGACCGATCGACCGGGTGCGCTGACGCGTCGAAACGAGAACGCCCGCGCCTCCAAGCGGAAGCGCGGGCGTTCCTTTCGGTCGGATCGAACGGCTTACATCGCCTTGAGCGGACCGGCCTCGATCACGTCCTCGACCGTGCGCAGACCCGCGCGCGTCGCGTTGACGAGCACCGCCATGTTGCCCGGCGGGTGCTGGTTCTTCCACATCTTGGTGTGCGCCGCCGGGATCTTGTCCCAGGGGAACACCTCGCTCATGCAGGGATCGACCCGCCGGTCCATCACGAACTGGTTGGCGGCCGAGGCCTGCTTGAGGTGGGCGAAGTGCGAGCCCTGAACGCGCTTCTGCCGCATCCAGACGTAGCGGGCGTCGAAGGTGATGTTGAAGCCTGTGGTGCCGGCGCAGAACACGATCATGCCGCCGCGCTTGGCCACCAGAGTCGAGACCGGGAAGGTCTGCTCACCGGGGTGCTCGAAGACGATGTCGACGTCGTTGCCCTTGCCGGTGATGTCCCAGATCGCCTTGCCGAACTTCCGGGCCTCCTTGAGCCAGGTGTTGTATTCAGGGCTGTTGACCGTGGGGAGCTGCCCCCAGCAGGCGAAGTCCTTGCGGTTGATGACGCCCTTGGCACCGAGGCTCATCACGTAGTCGCGCTTCGACTCGTCCGAGATCACGGCGATCGCGTTGGCGCCCGAAGCCGCGCAGAGCTGGACACCGAACACGCCGAGGCCACCGGAGGCGCCCCAGATCAGCACGTTCTGGCCCGGACGAACGGTGTGCGGCGCGTGGCCGAACAGCATGCGGTAGGCGGTGGCCAGCGTCAGCGTGTAGCAGGCCGCCTCCTCCCAGGTCAGGTGCTTGGGGCGGGCCATGAGCTGGCGCGACTGCACCCGGCAGAACTGCGCGAACGAACCGTCGCCGGTCTCGTAACCCCAGATCCGCTGGGTCGGCGAGAACATCGGGTCGCCGCCGTTGCACTCCTCGTCGTCGCCGTCGTCCTGGTTGCAGTGGACGATGACCTCATCGCCGACCTTCCAGCGCTTCACCTTGGCGCCGACCTTCCAGACGATGCCCGACGCGTCCGAGCCGGCGATGTGGTACTCGCCCTTGTGCACGTCGAAGGGCGAGATCGGCTCGCCGAGGCCGGCCCAGACACCGTTGTAGTTCACGCCTGCAGCCATGACGTAGACGAGCACCTCGTCGTCGCCGATCTCCCAAACGGGCAGCACTTCAAGTTGGTGCGACTGCTCCGGCGGCCCGTGGCGCTCGCGGCGGATCGCCCAGGCATACATCTTGGCAGGCACGTGGCCGAGCGGGGGGATCTCGCCGAGCTCGTAAAGGTCCTTGGCTTCCGCCGTCTGCCCGGTCCAGGCCGGTGCTGCGCTTGCAGCCATCGTGGCACTCCCTGTCTATCCTGGCACGCGCGTGACGAACCGCGCGACCTTGGCCGACGCTATAAGCACGATGTTTCCGGCCTTCCAAGTGGCCTAAAAGGCAAGGCTTTGGCACATCCGCACAAAAAAGAGGCACCGACCGAAGCCGGTGCCCCTGTATTCAAAATAACGTTGAGATGACTACTCGGCGGCGGCCCTCGCGGTGTCGATGCCGAGCCCTTGCGCGACGCCGCGCCCGAAATCCTCGTGCACCTTGAACCAGTGAGCGATCATCCGCTCCTGAATGTTGCGCGGGCTGTCACCCATGGAGGTGACGATGTTTTCGACGAGCCGCTTGCGGCCGCCCTCGTCGAGCACCTTGGTCCAGAACAGCTTGGGCTGGCCGTAGAGATCCTCGTCGTCGCCCGGCCATCCGTAGCGGCCGGCATCACCCCGAATCCGCAGCGGCGGCTCGCTGAAGGACGGGTCCTGTTTCGGACCGCCGAAAGAGTTCGGCTCGTAATCGACCTGAGCGCCGTGATTGCCGTCGGTGCGCATGGCGCCGTCGCGGTGATAGGTCTGAACGTCAGCCTTCTTCGCTTGGTTCACGGGGATCTGCTGGTAGTTCACGCCGAGCCGGTAGCGGTGCGCGTCGGCATAGGACAGCACCCGGTTCTGCAGCATCTTGTCCGGCGAGAAGCCGATACCGGGCACCACGTTCGAGGGCTCGAAGGCGGATTGCTCGATCTCGGCGAAGTAGTTCTCGGGATTGCGGTTCAGCTCCATCTCGCCGATCTCGATCAGCGGATAGTCGCTGTGCGGCCAGACCTTGGTGAGGTCGAACGGGTTGATGCGGTAGGTGTCGGCGTCCATCTCCGGCATGAGTTGGACGGAGACCTTCCATTTCGGGAAGTCGCCTTTTTCGATAGCGTTGGAGAGATCGGCGGAGGAGTAGTCCGGATCCTTGCCCGCCACCTCATCGGCCTCATCGGCCGAGAAGTTCTGGATGCCCTGCTTGGTGTGGAAGTGGAACTTCACCCAGTGGCGCTCGCCCCGGTCGTTCCACAGCGAGAAGGTGTGCGAGCCGTAACCGTTCATGAAGCGCGCCGATTTCGGCGTGCCCCGATCCGAATACAGGAACATCACCTGATGGATCGCCTCCGGCGACAGGCTCCAGAAATCCCAGCGGCGCCAGTGCGGCTTGAGGTGGGTGCGCGGATCGCGCTTCTGGGTGCGGATGAAGTCCGAGAACTTGATCGCGTCGCGCACGAAGAAGATCGGCGTGTTGTTGCCGACGAGATCCCAGTTGCCCTCCTCCGTGTAGAACTTGAGGGCGAAGCCGCGCGGGTCGCGCGCGGTGTCGGCCGAACCGGACTCGCCGCCGACGGTCGAGAAGCGGGCGACCATCGGCACATCCTTGCCGATTTCGGTCAGAACCTTGGCGCGGGTGAACTCGGACAGACTCTTGGTGAGCCGGAACGTGCCGTAGGCGCCGTAGCCCTTGGCGTGCACCACTCGCTCCGGGATCCGCTCCCGGTTGAAGTGGGCCATCTTCTCGATGAGATGGTAGTCTTGCATCAACACCGGGCCGCGCGGGCCGGCGGTGAGCGAATTCTGGTTGTCGGAAATCGGGTTTCCGAAAGCTGTGGTCAGGCGCGGGCCCTGGTCTGCCATCGCATGTTTCTCCTTGTCGATGCCTCTGCGGGCGGGCGTCGCAACCAGCTTTACGCCGTGCGAACGTTGCCGCCCCAACGCGCGAGGCCGAACTTGGAGCCATTCGATTCTGCAACGATACGGAGCATCTGTCGCCGTACGGTCGAGAGATCGCTGCAAATTGAACGGCGCGGAGGGCTCGCATTGTGTCGGGAGCCGGCGGCCCAACGACAAATCCGCTTCACCACCACATCAAGTTTTTCCAGGGCTTGAGGCACGCACCCTCGACCTTTCTCCCAGATGACGCGACGCGGCGGCTTCGCTACGGTGCCGGCCAACGGCCGCGCATCGAGGCGCGCGATCGCATCGGACAGGGAGTCGAGTGGGATGAGCGCGCAAGCGAGCGTCGCCGAGGTCAAGCGCGACAAGCCGTGGATCATCCGCACCTATGCGGGGCATTCCACGGCGGCGGAGTCGAACAAGCTCTATCGCGGTAACCTCGCCAAGGGTCAGACCGGCCTCTCGGTCGCCTTCGATCTTCCCACGCAGACCGGCTACGACCCGGATCACGAACTCGCCCGCGGCGAGGTCGGCAAGGTCGGCGTCTCGATCGCGCATCTCGGCGACATGCGGGCCCTGTTCGACCAGATCCCGCTGGCGCAGATGAACACCTCGATGACGATCAACGCCACGGCGCCGTGGCTGTTGTCGCTCTATCTCGCGGTCGCCGAGGAGCAGGGCGCGCCGCTCGCGGCACTCCAGGGCACCACGCAGAACGACATTATCAAGGAATATCTCTCGCGCGGCACCTACGTGTTTCCGCCCGCGCCCTCGCTTCGGCTCACCAAGGACGTGATCCTGTTCACGACCAAAAACGTGCCCAAGTGGAACCCGATGAACGTCTGCTCCTACCATCTGCAGGAGGCGGGGGCGACGCCGGTTCAGGAACTGTCCTACGCGCTGGCCATCGCCATCGCCGTGCTCGACACGGTGCGCGACGATCCCGATTTCGACGAGGCCAGCTTCTCCGATGTCTTCAGCCGGATCTCGTTCTTCGTGAACGCCGGCATGCGGTTCGTCACCGAGATCTGCAAGATGCGGGCATTCGCCGAGCTGTGGGACGAGATCGCCCAGGAGCGCTACGGCATCACCGACGCCAAGAAGCGGATTTTCCGCTACGGCGTGCAGGTCAACAGCCTCGGACTGACGGAGCAGCAGCCCGAGAACAACGTCCACCGCATCCTCATCGAGATGCTGGCGGTGACACTCTCGAAGCGCGCCCGCGCCCGCGCGGTGCAGCTTCCGGCCTGGAACGAGGCGCTCGGCCTGCCGCGCCCGTGGGACCAGCAATGGTCGATGCGGATGCAGCAGATCCTCGCCTTCGAGACCGACCTGCTGGAATACGACGACATCTTCGACGGCTCGACGGTGATCGAGGCCCGCGTCGAGGCGCTCAAGGAGCAGACCCGGGCCGAGCTGACGCGCATCGCCGAGATCGGCGGAGCGGTCACGGCGGTGGAGGCGGGCGAACTCAAGCGGGCGCTGGTCGAGTCGAATGCCCGGCGCATCTCGGCGATCGAGAAGGGCGAGCAGATCGTCGTCGGCGTCAACAAGTGGCAGCAGGGCGAACCCTCGCCGCTGACGGCCGGGGACGGCGCGATCTTCACCGTCTCGGAGACGGTGGAGATGGAGGCCGAAGCCCGCATCCGCGAGTGGCGCTCCAAGCGCGACGACCGCGCGGTCGGCCAAGCGCTCGCGGATCTGGAACAGGCCGCGCGCTCGGGCACCAACATCATGCCACCCTCCATCGCCGCCGCGAAAGCGGGCGTGACGACCGGCGAGTGGGGCCAGCGCCTGCGCGAGGTATTCGGCGAGTACCGCGCTCCGACGGGCGTGACACTGCAGACCGTCACCTCCGGGGCGGCGGAGGATGCCCGCCTGCTCATCGCCGATCTCGGCGAACGGCTCGGCGAGACGCCCCGTCTCGTCGTCGGCAAGCCGGGCCTCGACGGCCACTCCAACGGTGCCGAGCAGATCGCGCTGCGCGCCCGCGACGTCGGCTTCGACGTGACCTATGACGGCATCCGCCAGACGCCGACCGAGATCGTCGCCAAGGCGAAGGAACGCGGCGCCCACGTCATCGGCCTCTCGGTGCTGTCGGGCAGCCACGTCCCACTGGTGCGCGAGGTGAAGGCCAAGCTGCGCGAGGCCGGGCTCGATCACGTGCCGGTCGTCGTCGGCGGCATCATTTCGACCGAGGACGAGCTGGTGCTCAAGAACATGGGCGTCACCGCCGTCTACACGCCGAAGGACTACGAACTCGACAAGATCATGGTCGGGCTCGCCAAGGTGGTGGAGCGGGCGCTCGACAAGCGGGCCGCCGACCGAGCGGATACGGAGGCCGGCGTGCCGGGCGCACCGAAGCGGAACGAGGGCGGGGCGCAGGTCTTCTGAGGTCCGCCGCGTTTGACCAGGAGCGGTGCCGAACGGATCGTCACCGCTCCCCTGGATCGATGTCCGCGATCCTCGCCGAGCCGGCGTCGACCGCGATGCGGGGAGCCTCTCAGTATCGAACGAAAAGATTGAGCGACAGGATGTGATCCAGCTCGATCCCGCTGGCCTGCGTCCGAGCCATCTGGTTCAGGTAGCCGATCTCGACCGTCGATTTCCCACCAATCGGCAGCTCGAGGCCGATGAAGGCCCGGACGCGGTCGAAGCCGGCTCGAGCACCCCAATCCGTGTCGTTCAAGGCGACGAAAAGCTCTGTCCAACCGACGGCCGGGACACCACCCCACTCTTGCGGCAGGAGCATCGCCCCTCGTCGGCTCAGGGCGTCAAGACTAGAATGTGATTGTCCGCTCTCCAAGCCTAACGTCAAGCTCACCGCGGGGTCGCATGCGACATGAGCCGCGAACGGGCTTGGGTCGAGACCGTTTTCGACGCGACGCACCCACTGACGAGGCTGCCGCCTTCCGCAGGAATCGTTGAAACGACGCGGGCCGACAATGATCGAACATGACCGGCCCGCCTCCTTCACAGCTTCTTCCTGCACCCACTTCGCGTGGGTGCGAGATAGAAACGCAGCGCCTTAGCGAACGCCGCCGCTGGCGTTGATCACTTCACCGGTCACCCAGCGGGCATCGTCGGAGGCAAGGAACGCGACGACCCCGGCGATGTCGTCCGGTCGGCCGGATCGGCCGAGCGGTGTCTGTGCGACGAGGCCGGCCTCCATCTCCGAGCCGGCGATACCGGCGGTGTGGGTGCCCTCGGTCACGACGTAGCCGGGGCTGACGACGTTGACCCGGATCGCGCGCGGGGCCAACTCGTTAGCAAGGACGCCCGAGATCGCGTTCACGGCCCCCTTGGTCGCGCTATAGACTGCACTCGTCGGCATCAGCACGTCGGTGATGACGGAGGAGATGTTGATGATGCTTCCGCCTTCCCCCAGGTGTTTCGATGCCGCCTGGGTTGCGAGCAGAACACCGAGCACGTTGACGTCGAAGAGGCGGCGGTAGTGCTCTTCGGTTACTTCCTCGATCGCCGCGAATTCGTAGACGCCGGAATTGTTCACCAGCACGTCGAGCCGGCCGAACTGCTGCACCGCCGCCTCGACCAAGTCCCGCGCCTGCGCGGCCTGCGAGACATCGGCCTGGACCGCGACGGCCCTGCCGCCGGCGGCCGTGATCGCATCGACGACGGCATCCGCGCCGGCCTTGCTCGATGCATAATTGACGACGACGGCCGCGCCATCCTTCGCCAATGCCTTTGCGATGGCGGCACCGATCCCCTTGGACGCGCCGGTCACGACCGCGACCTTGCCCTCAAGCTTTGACATCTGTGCTAACCCTTTGACATGGGCCGGCGCCGATACGGCCACCTCAGTCCCATAGTTCGGGATTTCGGAACTATCGAAGCAAGGTTCAAGCCCCCATATGGATGAATCATGAGGCCCCTGTTTCACCCAGCGATCGAGGACGTCCAGCCGGAGGCGATCCTCCACGCCCTGTCCGATCCGCGCCGGGCGGCCATCTTTGCCCGGATCACGAAGGCGGGGTGCGTGGAAGCGTGCTCGGCCCTCTCATCGGTAGGCGATCAGGTGATCCCGAAATCGTCGCTGTCCAGCCACTTCAAGGTGCTGCGCGAGGCCGGCTTGATCCGCTGCGAGCGCCACGGCGTCGAGATGCGCAACCACTCGCGCTGCGCGGAAGTGGAGGCACGGTTCCCCGGTCTGCTCTCCGCGATCATGAATGCCTACGCGGCGCGGGCGTCGTGATCGCTCACGGATGACGAGGCTGCGGGACGGGGGGGCGCCCGAGCGCGGCCCATCCTGCTTGACCGGCCGCCGCTGCGGGTGCCAGAAACCGCCGCTTCAAGCGGGATGCGAGATCGCCTCGACCCGGACCTTCTTTCCAGGGACCCGCGCCGATGGCCGCGTTCACCGAACTCGTGTTCTCCGGCGTCCAGCCGACCGGGAACTTGCACCTCGGCAACTATCTCGGCGCCATCAAGCGCTTCGTCGAGATGCAGGAGCGCGACGCGCAGTGCCTCTATTGCGTGGTCGATCTCCACGCGATCACGATGTGGCAGGACCCGGAGGCGCTCAAGGGCCAGATCCGCGAAGTGACGGCCGCCTTCCTCGCCGCCGGCATCGATCCGAAGCGTTCCATCGTCTTCAATCAGTCCCAGGTGCCGCAGCACGCGGAACTCGCCTGGATCTTCAACTGCGTCGCCCGCCTCGGCTGGCTCAATCGCATGACGCAGTTCAAGGACAAGGCCGGCAAGGACCGGGAAAATGCCTCCATCGGTCTCTACGATTACCCCGTGCTGATGGCTGCCGACATCCTCGCCTATCGTGCCACGCATGTGCCCGTGGGCGAGGATCAGAAGCAGCACCTCGAACTGACCCGCGACATCGCGCAGAAGTTCAACAACGACTTCGGGGGGTCGATCCTGGCGCATGGCCACGGCGAACAGTTCTTCCCGATCACTGAACCGCTGATCGGCGGGCCGGCAGCGCGCGTGATGTCCCTCCGCGACGGCACCAAGAAGATGTCGAAGTCGGACCCATCCGAATACTCGCGCATCGCGCTCACCGACGACGCCGACGCCATCGCCCAGAAGGTGCGCAAGGCCAAGACCGATCCGGAGCCTCTCCCCTCGGAGGTCGCGGGCTTGGCCGGCCGGCCGGAGGCCGACAACCTCGTCGGAATCTTCGCGGCGCTGCGCGGCATCACCCGCGAAGAGGTGCTGGCGGATTTCGGCGGCGCGCAGTTCTCCAGCTTCAAGCCGGCTCTGGTCGATCTCGCCGTCGAGACGCTGGCGCCGATCGGTGCCGAGATGAAGCGGCTCGTCGCCGATCCGGCCTATATCGATTCCGTTCTCGGAGACGGCGCGAGCCGGGCCGAGGCGATCGCGGCGCCGACCTTGGATGCGGTCAAGGACATCGTCGGCTTCGTCCGGCGCGGGCCGGCGCTCAGGACGGTTTAGGGGCGTCGCGCCGTCACCGCCGGGGCTCGTCCTTGCGCAGGTGGCGGCCATAGGCCTGCTCCTTTTCCTCCCGCTCCTTGATCAGGTCGGCATAGGCTTGGCGCATCTCGGGGGAAACGCTCACGCTCTTGCCCTTGGCGGGTTTGCGCTTGGGCGCCTTCTTGAAAGTGTCTGACGTGTCGGCCATCGGTCTCGCTATCCCCCTTCGCGACCCATCTTATCATAACGCAAGCGCAATGCCGGCTGAAACGGAGCGGCTACCGGCGAAGCGCGTGGACTGCTAAAGACCGGCGGACCGAGGCCGGAGGCTCTGTACCCGGCAGCCGACGACGATTTCGAGAAGACCCATGGAAAAGTTCACGACCCTGGAGGGCGTCGCCGCGCCCATGCGGATCATCAACATCGATACCGACCGCATCATCCCCAAGCAGTATCTCAAGACGATCAAGCGCACCGGGCTCGGCCAGGGCCTTTTCTCGGAGATGCGCTACAACGACGACGGCTCGGAGAATCCCGATTTCGTCCTCAACCAGCCGGCCTACCGCCACGCCAAGACCCTGGTGGTCGGCGACAATTTCGGCTGCGGCTCCTCGCGCGAGCACGCGCCCTGGGCGCTGGCCGATTTCGGCATCCGCTGCGTCATCTCCACCAGCTTCGCCGATATCTTCTTCAACAACTGCGCCAAGAACGGCATCCTCGCGATCGTCGTCTCGCCGGAGGATCTGGAAAAGCTGTTCCAAGACGCGGAGCGCGGCGCCAATGCGACGCTGACGATCGATTTGGCGGCGCAGACCATCAAGGGCCCGGACGGCGGCACCCTGCATTTCGATATCGACGAGGGCCGCAAGCACAACCTGCTCAACGGCCTCGACGAGATCGGCCTGACCCTCGACCAGAAGGCTCCGGCAATCGACGCCTACGAGGCGAAGCTCGCCCAGCGCGAATGGGCCTGAGAACGGAATAGAGCATCGTCCTTTTCCGACGGCCGGCAACCACCTTTCGGGACGATGCTCTAAGGCTGCGCCCTGCCCCGCAAGGCGAGCACCCGGGCCGCTCCGATCAAGGCTCCGGTCCATCGATCGAGCGCGGGCCGGCGGCCTCCGCCGGCCTTCGGACGCTGGGTGCGCGGCGGCATCGGGATGTGCACGAAAACCGCCGGGCACCCCGTCGCCAGAACCCGATAATACGAGGCGTTGCACAGGTAGCGTCCGGCATCACGTGAAGCGGCGGCATCGAGGCCGGCGCGCTTCAGGGCGACCTGCACCTGCGCCGCCGCCCCGCTCCATCGCTGCGCCGGTCCATCCGGCTCGAACGCGAGCGATTTCCCCACCGTCCCACCCGCATCGGGAAACAACCGGCTGACCCGGTTGACCGCCCGCATCTCGATGCAGACGCGGGACCGGCGCGCGGCGACGCCAATCATCAGCACGGCACGCGGCCGCCTCGCCAGAACCGGAGCGAGTTGCGTGTCGAGGGCGTCGTAGCGCGTATCGAGCACGACGCAGTCCGGCGCGTAGCCGAGCCGGCGGCGCAGATGCGGCGAGGCCGCCAGACGCCGGGCGAGGCGCCCGCTCGGGTTGTCGGGCACGGTCGGGAACGGGCCGAAGCCCGTGATGAGCAGACGGCTCACAATCCGATCAGGGTAGCGATTGTATCGGCCCCCGCGGCGGGCGAGTGTTCGCCGCCCGCGACCGCCCGCTCCGCCGCGGCGGTGGCCTGCCGCACCTCGGCGCTCCCGACGAGGCGCTGGTGCAGCCGCTCGTGGACGAGAGCCCACATCCACTTGACGTCCTGCTCGCGGCGCTTGCCCGCGATCTCGCCGGTGGCGGTGAGCTTAGCGCGGTGATCCTCGATCCGGCTCCAGAGGGAATCGAGCCCCTTGCCGTGCAGGCCCGAGATCGTGACCACCGGCGGCGTCCAAGTGGCGGAGGGCGGTGTCAGGATGTGGAGCGCGGCGCGGTATTCGGAGGCCGCCGCACTCGCCCGCCGCTCGCCGTCGCCATCGTCGGCCTTGTTGACCGCGATCATGTCGGCGAGTTCGAGAATGCCCTTCTTGATGCCCTGAAGCTCGTCGCCAGCGCCCGGCAGCATCAGCACGAGGAAGAAGTCGGTGAGGTCGGCCACCGCCGTCTCCGACTGGCCGACGCCGACGGTCTCGACCAGAATCACGTCGAAGCCGGCCGCCTCGCACAGGAGCATGGTCTCGCGGGTCTTGGCCGCGACGCCGCCGAGCGTGCCCGAGGAGGGCGAGGGCCGGATGAAGGCGTTGCGGTCGATGGCGAGCCGCGCCATCCGCGTCTTGTCGCCGAGGATCGAGCCGCCGGTGCGGGTCGAGGACGGATCGACGGCGAGCACCGCCACCTTGTGGCCCGCCGCGGTCAGGAGCGAGCCGAGCGCGTCGATGGTGGTGGACTTGCCGACGCCCGGCACGCCGGTGATGCCCACGCGGATCGCCCGCCCCGTATGCGGCAGCACCGCGTCGATGAGGTCACGCACCGCCGCCCGGTGATCGGCCCGGCGCGACTCGGCAAGCGTGATGGCGCGGGCGAGCGCCGCCCGGTCGCCGGCCAGAAGCCGCTCGCGGAGTGTGTCCATGTCGGGAAGGGTCGCGCTCATGGCCCCTTCATGCCGGGGCTGCGGGCGGGCGTCGAGTGCCCAAAATCCCAATCGTGCCCCGCCACGGTCAAGATCCTGCGCGAAGGAGGAGCGCCCAGCGCCGGCTTGCCACCGGAGCGGGATTCCTCGGGGACTCGAAACCGCTCATGCAGCCCTCCGACGCGACCCGCCGCTCTCTCCTGCGCCTCATGGGGTTGGCTGGCGTGGCCGGACTCTCCCCTGCCCTGTCGGCCTGCGTCATGGACGGGCTTGCCACCGGCACCGTCGGCGAAACGCAGTCGGCGCTCGACGTGAGCCCGGTGCTCCTCATCGCCACCACCCGTCGCCCCGCTGCCGGCAATCCGCCGAAGGCGCCGTTCTTCGGCTCGGAGCGCGGCCGGGGCCTGAGCTTTGCAGAGGCGCGCATGACCGCGCCGGACCGCTCGCTGATCGGTAAGGTTTCGGCGGTGGTGGGCGGTGATTGGGGCGTCCGCTCCGTCGGCGACGTCACGACGGGGTCGGGCGCGGCGGCGGCCTTCGCCCAATCCGCCTTCGGCCGCGACGTGCTGATCTACGTCCATGGCTACCGCGAAAGCTTCGAATCGGCTGCGGTCAGCGCCGCCCGCCTCTCCGACGGCATCCGCTTCAACGGCGCCTCGGCCCTGTTCACATGGCCCTCCGCCGCGGCGACCTTCGATTACGGCTACGACCGCGAGAGCGCGCTGTGGTCCCGCGACGCGTTCGAGGACCTCCTGAAGACCGTGGCGACCACGCCGAGCGGCGGGCGCATCCACATCGTCGCCCACTCGATGGGCACGCTCCTCACGCTGGAGACTTTGCGCATGCTGCGGGCGGAGGCCGGCGAGGCGGCGGTCGCCCGGATCGGCGCAGTGGTGCTTGCCGCCCCGGACATCGACATCGACCTGTTTGCCAACGGCGTCGAGCGCCTGGGCCCGGACGCCAAGCGCATCACCGTCATCTCGGCGACGAACGACCGCGCACTCGAACTGTCGGGCGCCATTGCCGGCGGTGTCGTCCGCGCCGGCGCCGCCGACCGGGAGCGCCTGGAGGCTTTGGGCGTACGCGTGGCCGATGCCTCGGATTACGGCGGCGGCCTCTTCAACCACGATCTGTTCCTGTCGAACCGCGAGGTTCAAGCCGTCGTGAAGCGGGCCGTCTCGCGGGGCAGCAGCGGCACCTGAGGCAAAAGCAGGCGCGTCGATTGTCGCTTTGCGGCGATTGCCCTGAACGCGTGGCTTTCGCCCATCGACGAATCCGACCCCGGCGTCCTACAAGCGCCGCCGAACCCGGCCAGTCCGGTCCGGGTTTCCCGCGCAGCGCCGCCTGTCGGCCCGCGGCTCTTTCCCCTCTTTCGAGGACAGTCCCGATGTTCACGCTCGAGATCGACGGCAAGGCGATCGCGGTCATCAACGGCGACGAGGCGACCGCCCGCGACCTGTTCACCTGCGACGGCTTCAAGGAAGACATCCGCACGATGACGATCGACGGCCAGCCGATCTGGAACGGCACGTCGGACCTGATCGTACGCAAGGCCAATGAGGACGAGATCGAAGAGTTCGAGGACGCGCTCGCCGCCGATGACGGCGAGGGCGATTTCGAGCCCGACGCACAGCACGATGCGAAAGGCGACGGCTCCGACGACGAGGACGAGGCCGACATCGTCTTCCTCGTGGACATCGACGACGAGGACGAGGATCAGACGCTCGACGCCTGACGGAACGCGGATTTCCACCTCAACAAACGCCATGCCGGCGAAGGCCGCCGGCATGGCCCTGCATGATCGGGAGGCGCGCCGCCGGCCCTTTCTGAACCGGCGGCGGGATTAGCCTTCCCGCACCACCTGCATCGACGTCCCGGCCGATTCGTCCTCGCGGATCGGCTCGCAGCGCCCGCCGAGATGGCGCGCCAGGAACTCCTCAGCGCGGGCGAAGAAGGCGAGCCGGTTGGCCGGGCGCACGAGGCCGTGGCCCTCGTCCGGAAACAGCAGGTACGTCACCGGGATGCCGCCGCGCTCCATCGCCGCGACCATCTGATCGGATTCGGCTTGGCGGACCCGCGGATCGTTGGCGCCCTGCACGATCAAGAGCGGCGCCTTGATCCGGTCGGCGAAGGTGACCGGGGAGCGCTCGCGGATCAGCGCCATGCCCTCCTCGGTATCGGGATTGCCGATGGCGCGGTGGAGCTGCGCCCGCATCGCCTCCCAATAGGGCGGGATCGTCCGCACCAAAGTTTCGAGGTTGGCCGGGCCGACGAGGTCGATGCCGCAGGCGTACGATCCCGGATTACGGGTCAGCGCCATCAGCGTGGCATAGCCGCCGTAGCTGCCGCCCATGATCGCGACGCGAGCGGGATCGGACACACCTTGCGCCACCGCCCAGGCGACGGCGTCGCTGAGGTCGTCGTCCATCCGCCGGCCCCATTCGCGGTCGCCCGCATTGAGGAAGGCTTTCCCGAAGCCGGTCGAGGAGCGGAAGTTGACGCTGAGCGCGGCATAGCCGCGGTTGGCCAGCCATTGATGGATGCCGTCGAAGCCGAAGCTGTCGCGCGCCCACGGGCCACCATGGACGAGCAGCACCAGCGGGCCGGGGCCCTGCGCGTCGAGCGGGCGGCTGAGATACGAGACGAGATCGAGGCCGTCACGGGAGCGGATAATCGCCGGGCTCATCGGGGCGAGCGGCGCACCCTCCAGCTCCGGCCGGGCGCTGCCGAGCGAGCGCAGCGTCTTCGCCCGTCGGTCGTAGATCGCAGCCTCGCCGACGCGGGTGTCGGCGCGGGCCACCACGATCCAGAGCGTATCGTCCTCGGTGCGGCTCGCCGGATACCAGTCGCCGAGCCCCTGCGTTTCGAGGAAGGCGAAGTCGTCGGTCAAGCGCGGGTCGAGCACGTGCCAGGATTTGCGGGCATGGGTGACCGAGTAGGCGACCGGCTCGTGCGTCTCGGCATCCTGCAGCACCGCGCCGATATCCGCCTCCTCGTGCGCGGCGAGCACGCGGGTCTCGCCGGTGGCGAGATCGATGCGGGTGAGTGCGGCGGTGTTGCGCCCGCGGCTGTCGCGGCAGAACAGGGCGGTGCCGGCGGCGTCGAGATTCTCCGCGCCGGAGACGCGGGCATCCTCCGGCGGGAAGGTGAGCCACGGCTTCCAGTTCGCACCGTCGGGGGCGATCAACTGGCTCGAACCGTCCGGAAGGTTGCGAAAGGCGAAGCGCACGGCGTAGCGCTCGTCGATCAGGAAGCCGGCGAAGCCCGGATTCTCGATCACGAGGCTGCGCTCGCCGGTGGCGAGATCGACGCTGTGGAGATCATGAAAGCGCGGGTCGCGGTCGTTGATCGCGACGAGCACGCGGTCGCGCACGATGCGGCTCAAGCCCACGATCGCCGCGGCAATGCCGGGGATCGGCGTCAGGTCGCGCCGTACGCCCGTGGTGAGATCCACGGCGTAGAGGTGGTTGTTCTCGTCGCCGTCCGCGTCCTGCACGTAGAGCAGGTGGCGCCCGTCATAGGCGAAGGCGTAGGCGTCGATGCCGCGGCGGCGGTCGGCCGTGACGGGCACGGCCGCATCGAGGTCGTCGACCAGCGCCGACCAGATGTTGAGCACGCTCTCATGGGGCGCCACCCAACCGAGCCGGCGCCCGTCGGGGCTGATCTGATGACCGTAGCGCGTCGGGTTACCGAAGAGATGCGCGCGCGGGATCAGATCGACCATGATGCTTCCTCGTTTCGGGCGCCCTTCGTCCGAAGGCGGGCGGACCGTGAGAGGAAACTATCGCGGGATCAGCCGAGCACCACCACCTTCGCGCCGACTTCGACGCGGTTGAACAGGTCGATGGCGTCCTGATTGATCATGCGGATGCAGCCGGACGACACGCTCTTGCCGATGGAGTGCGGCTCCAGCGTGCCGTGGATGCGGAACAGCGTGTCCTTGTTGTTCTGCCAGAGGTACATGGCCCGGGCGCCGAGCGGGTTGCGGCTGCCGCCGGGGACGCCGAGACCGCTCTGGAGCTTGTCGACCTCGCGGGCGAGGTCCGGCCGGCGGGCGATCATCTCCTTGGGCGGATACCAATCCGGCCAGGCCTGCTTCGAGTTGACGGTGGCGCTGCCCGACCACGAGAAGCCCTGCTTGCCCACGCCGACGCCGTAACGCCGCGCCCGGCCGTTCGGCAGGACGAGGTAGAGGAAGTGCGCCTTGGGATCGACGACGATGGTGCCCGGAGCCTCGTTCGTGCGGAAATCGACCTCCTGGCGCAGGTAGACCGGATCGAACTTCTTGTAAGGGATCGCCTGGACCGGGAACGGCTCGTTGGCGATCGCCGCGTAGGCCCGCGTGTAATCGATCGGGCCGCTATCGGGCTCCTGCGGCGGCACCGGATAACCGGCCTGCTGCTGGCGCGGCGTCTGGTTCGGCGCCTCGGCGGCCGGCGGCTCGCCCGTGCGCTCGGCCCGGCGACGGGCATAGGCCTCGGCGTCGAGATCCGTCTGCGAATCCGGCACCGGCCGTCCGTTGCTCACCCGGCCGTTATAGGGAACGTATTGCCCGCCCCGGCGGCGGTAGAGTTGGCCGGCGCTGTCCTGATAGAGACGGTCGTCATCGAAGCCCTCGAAACTCTGGGCGAGGACGCGCGCCGGAAGGCTCGCGAGCCCGAGGCTCGTCACGGCTCCGAGAAGAAGCTTACGGCGGTTCTGAACTGACATGGATCGCTCGATCGAATAGGCCGGGCCGGGAAACGTCTCCGGAATACGGGAAACGGTCACGATCATCCGGGCCGGCTGAACTGCCCCGCTTGCTCCCTAGCAAGGAAGCGGCCTGGCGTCAGGGCCGAACGCAACCGTCACGCCTCTTGCACCGGCAAGTGTGCGAACATTGTGTCCGAAAGGTTACACGCACGGCCGCCATGCGCGGAATGAGGAGCTTTAACGATTTCGTAAAAAAGGTGCGGATTCCGGGGCGAATTGTGGCGGGCGGCAATTGCATTGGCCGAGCCGATCTCTAGATCAAGCGTAGCCGTTCGGCCCGATCCACGGACCCCTTCCCTTGCGCGCCTCCCTCCTCCGCTCCTCGCTCGGACTGCTTTGCCTCGGCCTGACTCTGCCCGGCGAGGCCCTCGCCGCCCGCAAGGCGGCCCCGGCGCGGACGGCGGTCGCGCAGGCGGCACCGCAGACGCTCGGGCCACAGACCGCCTGGACCGCCGCCGAATCCCCCAACTGCAACCGCGTGCGGCGCAAGCTCTGGCAGGCCGACGAGGGCTGGATCGTGAAGACGGTCACCGTCTGCCACTGAGCCGATCGCCCACAAGACACAGGAGATCTCGGCCTCGCGGCCGGGATTCTCTCGAAGCCGGCGGCCGAACCCGCTACAAACCGCTCGAGGCGGCGACGGTCGCGGCCCCGGTAGCGGTGAGTGGCGTCTCCAGTGATCCGCGTTCTCCATACGGGCGACTGGCATATCGGCCAGACGCTGCGCGGCTTCTCGCGCGAACGCGAGCACGACGCGGTGTTCGGCTGTCTCGAGAGCATCGTCGTGGAGCGCGAGGTCGATGCCCTCGTCGTGGCCGGCGACGTGTTCGACAGCCAGAACCCGTCCGGCGAGTCGCAGGCGCGCTTCTACACCTTGATGGCGCGGCTCCACGCGGCGCGGCCGGCCATGACCATCGTCATCACCGCCGGCAATCACGATGCCGCCGGGCGGCTGGAAGCACCGCGCCCGCTGCTCGAAGCCATCGGCGTCCACGTTGTCGGCAATGTCCGCCGCCGCGACGGCGCGATCGACCTCGACCGGCACCTCGTGCCGGTTCGCTCGGCCAACGGGGAGGTGGCCGCGCAGGTGCTCGCCGTCTCCTATCCCACCGCCGCCTGCCTGCCGCCGCTCTCGTCGCTCGGCCGGCAGCCCCGCATCGGCGAGACCTCGCCGATCGTGCGGGCGGTTCGCGACCTCTACGGCCAGCTGTTCGAGGCGGCGCGGCCGCGGCTCGCCGGCCTGCCGCTCCTCGTCACCGGCCATCTCCATGTGGCGGGCGGGCTCGAATCGGAGGGGGCGGAGCGGCGCATCCTCGTCGGCGGCGAGCATGCCGTGCCGTCCGACGTGTTTCCGGAGGAGGCGCGCTACGTGGCGCTCGGACATCTCCACCGGGCGCAGGTGCTGGGCCGGGGACAGGTGCGCTATTGCGGCTCGCTGATCCCGCTCTCGGCGGCCGAGCAGCCCTACCGCCACGGGGTCACCCTGGTGACGCTCGGCGCGGGCGCGGCGGACATCGAGCATATCGCGATCCCCCGCCCCGTGCCGTTCCTGCGCCTGCCGGCATCGGGCGACATGCCGCTGGCCGATCTCGGGGACCATCTCAACGCCCTGGCGCTCGACGACGATCTGCCGATGGAGGCGCGGCCCTACATCCAGGTGCGGCTCGCCCGCGAGGGATTGCTGCCCGGTTACCGCGCCGAGGTGGACCGCATCGCCGAGAGCTTTCCGGTGCGCGTGGTCGACGTGCGGGTGACGGTGCCGCCGCGGGCCGCGATCGAGATCGTGGAATCCGAGGCGCCGCCGCCGCGCCTGTCCGAGCGCGACCCGGAAGAACTGTTCCGCCTCGCCTACCGCGCCAAATGGGACGAGGAACCCGAGCCCGTCCATCTCGACGTGTTCCACCGCGCACGAGCGGAAGCCTGAGGCTTTAGCGCATGCGCATCCTCGCGATCCGCGGCGAGAACCTCGCGAGCCTCGCCGCGCCCTTCGCGGTCGATCTCGCGGCCGAGCCGCTCGGCGCCACCGGTCTGTTCGCCATCACCGGCGAGACCGGCGCCGGCAAGTCCACCATCCTCGACGCGCTCTGCCTTGCCCTCTACGGCCGCTATCCTCGCGTCGCCGTGACCCGACGGGAGGACGTGCCCGATCCCGGTGGCGAGGCGCTGAGCGCCAGCGACGGGCGGGCGATCCTGCGCCGGGGCGCAGGCTCAGGCTATGCCGAGGTCGATTTCATCGGCCAGGACGGCGTCGCCTACCGCGTCGGCTGGGAAGCCTACCGCGCCCGCAACCGGGCAAACGGCAAGCTCCAGGCCGAACGTCGGCGCCTGCACCGGCTCGGCGACGGCAGCGCCGTCGCCGCGGGCAAGACGCAGGTGCTCGACCGGGTGGTCGCACTGACCGACCTGACCTTCGACCAGTTCCGCCGCACGGTGCTGCTGGCGCAGGGCGAGTTCGACGCGTTCCTTCTCGCCGCCGAGGGCGAGCGGGCCGAGCTTCTGGAGAAGATCACCGGCACGGCGATCTATTCCGAAATCTCGAAGCGGGTGCATCTCGGCTACGAGGAGCACCGCCGCGCGGTCGAAGCGCTGGAGGTCCGCCGCGGCGAGATCGGTCTGCTCGATGCGGAGAGTCTGTCGAGCCGCAACGCCGAGCGCGAGGCTCTGCGCGCCGGGGTCGAGACATGGCGCGGCGAGCAGGCGGCGGTCGGCCGCATCCTGGAGACGGCCCGCCGGATCGAAGCCGCGCGCGCGGCGCTCGCGGAGGCCGAACGGCGCGCCGTATCGGCGGGTGAAAGCCTGGACGCGGCCGGGCCGAACCGGGCCCGGCTCGCCGAACTCGACGCGGTCGAGCCGCTGCGCGGACGGGCGGAGGCGTTGGGCGAGACCGCCCGCGAGCGCGGCGAGGCACAGCTGCGGGTCGAGGCGGCCGGTGCCCGTGTCCGAGCAGCCCGCGACGCCGCCGAGGCAGCCGAGGCGAGGCGGGCCGAGGCGAATGCCGGGGACGAGGCGGCGGAAGCCGTCTTCAAGAACTTCGGGCCGCTCTGGGACCGGGCCGCCGCGCTCGACGCGACCATTGCCATCGCCGAGCAGGAAGCGGCCGATGCCGCGCAGGCGGCCCTCCGATCGAACGAAGCGGCGGCAGCGGCGGATGCCGCGCTCACCGCCGTCGAGCGCCGCCTCGACGAGGCGCGGGCAGAACGCGACGCCGCGGCCCGCCAGCTCGACGCCGACCGCAGCCATGCGGCGCTGGCCGAACGCGGCGACGACGTCGCCCGGCGCATCCGTGAACGGGCGCGGCTGCACGAGCAGGCGGAGGCAGCGGGGAAGGAAGGCGCGGCGCGGCGAGCGGAGATCGCCGGCTGCGACGGCGAGTCGGAAGCCGGCACTGCCCGCCTCGCCGCGTTCCGTGCCCTCCGGGAGACGTTGGCCGGCGATCGCGCGGAACGTGAGGCGGCGCTCGCTGCACTCGACGAGCCCGCCGCGCAGGCGCGCAGCGCGGCTCTCGAAGGGCTGCTCGATGCCCTGCGCGAGGCCTACGCCCTGGCCGGACGCCACGGCACGGCGCTCGCCGACCGCGCCGCCGCCGCGGAGGCCGAAGCGGAAGCCGGCCTCGTCGCGACCGAGGCCGCCGCGCGCTGCGGGGCGGAGGACCAAGCGTTGCACGAGGCCGGGATCCGCCGCGCCGAGATCGCGCCCCTGGCCGAACTCGCCGAGGAAAGCGTCTCGCGCGAGGCTGCTCGGCTGCGCAGCCTGCTCGTCGCTGGCGGACCCTGCCCTGTCTGCGGCAGCCCCGACCATCCCCACGCCCACGAATCCGACGGTGCGCTCGGCCGTCTCGCCGAGGAGATGCGGACCCGTCGCGCCGAACTCGATGCCCGCATCGGTGAGCACCAAGCCGCCCGCGACCGCGCCCGCGGTGACCTCGCGGCGGCGGAGGGCCGGCGCGACGACGCCCAGGAGCGGGCTGCTGCGGCAGCCGAGGCAGCGGCGGCCACCGCGGCCCGCTATCGCGCCACGCTGCCCGGTCTCCTGGCCTCGCTCGAAGCGTCTGGCCTCGCGGCCGTGTTGCCGCCGGGGCCCGATGCGCCAGCGCTCGCCGCGGCCGGGACGACCGCCCGCACCGAACGCGACGCCACGCTGCAGGTGCTTGCCACGGCGCGGACGCTGCGCGGCGAGATCGACGGCCTGATCCGCGAACGCGACGCGGCGGAGGCGCGGGCCGAAGCGGAGGCCCGCGCGCTCGACGCCCTCACCCGGCGCCGGACCGAGGCGGGGCTCGCGGCCGAGCGCGCGGAGAGCACGCGGGCCGCCCTCATTCAGCGCGTGGCGGACCTGGCGGATGAGATCTCGCCCGCCCTGAGCGCCGCCGATCTGAGCCTGGCCGATCTCGATCGGGCACCGGAGATGTGCGCCGACCGTGTCGCGACGCTCGGGCAGGCTTACGCAGCGTTGCGGACCCGGCTTGCCGGACTGGAGGCGCAACTCGGCGCCTTGGCGCCCGAACGGGCCGCCGCCGCATCCGCGCGGGAGGCCGAGACGCGGGCCGCCGTGAAGGCCCGGACGGAGGCCGAGGAACGGCAGACTCGCCTGAAGCAGGCCCGCACGGAGCGCGCCGGCCTCCTCGGCGGCGAACCGACCGGCACTCACCGCACCCGGCTCAACAACGAGCGCCGCGCCGCCCGCGAAGCCCTCCAGGCCGCGCAGGCCGCTTGCGCCGAGGCCGCCCGCGCGTTGACCGCTGCCGTCACCGACGAGGCCGGTGCCATCGCGGCCTCGGAGCGAGCCGCCGCCCGCCACAGCTCGGCCGACGACGCCTTCGCGCAGGCCTGCGGCGAGCGCGGGCGCGAGGCGGTGGCCGCGCTGCTTGCCGTGCCGACCGAGACCCGCGACGCACTGCGGGCCGGCCTCGACCGGCTGGAGCGCGAGGCTGCCGCGGCGCGAACCGCCCTCGCCACCCGCCGCGCGGATGTCGAAGCCCTGGACACCGAGGCCGGGATCGACGTTGCCGCTGCTGAAGCCGAGACGGCCCGGCTCGCCGACGCCATGGCGCAGGCCCAGCAACGCCTCGGCGCCCTCGATGCTGAGTTGCGCCGGGACGAGGCCGCCCGCGCCAAGGCCGCCGACCTCGCAGGGGAGATCGAGGCCGCAACGGCCGAGCTAACGACGTGGCACCGGGTCGAGGAGGCCATCGGCTCGGCGGGCGGCGACCGCTTCCGCCGCTTCGCGCAAGGGGTGACCCTCGATCACCTCGTGCATCTCGCCAACGAACAGCTCCGGGCCCTGAGCCCCCGCTACCGCCTCGCCCGCAGCGTCGGCGCCGACCTCGCCCTGCATGTGGTGGACCGCGACATGGGCGACGAGCGCCGGGCGACCCGTAGCCTGTCGGGCGGTGAACGCTTCCTCGTCTCGCTGGCGCTGGCCCTGGCCCTGTCCGGCCTCGAAGGGCGGCAATCCTTCGTCGACACCCTGTTCATCGATGAGGGCTTCGGCTCCCTCGACGCCGAGACCCTCGACCTTGCCGTCGATGCCCTCGAAACGCTCCAGGGCCGCGGCCGCAAGGTCGGCGTCATCACCCACGTCGCCGGGATGATGGAACGCATCGCCGTGCAGATCCGGGTGGAGAAGCGCGGCAGCGGCCGCAGCGTGGTCCGGGTGGTGGATCGCGGTGCCGCCATTGTTTGAGGCAACGTCGCCACTGCATCGTTCATAGGCAGCGGTGCCCGCATCGGCAGCACGCGGCGGTCGCATCCGGGCGTGGCCGTCGGTTTCAAGCGGGGAGAGAGTTGGCACGCCGGCTGCATTGCTGGCGTCGCAGCCCTTGGGCGGCGAGTGGGGCAACGGCGCCTCGCGCTCGGACGGCGCATGTCCGGACACAGTCTTCCGCATGAATGACCGCGCCCGGCTAAAAGCCAGCGGCGCGTCTTCGAGCCCAACGAGCACGCCGATGGCATCCTTCAAGACCGTGATGAAGTCGGGCCACCCCCCGACCCTGTTCGCCGCCTTCCTCTATTTCGATTTCTGCTTCGCGATCTGGGTGCTCAACGGCGCCATGGGTCCGTTCATCACCGAGACCTACGGCCTGACCCCGGCCCAGACCGGCTTCATGATCTCGCTGCCGATCCTGGCCGGCGCGATCATGCGCTTTCCGCTCGGGATCCTCGCCCAGTATATCGGCCGCAAGAACGCGGCGCTGACGGAGATGGGCGTCATCGTTCTGGCGATGGCCTACGGCTTCTTCTTCGTCTCCTCCTACAACGACGTGCTCGCCATGGGCGTGCTGCTCGGCATCGCCGGCGCCTCGTTCGGCGTGGCGCTCTCGCTCGGCTCGGGCTGGTTCCCGCCGGAGCACAAGGGGCTCGCCATGGGCATCGCCGGGGCCGGCAATTCCGGCACCGTGCTCGCCGTGCTGTTCGCGCCGCCGCTGGCACAGGCCTATGGCTGGCAGGCGGTCTACGGCTTTGCCGGCCTCGTGATGATCATCCCGATCCTCGTGATGATTGTCCTCGCCAAGGAGCCGCCGGACTGCCACGGCCAGACCTTCAAGGAGCATGTCTCCTGCCTGTTCACCAAGGACGGCTGGTCGTTCTCGCTGATCTACATCATCACCTTCGGCGGCTTCATCGGACTGTCGAACTTCCTGCCGACCTTCTTCTACGAGCAGTTCGGGGTCACGAAGGTCGAAGCCGGGCGCCTCACGATGCTGGCCGCCCTGATGGGTTCCGGCATCCGCATCCTCGGCGGCTACTTCGCCGACCGGATGGGCGGCATCCTCGTCCTCTCCCTGGTGCTGCTGGCCGCGATCGGCTCGTTCCTGGCGCTGACCACCACGCCCTCGCTCGCCGTGACGACGTTGCTGTTCATGCTCTGCTTTGCCGCACTCGGTGCGGGCAACGGGGCGCTGTTCCAGCTCGTGCCCCTGCGCTGGCCGACCAACACTGCGGTCGCCGGCTCGATGATCGGCGAGGTCGGGGCGCTCGGCGGCGCGATCCTGCCCAACGTCATGGGCTTCTCGAAGCAATATACTGGCGGTTTCGCCACCGGCTTCGTGGCCTACGCCCTGTTCACCGGCCTCGTGCTCGGCTGCCTGTTCCTGTGGCAGCGCAAGTGGGTCGGCGCCTGGGTTGGGCCCCGCGGCAAGGTTCTCGACCAGCCGGCCGAGGCGAAGGTCCAGGCCGGGGGCGGCATGGAACCGGCAAGCGCCTGAAGCGCATCACTCCGTCTGAGATGGATCGGTTGGACGGGGGCCCTTGCGGCCCCCGTTTCCGTTTACGGCAATGGAACGGGCTTTACAGCCCATCCCGCGTCACCGTCGCAAAGGTGAGGAGATCGACGCTCGCCGCCCCGCCGCGCAGCAGCACACGTGCGGCGGCATTGCCCGTGGCACCCGTCGTGGCCACGTCGTCGATCAGCAGAAGGCGGCGTCCGGCGATCCGCGATCGCGCGTCGCCCGACACTCGGAAAGCGCCCTGAAGATTCATCGCGCGCTGATGGCGGGTCAGGCCGACCTGGGGCCGGGTCGCCTTCACGCGGGCGAGCGCCCGCAGATCGCACTTTGTTCCCGAAACCCGGGCGATCTCTCGAGCCAGCAGGGCCGACTGGTTGAAGCGCCGCCGCCAGAGGCGCAGGCCGTGCAGAGGCACGGGCAGGATCAATTCGGCCTCGTCCAGCAGCTCACGCCCGGCCGAGGCCATCATGCGGGCCATGGTCCAGGCGAGATCGAGCCGGTCGTTGTATTTGAGACGATGAACGAGGTCGCGTGCGGCGCCCTCGTAGACCGCGACGGCCCGCGCCCGACCGAAGGCCGGTGGTTCGGCGATAGCGCCGGGCGACAACAGGCGGCCGACGCCGAGATCCAAGGCGAAAGGAGTGCCGAGCCGCTCGCAATAGGGCCGCTCGATCAGCCGCAGACCACTCCAGCAGGCGGCGCAGAGAGCATGCGGCTGACCGGTCGCCGCTCCGCAAGACACGCAGGTCGGCGGATAAATCAGACTGATGACGGTCGAAGCGATGCGCCGCGCGCCGACCCGCAGAGCGGGAAGACCGGGCGCTGCCATCAACGAATGATCGCCGTCACACGCCGCCGTCAGTATGCGCGGCCGCCCTGATCACCCTGCTGACCCGCCTTGTCCTTCTTGTTCGCCTGATGCCGACCCACGGCACATCCGGCCGCGGCACCCATGACGCCGTGCCCGGCCATGTGCCCGGCCAAGCCACCCACCACGGCACCCTTCAGGCAACCCTTGGCCTCCGCGGTGCTGGCCAGCGCGACGGCGACAAGGATCAGAGCGGCGCGGATCAGAATCCGTGTCATCTTCAACCTCCTCGATCGACGAGCAAAACGGAGAGACCGGGATTCTGTTCCAGGACATCCCAACCGGACGATAGTGAAGACGCATGATTCGCGAAATCGTGAAACCGCGCCGTGTACTGCCGGAAGGAGGCCTGCGGACACAGGGCCGGGATCGAACTTACGCCCTGGCCGCCGCGCCCTTGGAGCCCCATCTCCCCGATCGATGAACGAGTCCGCCCCCCTGTTTGATCCCGCCCTTGTTCGACGACGCATCGCGCGTGCCCAGAGATCGGGTTATGCCGGCTTCCTGCTTGAGCGGGTCGCCGAGGATCTGGAGGATCGTCTGGCGGCGGTCACCCGCCCCTTTCCCCTCGGGCTCGATCTCGGCACGCCGCTTCCCCTCGTGGCCGAGCGCCTGTTGCAGAGCGGCCGGGTCGAGCGGATGATCCGTCTCGCTCCGGTCTCCGGACCCGGCAGCTCCATAGTCGGCGACCCTGAATTGCTGCCGTTCGGTGGAAATGCCGGGTTCGACCTCGCGGTGTCGGCCCTGGCGCTTCAGCACGTCAACGATCTGCCGGGCGCCCTGCTGCAACTGCGCCGGGCGCTCAAGCCAGACGGCCTGTTCCTCGCCGGCCTGCTTGGCGGGGCGACGCTGACGGAGCTGCGCCAAGCCTTCCTCCAGGCCGAGAGCGAGACCGAAGGCGGCGCGAGCCCGCGCGTGGCGCCCTTTGCCGAACTGCGCGACCTCGGCGGCCTGCTTCAGAGGGCGGGCTTTGCCCTGCCGGTGGTGGACGCGGACACCATCACCGTTCGCTACGGCGACCCCTTCTCGCTGATGCGCGATCTGCGCGCCATGGGGCTGACCAACGCCCTGCACGACCGCCGCCGTGCGCCGCTGCGCCGGGCGACGCTGATGCGGGCCGCCGCGATCTATGCCGAGCGCTTCTCCGACGCGGACGGGCGGCTGCGGGCGACCTTCGAGATTCTGTGGCTGTCCGGCTGGGCACCGCATGAGAGCCAGCAGAAGCCGCTTCGGCCCGGCAGCGCCAAGACGCGGCTCGCGGATGCGCTCGGTGCCGCCGAGCATCGGTTTCCGATCCGGGAGGAGCCGGCATGAAGGAACCCGGCCCCGCCCACCCGATCACCATCACGCCCCACCCGACACCCGTGCGGGTGCGGCTCGGCGGGCGCATCGTCGCCGAGACGCGGCGGGCGCTGAAACTGTGCGAGGCGGGCTACGAGCCCGTTCTCTACCTCCCGCGCGAGGATGTCGCTGCGGACGCGCTCGCCCCGAATCCGCGGCGGACCTTTTGCCCCTACAAGGGCGAAGCCTTCTATTTCGACCTAAGCGTCGGCGGCGCGACCCGGGAAGCGGCGGCGTGGTCCTACGAGAACCCGTTTCCGGCGGTGGCCCGCATCCGCGGCCACGTCGCCTTCTATCCCGACCGGGTCGATGCCATCGAGGCGTGAGGCTCTCGCCTCTTGTTTTCGCATCATCTTTTTTTCGAAAGCCGGCAACCACCTTTCGGGCCGATGCTCTACCCTTCCACCTGCGACCAGAACCCCGACTTGCGCCCGTGTGCCTTGCGAAGCTGCGCCACGTACTCGGCGTGGCTCGGCGTCAGGTCGCCCGACGCAAGTTCCCGCGCGAGTTCGCCCAGACGCATCAGATGGCGGGCGCCGTGGCCGTAGGCGGGCGAGCGGCCGCGTTCGAGGATGTCGTCGATGAGCGCGCGATAGAGCACGCTCGCCGCCAGCGGATGGTCCGGCTCCAGCGCCTCGGCGGCCGGGGCGAGCAACTCCCAGATCCGGCCCGACCATGCGTCGCGCCGGTCGAGCACGAGGCGGGCGGCGCGGTCCAGATTCGGCCAGCGGATCAGGAAGTAGAGGCCGCCATGCGGGTCCTTGCGGTTCGCGGCGTGAACGAAGGCACGCTCCAGCGCCTCCTCGTCCTCGAAATCCGGCAGGCGGGCGAGGTAATCGCGCAGCGCCTGCGGATCGAGGCTCTTCTCGAACCGCGACCAGCGTAAATCTTGCGCCTTGTCCTTGCGGCCGAGCGCGTCGAGGATGCGGATCTCGACGGCCTCACGCTCGCGTTCGGGGCCTTCGGGATCGAATCCGCCGACGATCAGATCCTCGCGCGTCATCACGACCGTGCCGCGCTTCTGCTTGCGGCGAATCCAGTCGAGGGCCTCGCTGGCGCGGCCTGCCGCAAGCAGCCGCTCGGCCACCGCCGGGAGATCGGGCCGCTCGGGCGACATCTCCAGTTCGAGGGCGATGAACGCGTCGGCATCGCCGCGGGCGTCGGCGATGACCTGACGCAGGCGGGTGAGGCTCAAGCGGTGGTAGCGCCGCTCCCATTCCTGCCCGGCCATCTCGAAGACCGCCGGTCCGGTCTTCTTCTTGGCCGACGCCGGAAGCTTGGCGAGGGCGTCGACCAGATGTGCATCGAGCGGTTGGAGCGCGGCCTTCGGCAGCTTCGGCAGGAGATCGACCAGCAGCGCGCCGACGAGGCCGAAGCCATCATCGTCGAGACCGTCGAGTGCGCGGGTCGCGAAGCCCAGCGCGGCATCCGCCGAGAGCCCCGCCGCGAGGCCTGCGGCGGCTTCGGCGGCGGCCTCGAAGATGCCGTGCACCTGCCCGCTGGAGTCATCGACCCGCTCCAGCGTGACGCCGGCGCTCCGGAGGAAGCGCAGCAGCCGGTCGAGGGCCATGCCGGCATCGAGCGGCTTCAGGTCGGAGAGGATGGTCGCGAGCGTGGCATCGAGGTCGGAGGCGAAAGCCCGGCGCTTCTGCCAATCGATGTAGCCGCGGGCCTTTTCCAGCGCCGAGAGGCGGCGGTCGATCAAGGCCGCCACCCTGTCGGGCCCTTGGAGAGCGGCAATCGCGGCACTCACCCGCTTCTTGAACGGCGCACTCTGGCCGACCTCTTCGAGGATCAGGGCGATGAGCCGCTCCTGGCTGAGCGCCGCGAGAGTTTCAGCCGTCGGCGTGGTGCTACGGGATTTTTTGGGCGGCTTCGATTGGGTAGGCGCTTTCGCCGACGCCCCGCTCTCGACCGCCACCTTCGCCCGTCGCGCCATCGCTTACCCCCTCAAGGCCTCGGGCCCGTTCAGGGTCCGAGCAGATCGATCAGGAAGGGGATCAGCGGCAGATCGGCCGGCGGCATCGGCAGATCGCGCAAAGCCCCCGGCCGCACCCAGCGGAGTGCCTGCGCCTCGCGCGACTGCGGAAGCCCCTCCCAGCGCCGACAGATGTAGAGCGGCATCAGAAGGTGGAAATCCGGGTAGGCGTGGCTCGCGAAGGTCAGCGGCGCAAGGCAGGGCTCCTTCACCGTGATGCCGAGTTCCTCGGCGAGTTCGCGGATCAGCGTCTCCTCCGGCCGCTCGCCGGGCTCGACCTTGCCGCCGGGAAACTCCCACAGGCCGGCCAGCGCCTTGCCCTCGGGGCGCTGGGCCATCAGCACCCGCCCGTCGGCATCGACCAGGGCCGCCGCGACGACGAGCAGGAGCTTGAGCGGCGTGCTCATCGGCCGATCGCGAACACGGCATCGACCTCGGCCGAGGTTTCGATCGACCCTGCCACGACCGGCACGGCGGTGCGGCCACGGGGGGCCGCCGCCTTCATCGCCATGCCGTAGGGCATGGGGCGGGGCGATTCGGCCCGCGGTGGCGATTCGATCGAGACGACGGTACCGAGTTTCACACCGGTCGCCTCGGCGATGCGCTCGGCCTGGGCGCGCGCATCCTTGACCGCGGCGACCTGCACGGCGGCTTCCGCCGCGGCCGGGTCGCGCAGGCCGAAGCTGATCCCCTGGATCCGGTTGGCGCCGGATTCGAGAGTGCGCCGCATCAATTCGCCGAGCTTGCCCATCTCGGCCAAGCGCACCCGCACGCGGTTGCCCGCCGTGTAACCGTCGTCCCGCTCGCCCATCGTTCCGTCGGGCTGGCGGACGGCCTTGGTCCGCAGCTGGAGGGTGATCGAGGAAGTGCCGATATCGGCCTCCGCCACGCCCATCTCCTTTGCGCTCGCGACGATGCCTTTCGCCGCCTGGCTCGCGGCATCGAGGGCGGCGGCCGGCGTGGCGCCGCGGGTCTCGACGCCGATCTCGACGGAGGCAAAATCCGGCGCGACCTCCTCGGAGGCCCGGCCGATCACCCGGATGCGGCCGGTCTCGTCGTCGGCCATGGCGGGCGCCGCCACGGTGAGAAGCAGGAGGGGAACGGCAAGCGCGGAAAAGAACTTCACGAGCGATAGTCCCCGTTGATGGCGACGTAGGCCTTGGTGAGGTCGCAGGTCCAGACGCGCGCCCGGCCCTGGCCGAGGCCGAGATCGACCCGCACGGTGATCTCGGGCCGCCGCATCACGGCGCTGGCCGCCTCCTCGCTGTAATCGGGATCGCGGGCGCCCCGCACCGCGACGCGCACGTCGCCGAACCAGATCGCGAGGCGGTCGCGGTCGGCGGGCTCGCCGGCCTTGCCGACCGCCATCACGACGCGGCCCCAATTGGCATCCTCGCCGGCCACCGCGGTCTTCACCAGCGGCGAGTTGGCAATCGACATGGCGATGCGGTGGGCGGATGGATCGCTCTCGGCGCCCTCGACCTCGACGGTCACGAGCTTGTTGGCGCCCTCCCCGTCGCGGGCGACGAGCTGCGCGAGTTCGATCAGCAAGTCGTCCAAAGCGGCCCGGAAGCCGGCGAGCCGCGGATCGTCCGCCCGTGTCACCGCCGCATTGCCGGCAGCACCCGTGGCGAAGAGCAGCAGCGTGTCGGAGGTGGAGGTGTCGCCGTCCACCGTCACGCAGTTGAACGAGGTCTTGGTGCCCGCGCTCAAGAGTTCCTGGAGCACGGCCTGCGGCAGAGCCGCGTCGGTGAAGGCAAAGGAGAGCATCGTGGCCATGTCGGGGGCGATCATGCCCGCGCCCTTGGCGATGCCGTTGATCGTCACCGGCACCCCGTCGATCTCGGCGCGGCGGGTGGCGAGCTTCGGGAAGGTGTCGGTCGTCATGATCGCCTGCGCCGCCTGCGCCCAGGCCTCGGCACCGCCCTCGGCGCGCGCGGCGCACTCGGCCAGCACGCCCTCGAACTTGCGCGCGTCGAGCGGCTCGCCGATCACGCCGGTGGAGGCGATCATCACCGCCTCCGGGGCGCAAGCGGCGGCCCGGCCGGCGATGTCGGCGGTCAGCGCCACGGCCTCACGCCCTTTGAGCCCGGTGAAGGCGTTGGCGTTCCCCGAGTTGACCACGAGCGCCCGCGCGCCCTTGCCAGACTTCAGGGCGTCCCGGCACCAATCCACCGGCGCGGAGGGGCAGCGCGAGCGGGTGAACACTCCCGCCACTTCCGTGCGCTCGGCCAGGGCGACGTAGAGGACGTCCGTGCGGTTCTTGTAGCGGATGCCGGCCTGCGCCGTGGCGATGCGCACGCCCGCGATCTCCGGCAGCGACGGCGAGGTGGCGGGTGCCAGGGGGGAGATCTCGGTGGATGACATCGGTCGTCGGCTCCGTCTCGTGCCCGCTCTCGCCCATTCGGCCGCGTCGGGAGGGGCGGCCTCGCATGCGCAGGCGACACGGGCATGAAAGTCGTGGGTCGCGGGTCGCTGTCTTGCGCCCGCCGCGCCTCACGTCAACACGCGGGGCGTGTCCCGGGCGCTGCCCGTCGTGTGAGGGTTCCGGCTCGGATTGGTCAGGATAGCCTGCCCGTCAGCGATGCAACTCTGCGACGCAGAAGACAAAGGCCTCTCGAATCCCGCCTCGAAGTCTAGGTCGCAAACTGCGTCTCGAAAAAGTGCACCATCGCTACCGTCGAACGTTGACGCTTGAATGCCTATCATAACCTGCTTAACCTAGAATGATGCAGCGCACCCAAGCTCGTGAGGAAGCGACCATCGACCTCGATCCCGTCCGCGCGGACGGACAGGTGGGCGGCATCGCGGCGCCGCGCAGTTGCTACGGGGTTCAGGTGCTGGTCGCCGGGCGCCGCAAACAGTGGCGCGATGAGATCAACGGGCAGATCCGCCGCGCCGGCTACAGCGCCATCTCCGTCGATTCGGCCGTCGATGCCCTCACCGTGCTGGTGCTCGGCCTGCCCGTCGATGTTCTCGTGACCGATGCCGAACTGCACGGCGCGCTCGGCCTCAGCGAACTCGCTGCCGAGGCGCGTGCGTTGAGACCGAATCTCGGCATCGTCGTCGCCTGCGACTCGGCGGTCAACGACTGTGCCGACCTCGTACCGGCGGACGCGCTGCTGGTGTCCTCCCTGGGTCAGGAGGAAGCCGTCGCCTCTTCGGTCCGCGAGGCGATGGCCGCCCGCGCGAGCTGATTCCGCCTCCCCATCGCCGCATCCGCGACGATCCGGCCCGTACCCGAAGGCCGGCCGGGTATGGCAGCCTCCGCGCCGGAGGACATAACGCCATGACGATTCGCCGCCGGGACTGCCTCGCGATGCTCGCCGTTCTCGCGTCGAGCCGCGCCCATGCCGCGGAAGCCGGGCCGGCGGGCGCCTTCGCCTTCGAAAAGCCGGAGGGCGGCGGCCTTCCGCTCTCGGCCTATGCCGACAAACCCATCCTCGTGGTCAACACCGCCACCGCCTGCGGTTACGCTCCGCAATTCGTCGGACTTCAAGGCCTCTGGACCCGTTTCGGCGGGCGGGGCCTGACGGTGATCGCGGTGCCCTCGCCCGATTTCGGCAATCAGGAGCCGCTCGACGGCGCCGCCATCGCCGATGCCGCGCGAAAGAACCACGGCGTCACCTTCCCGGTCACGGACAAGACTCATGTGCGGGGGCCCGCCGCCCATCCGTTCTACCGCTGGGCGGCCGAGCAGAAGCCGGGGCAGAGCCCGCAATGGAACTTCCACAAATATCTCGTCGGCCGTGACGGCACCCTGCGCGCTGCCTTCGCGACCCAGGTCGATCCGAGCGATCCGCGCATCGTCAGCGCCATCGTCGCGGAACTGGGACAGGCCTGAACGGAGGACTGCTCGGTTAGCGGCCCGGAACGTCGGCCGGCGGCAGCAACCCGCGCTCGATCCGCCCCGGCGGCAGGGGACGCCGGGCGCGTGGGGCCTGGAGGCGCCCCTCCCGCTCGACCATGCGCGGCGGCGCGGACGGATAGCTGGAGGGATAGTTCGAGGCGAAGGGGTTCGGCGGCACGCCCTGGGCCCGGCATGGCAGGGCAGCGAGGCAGAGGCTCGCGGCGGCGAAGACGGTGCTCGGGCGCATCGGCAGTGGATTTTCCGGTCGGCAGGGCCTCGCGCCGGCACGGGGCGCCTCCCCACATGCCAGCCGGTCACGTCATCATTGCGGCCGGAAAGATCGAGCCATGGAACCGCACAGTTTCGAGCAGGACGGCACCGTCTACGAGGTTCGCTTCGAGCGGACGCCGGAGGGTTGGATCGCGCATATCCGGCCCGAAGGCTGGACCGAGGCCCACGTCGTCGCCTTTCCCGAAGGCGTCGGCTTCGATCGGGACGACGTGCGCGGGTCCCTGATCGCCGGCTGCGAAGCCGCAGTGGCCCGCCTCCCACGCCGTGCGCCGACACGGCATTGAGAGGGGTGAAACGGAACCTCCGGCTTCCCGACCGGTTCGGGCTCCAGCAGGCGAAACGAAGCACGTTGGAAGCGAACGGGATTTTGCGATGACCGAGGTGACCTACCATATCGTCGAGCACGACGGCGGCTTCGCCTACAAGGTCGGAGACGTGTTCTCGGAGACCTTTCCGAGCCGGGCGGACGCGTTGCAGGCGGCGCAGGCTGCAGCTGCCGAGCAGCAGGTGCCGGGCTCGACCGAAGGCATCCGCTACCAAGACGGGAGCGGCCAGTGGCACGACGAGACCGCGCAGGGCAACGACCGGCCCGTAGCCAAGGTCGCGGAGGACTGAATCGCCTCAGCCTTCCAGGGTGATGAGGCCGACGCTGCCGCCCGCCGCAGCGGTGTTGACGGTCAGCGTCCGCTCCGTGGCGAAGCGGACGAGATAATGGGGACCGCCGGCCTTCGGGCCGGTCCCCGACAGGCCGGAGCCGCCGAAGGGTTGGCTGCCGACGACGGCGCCGATCATGTTGCGGTTCACGTAGACGTTGCCGTGCGGCAGCGCCTCGGCGATGCGCTCGGCGGTTTCCTCGATCCGCGAATGGATGCCGAGAGTGAGCCCGTAGCCGCCGGCCCGGATCGCCTCGATGACCGAGCCGAGCCCGTCCGCCGGGTAGCGGGCGACATGGAGGATGGGTCCGAAGACCTCCTCCCGCAGGTCGGCAATCCTGTCGATCTCGAAAATGTGGGGCGCTACGGTGAGGCCGCCCGACGCCGTACCGGCGAAGTGCAGCCGCGCCGAGGCGGTCAGGGCCGCGATATGCCCGTCGAGCCGTTGCTTGGCGCCCGCGTCGATCACCGGACCGAGATCGGTCGCCAACTCGCGGGGGTCGCCGACCGTCAGTTCCCGCGTCGCGCCGACCACCGCCGCGATCATCCTGTCGGCGACGTCCTCCTGCACGAGGAGCAGGCGCAGGGCCGAGCAGCGCTGGCCGGCGGAGCGGAAGGCCGAGACCACCACGTCGTCGGCCACCTGCTCGGGGAGTGCCGTGGCATCGACGATCATCGCGTTGATGCCGCCGGTCTCGGCGATCAGCGGCAGGATCGCGCCGTCTCGGGCGGCGAGCGCCCGGTTGATCCGCCGCGCCGTCGCCGTGGATCCGGTGAAGACCACGCCGGACAGCGCCGGATGTTCGATCAGCGCGGCGCCGGTCTCAGGACCGCCGGGGACGAGGTGAAGGGCGCTCCCCGGAATGCCGGCCGCGTGGAGCAGGCGCACGGCGAGATCCGCCACCAGCGGCGTCTGCGGCGCGGGCTTGGCGACGACGGCGTTGCCGGCCATCAGCGCCGCGGCGACCTGCCCCGTGAAGATCGCGAGCGGGAAATTCCAGGGTGAGACGGCGACGAACACACCCCGGCCGACGAGGCGCAGGCTGTTGGCCTCGCCGGCAGGGCCGGGCAGGTCCTGCGGCGCGCGGAACAGATCCCGGCCCTGCGCCGCGTAGTAGCGCAGGAAGTCGATCGCCTCGCGCCACTCGGCCACGGCGTCGTCGAGGGTCTTGCCGGCCTCGGCTTGCAGCAGGTGCAGGAGCCGGCCCTGCTCCCTCACGAAGGCGTCGGCCGCCCGTTCCAGGCAGGTGGCGCGCTCGCGGGCGGGCGTCGCGGCCCAGGCGGGGAAGCCGCGCGCGGCGGCCTCCATGGCGAGCGCGGCGGTGGCGGAGTCCGCCTCGATGACGTCGCCGAGGGCCGCGCCGTCGATGGGGCTGACCACCTGCCGGACGCGGCCGGGCTGGATGGCCCCGTCGATGATCGGCGCGGCCTCGGCGGGGCCTGCGGCCCGCGCGACGGCATCGGTCCAACGTCGCAGCGACGCGCCGTCGCCGAAGGCGAGCCCCGGAGAATTGCGGCGCTCACGCCCGAACAGGTCGCGCGGCAGCGGGATCTTGGGGTGACGGGCCTGCGAAGGCGTCTCCACCAGGGCCTGAGGCCGTGCCAGAAGTTCGGCCACCGGCACCGAGGGATCGGCGGCGCGGGCGACGAAAGAGGAGTTCGCCCCGTTCTCCAGCAGCCGGCGGACGAGATAGGCGAGCAGCTCGCGGTGGCCGCCGACGGGCGCGTAGACCCGCTGGCCGACGCCCGGCGCCCGCTCGGCGAGGCGCTGGTAGAGCGCCTCGCCCATGCCGTGCAGGCGCTGGAACTCGAAGCCGGCCTCCTCGTCCGCGGGACGATCGAGCAGCCCGGCCAGACCGAGCACGCTCGCCACGGTCTGGGCATTATGCGTCGCAAATTGCGGGTAGAGGCGCGGGCGCAGCGCCAGCAGCCGCTTGGCAGCGGCGAGGTAATTCAGGTCCGTCATCGCCTTGCGGGTGAAGACGGGGTAGTCGGGCACCCCTTGCGTCTGGGCGAGCTTCACTTCCGTGTCCCAGTAGGCGCCCTTGACGAGGCGCACCATCAGCCGCCGGTCGTGCCGTTCGGCAAGAGTGGCGACATGCTCGATCACCGGAAGGCAGCGCTTCGAATAGGCCTGAATCGCGAGGCCGAATCCGTCCCAGCCGGCCAGCGCCGGATCGGCCAGCACGGCCTCGAACACGTCGAGGGAGAGTTCGAGCCGTTCCGCCTCCTCGGCGTCGAGGGTGAAGTTGAGGTCGTGGGCGCGGGCGTCGCGGGCGAGGTCGCGCACCACCGGCACGAGTTCGGCCATCACCCGCGCCCCTTGCGTCGGGGTGTAGCGCGGATGCAGCGCCGACAGCTTGACCGAGATGCCCGGCCGGGCGGGAAGCGGCGCGTTGCCGGCTTCCTGCCCGATCCGGTCGATGGCGCGGGCATAGGCTTGGCGGTAGCTCTCGGCGTCGTCCGCCGTGCGGGCACCCTCGCCGAGCATGTCGAAGGAGAAGCGGGAACGGCGGGCAGCCCCCGAGCCGGCCCGCTTGAGCGCCGCGCCGATCTCCTCGGCCAATACGAATTGCCCGCCCATCACCCGCATCGCCCGGTGGGCCGCCGCGCGCACGGCCGGGCGGCCGAGGCGGCGGACCATGCTCCCCAAGGTCGCCTCGGGCGTGTCCTGCGGTCCGACGAGGCGGGCACCGAGGCCGAGCGCCCAGGACGCGGCATGGGCAAGGCCGCTCTCCGAACGCACCGCGTGATGGACGAAGTCGCCCTCGCGCAGCTTGTCGGCGATCAGCCGGTCGGCGGTGGCCGCATCGGGTACCCGCAGCAGCGCCTCGGCGAGGCTCATGAGGGCGAGCCCCTCGCGGGTCGTCAGCGCATATTCCCGCAGCAGCGCCTCGACGGCGCCATGGCCGGCATCGGCGCGGATCGCGCCGATCAGGTCGGAAGCGAGCCGATCGACCGCCGCCTCCGCGGCCGCCGGCAGGGGCGCCTCATGCAGCAGCGCCTCCGCCAAAGCGGCATCATCCGGGGCATAGGAGGCCTGAAAACGCGGCGCAGACATCGGGCCATCGGTCATATGAGAGACTAGCACTCTCTCTGTCGTCCGACAGGCCGATTCCGTCATTTACGAAAACGGTGGTCCGTGATCGCCCCGCGCGTGCCGTTACGGCCGCGCGCCGGGCGGGCTGATGTCGAGCGGCTGCGTCACCGGGGCAGGCGCGGGCTCGGCTTCGATCCGGGCGCGGCGGGCGATCTCCTCCGCCTCCCGCTGGCGGGCTTGCCGCGCCGCCTCCTCGGCGGCCTGCTGCGCCTTGAGCCGGGCCTGCCGGGCCGCCTCCTCGGCCGCAACGCGGGCGCGGTCCATCTCGATGCGGGCGCGGCGGCGCTGGCGCTCGCTCTGGTCGGCATCGAACAGCTCGATCTTCTCGAGTTCGCGCTGGAGCACGAGGGCGGCGAGGCCGGTGGTCAGAGGCGCCGCGTCGAGCCGTCGCTCCGGCGCGCCCAGCGGACCGCCGAACCCGAGCTGGATCGAAGGCGCCGCGCCGCTCCAACCCTTCGGCCCGGCCGCCGCCGTCAGCGCGCCGCGGGCGTCGAGCGTGCGGTTGCGCAGATCGACCTGAAGCGTGCCGTTCCAGCGCGCCGGGCCGAGATCGATACCGAACGGCGCCGTGCGCAGCGTGCCGCTGGAGAGGGTGAAGGCGGCCGAAACCGGTCCCTTGCCCCGGAGCGGACCGGCGGACAGTTCGTCCGACACGAGCGCCTGGAGCCGTCCCTCGCGCAAGGGATCGTCCTCGGCCAGCGCCTTGCCGAGCGCCCGGTCCACGGCGCCCGCGTCGGCGCCGGGGAGCGCGAGGTCGGCGAGCCGAATCTCGCCATTGCCGGAAAGCTCGTTCGCCAGGGCGCTCAGGCTCACGCCCGTGGCGCCGAACCGCAGGGCCGCCGAAAGCCGGCCCGTGATCGGTCCCGCCCCGATCAGGCCGGTGAGATCGGCGCCCTCGATACTGCCCTCGCCCGACACCGCGGCGGCCCCCGTCGGCCGGGCCAGGGTGATGCTGCCGCCGAGCCGCCCTGCGGCGAGACCAGCCGAGAGGTCGCGCAGACTCAGCACGTCGCCCTCGCGCACCAGCGTCAGGCTCGCGCTGTCGGCCACGAGTCCCCGGCCGAGATCGAGCTGTCCGATCTTGAGGCCGAGGTCGACCTGCGGCTGCGCCGGCACCGCGGCGAAGCGCCCGCTGGTGTCGGTGGGCAACACCGTCGCCGCAACCAGCGCCGGCACGGACAGGCGGGCGAGCGTCGCGGTGCCCGTGAGCGCGCCATCCGGGCCGCGGTCGAGGGCGGCGGTGAGGTCGGTCCCCGCCACCTGCCCCGTGACATCGGCGTGCAGCGCGGCGTTCCGGCGCGACAGGGCCAGGGTGAGCGACGCGGGCAACGGCCCGGCCGCCGGGGCGGCACTTCCGGCGAGGATCAGGAAGGGGGCGAGGTCGGGGGCTGCCAGCCGCAGCGTACCACCGGTCGGAGGTCGGTCGAGGGCGTCGAGCAGGATCGGGCGCGGCGTCGAGACCGTGAGGCCAGCCAGATCGCCCTCGATGCCCAGTGCGAGCGGCGGCGTGCCCGGCTGGCCGGCCTCGGCGGCGGGCCGGGTGCCGGTCAGCCGCAGGCGCCCCGGCTGGCGCAGGGCGGCGATGTCGTCGCGGCCGAACCAGCGGCCGGTCTTCTGCGTCGTCAGCGTGGCGTCGAGGCGGTCGATCCGGCCGGAGCGGGTCAGAAGGCCAAGATCGAGATCGCCTTCGCCCGCCTTTCCTTTCGCGGATGCGCGCAAGGCATCCGCCTCACCCGATTCCCGTTCCAGGGTCAGATCGAGCGCCAATCCGCTCTGGCGGACACTCTGCGGCACGAAACGGGCCTCGGGCAGGAAGCCGCGTTCCAGCAGGGCCAGCAGCGGCGCCGCCTTGCCCGCCGTCACGCGGCCCTCGATCCGGCCCGAGCCGTCCGGAGCGATCCGTCCGGCAAGCTGGGCGCTTGCACCCGCGAGGTCGGCGATGTCGAGCGTATCGACGACGAGGCTGGCGCCGTCCGATTGCAGGCTGACCGCGATGGTGCCGTTGCCGGAATGGGCACCGGCAGGTCCGTAGCGCACGTCGCGCGCCTTCAGTGTCAAGCCGAGATCGTGCCGGTGAAGGCCGGACATGAGCTCACCGAGCGGGGGCAACTCGGCGATGTCGATGCCGTTGGCGGAGAGCTGCGCGTCAAGCCGCCCGCGCCCGTTCGCATCGGCTCGCAGGTAACGGGCATTACCGGTGACGCGGGCTTCGCCCAGGGCGAGGCGCAGATTGCGCAGGGAGTGGTCGCTGCCGGCCGCCGAGAGGTCCGTGCCGATCTCGAAAGCGCGCCCATCGAGAATCGCCGTGACGCTCTCCTCGGCGCCGATGCGGCCGAGATAGCGCCCGAGTGCCTCCGAGTTGCGTGTCGCGACGTCGATATGCCCGGTGAAGCGCGGCGAGCCCGAAAGCTCGGCCTCGCCGGTCGCCGCGACGGTCGCGGCCCCCGGCGCCCTGCCCTCGAAGCGGCGCAGCACGAGCCCGCCGGTGCGATCGAAGGTTCCGCGGAACCCGACATCGGCCCAGTCGTCGAGACCGAGCGCGACGCTCTCGGCGGCAACATCCAAGTCGAGCAGCAGCGGCGGCGTCAGGGCGCCCGATGTCAGCCCCTGCGCCAGCAGCCCGCGGGCAGCGCCGGAGAGCAGCAGCCCGTCGAGGTCGAGGCGGCGGGTCCGAAGCGTCAGGCCGAGCCGGGCCTCGCGCAGGTCGAGGCGGCCGCTACCCGACAGGCGGGCCGCCTTGCCGCCGGGGTCGAGTTCGAGCTCGACGGTCTTGGCCTGCACCAGGGGGCCGCGCGACGCGAACTTGGCCGCCAGGGTGAGGGGCAGGACGGCGCCCGCCGGCTGCACCGGCGGCCCGACGGTCAGCCGCGCGGTGCCCTCCGCCTCCGGCACGAGGCCGCGGCGCGCCCGATCGGTATCCGATGCGTCCTCGGGCTTGAGGGTGATGCGCGCATCGAGTTCCAGACGGGGCATGGTGTCGCCGCCGCCCGTCAGCTTCAGCGAGAGGCTGCCGTCGCTGCCGGCCACGCTGGTGGCGAGATGGAACGGGCTTCCCTTCGCCGTCCCCTCCGCGAGCCATGGCCCGGCCAGCGCGGGCGCCCTGAGACGAAGGTTGTCGGCCGCGAACTGCTCCTGCGGCGTCTCGCCCGTCCGCGCGGTGGCGACCGTGAGGCGCCGGATGCGCAGGTCGTCGATGACGATGTCACGGCGCAGCGTCTGCGGTTCGCGCGGCAGAAGCAGCGCCTCGTCGGAGACCGGCAGGGTCAGCCCGGCGCGCTCGACCGAGGTCTGAACGAAGCGGACTTCGCCCTTGAGCAGGGGGGCCAGAGCGATCTCCGCATCGACCGCCTGCGCGTCGAGGGCCGGCCCGTCCTCGGCGCCGAGCCGGAGGCGCGCGAGGCGAAGATGCGGCGACGGCAGCAGGCGCAGATCGATGGCGCCCTCGCTGCGGGCACCGGCTCCGAGGGAGTCGCTCACCATGCGGTCGATCAGCGCGCGATGGGCCGACCAGTCGATGAACGGCGGCACGGCGAGGGCCGCCACGAGAACCAGCACGACGGCGCCCGCGAGCGCGGTCAGGATATCACGCACCGTTATCGCTTCCGCCTGGCCTGCGGACCGCAGGACTTCGTTCGCGTTTCACACGTGTTCGAAGGCCGAAGCCTCTTGAACTGTGCGAAATCCGCGTTCCTGCGGCCATAGCACAGGCTGCGGCCGGCCCGCACCTCACGCTCAAGCTTTCACCAATCGTCAGCGGCGGATGCCGAAGGATGGCCCGGCCGGCGGCGGAACGTTGAGCGGCGCCCGCTGGATCTGGTTGCGGATGGCGCTGTTCTCCAAAGTCTGCCGCTGTTCGAAGTTGCGGTTCTGGTTCCGGTACTCGAACGACTGGTTCTGCCGGCTGGTCGCGCCGCGATTGCCGGGGCTCTGCGCCGAAGCGGGCGTGAGCGCGGTGAGCAGGGCCAGGAGGGCGAGAGACGGGGCGCGCATGGTCTCGCATCCTTCATCGGTGTCGGTTTCGGGTTTCCCGAGTGACGCGTGAGGGGGGCCGCCGGTTCCGGATCGGGTCTCGACGGCGTTCGCCTTTTGGTCCAGGGATGCGCGCATGATGCAAGAGCCCAACGACGCGCACGGCGCGTTCCGGCCGCGCCCGTCCGACGACGAAGCGCCGTCGGCCCCGACCTCCATCGCCGCCCGCGCCATGGCCGCCCTGCGCCCCGAGGGCGCGTCCTACCTCACCGGCCTCAATCCGGAGCAGCGCCGCGCCGTGGAGGCGACGGAGGGACCCGTGCTCGTGCTCGCGGGCGCGGGCACCGGCAAGACGCGGGTTCTGACGACGCGCATCGCCCACCTCATCGCCACCGGCAAGGCGCGGCCCTACGACATCCTCTCGGTGACCTTCACCAACAAGGCCGCCCGCGAGATGAAGCACCGCATCGGCGGGCTGATCGGGCCGGCGGGCGAGGGCATGCCCTGGCTCGGCACCTTCCACGCCATCGGCACCAAGATCCTGCGCCGCCACGCCGAACTCGTCGGGCTCAAATCCGACTTCACGATTCTTGGCACCGACGATCAGCTCCGCCTGATGAAGCAGGTCATCAGTGACCAGAACATCGACGAGAAGCGCTGGCCGGCGCGCTCGCTCGCTCACACCATCGACGGCTGGAAGAACCGGGGCTTGAGCCCCGAACAGGTGCCGCCGGGCGAGGCGCAGTCCTTCGCCTTCGGCAAGGGCGGGCAGCTCTACGCGGCGTATCAGGCCCGGCTCGCAACCCTCAACGCCGTCGATTTCGGCGACCTCCTGCTGCTCTGCCTCAAGCTGTGGCGCGAGAATCCGGACATCCTGGCCAATTACCAGGACCGCTTCCGCTACATTCTCGTGGACGAGTACCAGGACACCAACGTCGCCCAATATCTCTGGCTCAGGCTGCTGGCCCAGGCGCGGAAAAACGTCGCCTGCGTCGGCGACGACGACCAGTCGATCTACGGCTGGCGCGGCGCCGAGGTCGACAACATCTTGCGCTTCGAGCACGATTTTCCCGGCGCCACCGTGGTGCGGCTGGAACGCAACTACCGCTCGACCGGCCACATCCTCGCCGCGGCCTCCGGGCTCATCGCCAAGAACGAAGGGCGGCTCGGCAAGACGCTGCGCACCGAGGACGAGGCGGGCGAGCCCGTCACGGTCACGGGCTCGTGGGATTCCGAGGAGGAGGCACGTCAGGTCGCCGAATCGATCGAGTCGCTCCAGCGCAAAGGGCACGCGCTCTCGGAGATCGCGGTGCTGGTGCGGATCTCGGCGCAGATGCGCGAGATCGAGGATCGGTTCGTTCAGGTCGGCCTGCCCTATCGCGTCATCGGCGGCCCGCGCTTCTACGAGCGGGCCGAGATCCGCGACGCGCTGGCCTATCTGCGCGTCACCATGAACGGCGCCGACGACCTCGCCTTCGAGCGCATCTTCAACACACCCAAGCGCGGCCTCGGCGACGCGACCCTCCAGACCCTGCACGCCTTCGCCCGCGCAGACCGGATCCCGCTCCTGGCCGCGGCCAGGAAGCTGATCGAGACCGACGAGCTGAAGCCGCGGGCTCGCTCGATGCTGCGCGGCCTCGTGGAGAGCTTTTCGCGCTGGGTGCGGCTGGTGGAGGCCAAGCCGCATCCGGAGGTGGCGCAGACCATCCTGGAGGAGTCCGGCTACACCGAGATGTGGCAGAAGGACCGTTCGGCCGACGCCGCAGGGCGGCTCGAAAACCTCAAGGAATTCGTCCGCTCGATGGAGGAGTTCCCGGATATGGCCGCCTTCCTCGAACACGTCTCCCTCGTGATGGAAGCCTCCGAGGCGGAAGGGGCCGACCGCGTCTCGCTGATGACGCTGCACGCCGCCAAGGGGCTCGAATTCGATACCGTGTTCCTGCCGGGTTGGGAGGACGGCCTTTTCCCGAACCAGCGCGCCATCGACGAGAGCGGGCGGGCGGGCCTGGAGGAGGAGCGGCGTCTCGCCCATGTCGGGCTCACCCGCGCCCGCAAGCGCGCCAAGCTGTCGTTTGCCGTCAACCGGCGCATCCATGGGCTGTGGTCCTCGACCATCCCCTCTCGCTTCATCGACGAACTGCCGCCGCAGGCCGTGGACGTGGTCGAGGCGCCCGCGCATTTCTCGGCCGGCGCCTCGCGCTTCGACCGCAACCCGACGCCGTTCGGCTCGTCCTACGGCACGCCGGGCTGGCAGCGGGCCCAGGCCAATACGTCCGGCAATTTCGGCGGGGGACTCGGGCAAGGCCGGGGCGGCCGCTCGGGGGGACCACGGGAGATCGAGGGCGAGCTGGTCGCCAAATCCACGGGCGCGCCCTCCACCTTCGAGCACGGCCAACGGGTCTTCCACACCAAGTTCGGCCCCGGCACGGTCGCCGGCATCGACGGCAACAAGCTCACCGTTGACTTCGACAAGGCCGGCCGGAAAATGGTCCTCGACAGCTTCCTCCAACCCGGTTGAAGCGTCCCGTCGGCGGTTCTCCGCCGGCCGCCCCTCGCCCGAGGAGGGCGATGCCCGCGATGGCCCAAGCAAGGATCGTCCCGATCCGCAGGCGGCACCGACAGGTGCTGGGGTCATCGCTTGTTCGCAAAGCCGTCACGCCCCCGTCGCTCCCGCCTGCAACCTTCGCGGCGTCGGCGAAGCGTTGCCGTAAAGCCGCTCTCCACAGCCTTCATGGCGCGCGGTGGAACCGACTCATGGGGTTTGGCTTTGCTCTTGCGTACAGTTGAACGAAGATCGGCGATGTCTTCGCCGAATCGAAGGAGAGTCGCGAAAGTCGAGACGGGTTGAAATAGCGAGTTTGCGAGAGTCACGCACGAGTCAAGGTGGAGTATCGATCCATGAAGAGACGACGCGCACGGCTTGAACTGGTTGAAGACCGACCGATCCGGATGCATCGCACCCGCTTCGACGAGGAACGTAACCCCGCACCGATCCAACCACTGACCGATCGACAAGGTCAGTACCTCGACGCCCTCGCGTCATCTTCACAAGTCATCGTCTTAGGCCCGGCCGGCACCGGAAAGACTTACATCGCCGGCACCCGCGCCGCCGACCTTCTCCGCCAGCGCCGGATCGCGAAGGTCGTCATCACCCGCCCCAACGTGCCCTCCGGCCGTTCGCTCGGGTTCTTCCCCGGCACGCTCGAAGAGAAGATCGCGCCCTGGGTCGCGCCGCTCACCGAAACCATGAAAGAGCGCATGGGTGCGGCCGCCTTCGACATCGCGGTGAAGGCCGGCGACATCGAAGTGGTGCCGTTCGAAGTGATGCGCGGGCGCACGTTCAAGAACTGCCTCGTGATCCTCGACGAAGCGCAGAACACCACCACGGCCGAGATCAAGATGTTCCTGACCCGCATCGGCGACGATTGCCAGGTCATCATCAACGGCGACGTGTCCCAGACCGACCTGCGCGAGACCTCGGGGCTTCGCACCGTCATCCACCTCGTGAAGAGCCGGATGATGACGATCCCGATCGTGGAGTTCACCCTCGACGACATCGTCCGCTCCGGCATCTGCGCGGAATGGGTGAGGGCGTTCGAGGAAGAGAAGATTTAGAGCATCGTCCCGCAAGGTGGTTGCCGGCTTTCGGGAGAAGACGATCTGGAAACATGAAGCTAGAGTCGACGCGAAGACCCGGTAATGCGTGATGACGGGGCACGGGATTGCCTCGTCATCACCGGTGCGGCCGTCAGATCTCGGCGCCCCTTTCCATGACCCTTGTCTCGACCATGTCGGCGGGTTCGTAGAGCCATCGCCCGACAACGCCGGCCGCGATCGCGCCAGCGATCGGCGCAAGCCAGAACAACCAGAGCTGCGCGATATATTCCGACCCGGCAAACAGGGCCGGCCCGGTGCTGCGCGCCGGGTTGACCGATGTGTTGGTCACGGGAATCGAGATCAGGTGGATGAGCACGAGGGCAAGACCGATGGGGATGCCGGCAAAACCCGCCGCCGCGCCCTTCGATGTCGTGCCGACGATGATGAACATGAAGATGAACGTCGTCAGGACTTCGGTGATCAGGCAGGCGGCCAGGCCATACTTGCCGGGGCTGAGTTCGCCGTAGCCGTTCGAGGCGAACCCGTTCGGCACCCAGCCCGCCTTGCCGGAGGCGATGGTATAGAGGGCGAAGGCCGCCACCGTTGCACCGATGACCTGGGCGATGACGTAGGGCAGGACGTGCCGGCTCGCGCAACGTCCGGCCGTCCATAATCCGAGTGTGACCGCCGGATTGAAGTGGCCGCCCGAGATGTGGCCGACGGCGTACGCCATCGTCAGCACGGTGAAGCCGAAGGCGAAGGCGACGCCCAGGAACCCGATCCCGAGTTCGGGAAAGGCCGCAGAAAGGACGGCGGCACCGCAGCCGCCGAAGGTCAACCAGAAGGTGCCGAAGAATTCGGCGGTCGTCCGACGCATCGTATCGTGATCCATGGCGACACCTCTTGCTGAAAGGGTCGCGCGGCGCGCACCGATCGGTCGTGTCGAAGGTCGGCGCACCGCGAGACCGAGGCCGTTAGCGTCGGCATCCGCCGGGACGCATCGCGCGAAGATTTCACGCGCGGATTGCGCCGACAATGATCGGCGTATAGGTCGACCGGCACGAAAGAGTCGTACCACCGACGTGTCCGACGCATTCTGACGGGCGATTCTGCGCTGTCACGGCCTCGATGATGACCACGCCGTGCGGAGGGTCATCGCTTCCCCCGCAGGCATCCACGACGTGCCGCCCGCGCTCGGAAGAGGAGGCACGAACGGCAGCATGATGCCGCTCGAGGAGCCACGCACCGCCGTCATTTCAGGCAGCGGCGACGCCCTTGATCCGCACCGGTCCGACGCTCTTGCCGTCGAGCAATTGGCGCAGCCGCTCGACATCGTCGAAGTTGTTCGACGTCAGCTCGGTGATGTCGCCCTCGACCAGCGCATCGACATGGCGGCAGCGGCGGCGGTGGGTGCCCGCCGGGCAGGAGCAGCGCAGATACGGCCCGTCCGTCCGCTCCTCGAATTCGAGCAGGTAGCGATTGCCGGTGCTGCCGCGCATGGCGAAGCGCAGCGCGTTCGAGGGCCGGAGATCGACGATGCCCGAGGCGCGCAGAGCCTTCGCCGAGGTCGAGCGGGTCATGTCCCGGCGCGGCGTGGTGAGGGCGCGGGTCGGGATGAGACCGAGGCCGCGAGCGAGGTCGGCGATGTCGGTCGCACCCGTCTCGCGCAGGGCCGCGAGTGCGATCTCGGCGCAGGCAAAGGCATCCTCGCCTGCATCGTGGTGCTCGAAGCGGATGCCGAGGCGGCTCGCCACCTTGGCGAGGCCGTGGCCGGCGGGATCGGGGAAGACGCGCCGGGCGATCTGGAGCGTGCAATGGCCGGCCATGTCCGGAACCGGCTCGCCCCAGGCGGCGAGCGAGGCGGCGAGCACGCCCATGTCGAAGCCGGCATTGTGCGCGAGCATCAACCCGCCCGACAGGTCGGGCAGGAACTCGGCAATCACCTCGGGAAAGGTCGGCGCATCACGCACGTCCGCCGGCAGAATGCCGTGGACGCGGATATTGCCGGGCGAGAACCGCAACTGCGGCGGGCGGATCAGCCGGGATTCGCGCCGCACCACGCGGCCCCCCTCGATCCAGGCAAGCCCGACCGCGCAGGCGCTGTCGCGCCGCTCGTTGGCGGTCTCGAAATCGATCGCGACGACGCTCATGGTGTTGAGAGTAAGGGGTCACGGACTCATCCCGCAAGGCGCGGATGGCTCTAACCTCCGCTCGGCTGCCCGAGCCGGCGGTCGAAGATCGTCCGCACCGTTCGCCGTTCCTCGTCGAGCCGGGCACTGAGCGCCCTGGCATCGGGCAGGTTGGCGGCGCGGGCGAGGCGGGCGAGCGCCACGTCGGAGGCCTGCGTCGGGTCGCCCTCGACCATCAGGCGCTGCCACTGGTGCACGTCGTCGAGGAGCCGGTAGGCATCGGCGAGTTGCGCCGCCTCGTCCGCCGCGATGATCCTGCCCTCGGCCGCGCGGGAAAACACCTCGGGCGCATCGAGGCCGATCAGATCGGGATCGGCGTGGGCATGGCCGAGAACCAAGGCCTGCGCCAGGAAATCGAGGTCGAGGAGGCCGCCGGGGCTGAGTTTGAGGTCGAGAGGGCCGTGATCGCCCTTCTCGTCCTCGACCCTGGCGCGCATGCTGCGCACGGAGCGGTTCACCGTGTCGGCGTCACGCGGCTGCATCAGCGCGTCACGGATCGTCGCTTTCGCCTCCTCGGCGAGGCTCGCGTCACCAGCAATGACACGGGCCCGGGTCAGCGCCATGTGCTCCCAGAGTTCGGCCTCCTCGCGCTGGTAGGCGCGGAAGCTGCGGAACTGCGCCGCCACCGCACCCTGGCCCCCGCCGGGACGCAGGCGCAGATCCACCTCGTAGAGCAGGCCTCGGCGGGTCGGGGCGGTGAGCGCCGCGACGAGGCGCTGAGTCAGCCGGTTATAGGCCACCGCCGCGTCGAGGGGCTTGGGGCCGGTGCTGGTGCGGTTCTCCGGATCGAAATCGTAGAGCACCACGAGGTCGAGGTCCGACTCTGCCGTGAGTTGGTGCGAGCCGAGGCGGCCATAGCCGAGCACGACGATGCGGCCGTTCGGAATCGGGCCGTGCTCGGCGAGGAAGGTTTTCGAGACGGCTTCCAGCGCGGTCGCCACCGCGGCGTCGGCGATCGCCGAAAAGGCGCGGCCGGCCGCCTGCGGCGTGAGAATGCCGGAGAGGAGCCGCGCCCCGGTGAGGAACCGGAGCTGCCGGGCCGCGTCGCGGCTGCGGTCGAGAAACACCTCGTGGCTGTCGGGCCGGCCCAGCAGGGCACGGTAATGCGCGGCGATGGCTCCGGCATCGACCGACGGTTCGCCGAAATCGGGGTCGATCACCGCGTCGAGCACGTGCGGCGAGAAGGCGACGGTGCCCGCCAAGCGCGGGGCGCTGCCGAGCAGGTCGGCAAAAAGCAGCCGCAGGCGCTCGTGCTCGCGCAGGATGGTCAGCAGCTCCACCGCCGCCGGCATCCGGCCGAAGGCACGGTCGAGATTGGCCAGCGCCGCGTCCGGATCGGGCGTGCCCGAGAGCGCCTTGAGCAGGGCCGGGACCAGTTCGGTCAGCACCTCGCGGGCGCGGGGGCTGCGCACCGCCGCACGCCGCCCGAAATGCCAGCCGCGCACGGTGTCGGTGACGCGTTCCGGATCGCGGAAGCCGAGGCTGCGCAGGGTGGCCAGCGTCGCCGGATCGTCGGCGGCGCCGCTGAAGACGAGGTCACCCACCTCGGAGGAGAGATCGGGCCCGGCCTCGAACAGCAGGGCGTAATGCGCCTGCACCCGGCGGGCATGGGCGAGCAGGGCTGCCTCGAAACCGGCGAGGTCGGCAAATCCGGCGAACCGGGCGAAGTTCTCGAGTTCGATCCGGTCGGTCGGCAGGCGCTGGGTCTGCTCGTCGCGCACCATCTGCAGGCGGTGCTCGACCGTGCGCAGGAAGGCGTAGGCCGCGCCGAGTTCATCGCGCGCTTGCGCGGAGATCCAGCCATCCTCGTGCAGCTTCCCCAGCATCGGCACGGTGGAGCGCCCGCGCAGCATCGGGCGCCGGCCGCCGAAGACGAGTTGCTGGGTCTGGACGAAGAACTCGATCTCGCGGATGCCGCCACGGCCGAGCTTGATGTCGTGGCCGGCCACCGCCAGCGCCTCGTGCCCGCGCACGGCGTGGATCTGCCGCTTCATGGCATGCACGTCGGCGATCGCCGCGAAATCGAAATACTTGCGCCAGACGAAGGGGGTGAGGTCGGCCAGGAACCGCTCACCCGCCGGGATGTCGCCGGCGAGGGCGCGGGCCTTGATGAAGGCCGCCCGCTCCCAGTTCTGGCCCGTGGTCTCGTAATAGACGTAGGCCGAGGCGAGGCTCATCGCGGTCGGCGTCGAGCCGGGATCGGGCCGCAGGCGGTAATCGACCCGGTGGACGTAGCCGTCGCGGGTGCGCTCCTGCAGCAGCTTCGAGACGCCCTGCGCCAGCTTGGTGAAGAACGGCGTCGGCTCCAGCCCCGGCTTCAGCGGCGCCGTCTCCGGATCGAAAAAGACGATTAGGTCGATGTCGCTCGAATAGTTCAGCTCGCGTCCGCCGAGCTTGCCCAAGCCCAGCACGACGAGGCCCGAGCCGGCCTGCGGCGCGCTCGCATCCTTCGGCAGGAAGCGGCCGGATGCGGCCGCTTGCAGCAGCATCGCATCGACCGCCGCCGACACCGAGGCATCCGCGAAATCGGAGAGCGCGGCGGTCACCCGCTCCAGCGGCCAGAGACCGCCGATATCGGCGAGCGCGACGAGGAGCGCGTGCTCGGCCCGGTTCCGCCGCAGGATCTTGCCGACCGCATCGAGATCGGGCGCGGTGCCCTCCCCCGCCCGGCCGGCGGCGCGCTGCGCCGCAACGATGCGGGCGTCGGCCGCTTCCGGCGCCTCTTCGAACAGGCGGACGAGGCGGGCGGGATCGCGCGAGGCGAGCGACCACAGGAAGGTCGAGTGGTCGGCGAGCGCCGCGAGCAGGTCGCGGGCCGGGCCCTCGCGCAGGGCGGCGGGAAGCGCGTCGGCGATCTCGTCGAGGCGTGCCTGCGCCACCTCGGGGTTCGAGAGCGGCGGAGCCTGACCCAGCCGCGCGATCAGGGGCGCCGTGCCGTCGTCGCGGGCGATCTGCCCGTCGTGTCGCCTGCCCATGCCGTCCCTTCTTCGCTTCGAAGCGTCCGCATCGCCGTCGCGCTGCGGCTCTGCCCATCAAACGCGCAAATCGGGATCTGCCAAGGGACTTTGGGGACGGCACGACATGGCACGGGCGCGGCGACGCCCTGGGGTTCAGGCCGCCCGGAGCGTTCCGACGAAGTCGCGGACGGTCTCGGCAAGGGCGTCGCATTCCCCCGCCAGACGCTCGGAAGCGTCGAGGCCGGCGGCCGCAGCCGCGCCGGTGAGGTCGGCGGAACGGGCGAGGCCGTCGAGGTTCTCGGAGACCGCGCCCGTCCGCCGGGCCGTCCGTTCGGCGTTGCCGGCGATGGCGCTGGTCGCCGCCCCCTGCCCTTCCACCGCCGCGGCGACCGAGCGGGTGATGGTGCCGAGCTCCTCGATCGTTCCGCCGATCCGGCCGATCGCCGCGACCGCCTGCCCCGTCTGGTCCTGGATCGCGAGGACCTGCGCCTCGATCTCCTGCGTCGCGCGGGCGGTGCGGGCGGCGAGCGCCTTCACTTCGCCCGCCACCACACCGAACCCCCGCCCGGCCGCGCCGGCGCGCGAGGCTTCGATGGTCGCGTTGAGCGCGAGCAGGTTGGTCTGCTCGGCGATGGTGCCGATGAGAAGCACGATCTGGTTGATGCGCTGAGCCGCCTCGGCCAACGCACGCACGGTCTCGTCGGTCTGTCCCGCTTCCCGCGTCGCCCGGCCTGCCACCTCGGCAGCGTGCGTCATGTGACTCCCGATCTCGCGCACGGTGGCCGAAAGCGCACCGGCTGCAGCCGCGACGCCCTGCACGTCGGCAGCGGTCTCCTGCGAGGCGGTGGACAAATCCGTCGTGCGGCGGGCGGCGTCGCCCGCCGCGGCCGAGAGATCCTGCGAGGCGTGCCGCACCCGGTTGGCGGATTCGGCCGCTTCCCGGACGAGGCGGTTCACGCTGCTCTCGAAACGCTCGGCCAGTTCGCCGGCCGTGCGGCGGCGCTCGGCGCGGGCCTCCGCTTCGGCCACGCCCTGGCGGTTATGGGCTTCCGTCTCGGCGGCACGTGCGGCGTCGGCGGCGGCGAGCGAGCGCGCCGAGACCGAGAAGAGGGATGCGAGTTGCACGCTGAGCCAGACCAGGACGGCGGTCTCGAGCACGACGATCACCGCGTGGAGCACCACCCGGCCGAAATCGGCACCGCCCGGATAGACCGCCGCCGGTAGGAGGAGATTCAGGCCGAGATGATGCAAGGCCGTTGCCCCGGCCGCGGTGAGCAGCACGCGCCAGTCGCAATAGGCCGACAGCACCGCCAGGACGGCGAAGAAGTACATATGAAGGTCGAGCTGCCAGGAATGGCCCGCCGCCGCACCGAGCAACAGCGCCACCATGCCGACCATCGCCACCGACACGGTGAGACGGGTGGCGAGCCCGTTGCCGTTCAACCGCCATGTAGCGGTCGCCGCCGCAGCAAGGCCGAACGCCATCAGCCCCTGGGCCGCGATCGGGTTTCCGAGGGCGGCGGCCACGGCGACGTTGAACGGCACGTGCAGCCAGAGCAGGGCGACGAGGCCGCGGCTCGCGGCGCGGCGCAGGCTGTCGAGATCACGCGGGCGGGATTCGGTCATGGTCGTGGATCTCTGGGTGTTGATTCTTGGAAGCGCGGCGTTTCGGGATGGGTGCAGAGGCCGAAGCCTCGCGGGTCGAACAGGATGAGGGCCCCGGCCGCCCGCAGGCGCCCGGCGAAGCCCGGCGCGGAGGACCGGGTGACGACGAGTCCCGGCAGGCGACCGAGGCCCAGCACGGCGCCACCCGCCGCCACCGCGGCGCCGAGGCTGCGGCTCGGATCCCACCAGGGCGGAAACAGGGCGGCGACCGGCCGGCCCGGCTCCGCCATCGGCGCTCCGAGCCACGCGGAGCCGATCAGGCTCGCCAGCAAGAGGGCGACGGGCGGCAGCCAGCTTCGAGCGGAGCCCGATGTAGACGGCTGAGTTCGGATCCCTTCCACTGCCATCGACTTGGCGCCACGGTACAAATTCGAACGATCGACAACCCAACATTGTTGATGAATGTTAAGTTCGGGTTACGCCCGCGGCGGCGGACGCTCGAACGGGCGTAAGTGTCTTTCACAAAACTTCCGCCGCGCCGTCATCGTCAGAACGAGAACGGTCAGAGGCCGGGAGTTTTGTGCGGCACTCTAACGCTCTACTGACCGCACCGGTCAGGCTCGACAGTTCCGCCCGAGCGGCCCGATCGCAGCCTAAAGCATCGTCTTTGCGAAAGCCGGCAAACACCCCTCGGGATGACGCTTGAGACGCCGGGGGCGGCGATGGTGATCCGGTCGTTCAAGCGAAGGCTCTCCGTTCCGTGCGTCCGGGTTCTGGCTTGAGACGCCCCGAGCACGAGAGGGCGAGGGTCAGGGCGGCATCGACGGCCATCGCTCGATCGCCTCGTGCCCGGACGGCGTCAGCGCGTAGACGCCGTAGCCGGTGCGCTCGAACCAGCCGTAGACGTTGCGGCGGAGGATGGCGGCGGCCGTCGGGACGGCGCTCGTCAGGTCGCGCGGGCGCAGCGGCCCGGGCGCCAGGGCGCGGGCGCAAAGGAGGGCCTGCTGGCGATAGGCGGTCATCACCGGCGCGCGCGAACCACCGCCGGCCACGGGGTCGCCCTGTCGGCGGCGATGCTCGTCCAGAAGGCGCGAGCGCCGCTTGGGGTCGCGTCGGGGCATCGGCGCTCCGGGGCCGAGAAGCACGTGGACGCCGTCGTCGGCACCGACGCCGAGAAGGCCGAAGCCGAGGCGCCGGCACAGGTTACGGAAGCGCGCATCGGCCTCCCGCCCCTTGCCGCGCACCGACAGGCGCGCCGCCAGCCACACCTCGTCGCAGGCACCGGCCCGGTCCACGGCCTGCAGCACGAGTTCCAGGTTGAAGCTCTGCTTCAGCTCGCACACCACCAGCACCGGCGGCTCGCCCTCGCGCACGCCCAGGAGGTCGCAGCCGCCGATCTCGCCCTTCACGGCAAAGCCGAGGGTTTCGAGGAAGCCCTTCACCGGCGCGTAGAGCGCCGTTTCCGGCGGGCGGGCGGACGCGCTCATGGCCGCGGCGACCGGCAAGCGCGGGAGGCCATGCGGATGGGGCGGAGCGGATGGATCATCGGGCGACACGCGCGGGGCAGATAGCACCCGAAGCTCGCGACCTCCACCGCGCGAGGCGTCGTCCCGCTCCCCGTCAGGCCGGGTCGCGCCGCACCTGCGCCCTGATCCAGCCGACGAAGGCCTGGACGATCGGCTCCGAGGCGCGCCCGTCGGGCACAGGATGAGGATGTCGTCGGCCGTGTCGGTCTCGGTGGCGGGCATTCGCCCCGGATCGGCACGAGCAACCCTTGCGCGATCTCACGCTCGATCAGATCGGCCGGCGCCGCCTCGCTGGTCAGAGCGAACGGGTCGAAGCGATGGCCCTGGAAGCCGCTCTGACGATCGCGCGAAGGAAGGCAGCTTGTCGGCGCCGTCCCCCAGCCCCGGCGCCCTGCGTCGCGGGACTTTTTCCGCGGCTTGGCCGTCCTGTCATGAAGGGGTCGGGGAGCAGGCACGCGCTTTCTTCAGTTGATCCCAGCCGGGCCGGAGCGGCATTCTCTCGCGGTACCTCCGGCGGACGACACGGCGACCGAGGACGAAAGTGAATCGATGAGCAGCACCACCCTCGTTCCCTTTGCCGAAGCCGCCGTCTTCACACTCGGCTGCGCACTGATCGCGAGCCGCCGGTTCGAACCGCAGCGGGTCGGTGCAGTGCTGGGGCTCGCCACCATCACTCTGGCGGTGCTGCTGGTCGTCCTGGCGCTCCCCGGCAGCCCGCAGGCGACGCTCGCCGACCCCGACGGCGTCCGCAATTTCCTGAACTGAGTTCACGTCAGGCCGCGCCCGCCGGCAGGCTCAGGGTCACGGCGAGCCCTGGAGCATTGTCGGCAAGCTCAAGGCTTCCGCCATGCAGCCGGGAAACGGCGGCGACGAGGCTGAGACCGAGGCCGAAGCCAGGGCGTGTGCGGGCGGCGTCCAGGCGCACGAAGCGGTCGAGCACCCGCTCGCGCTCGGCTTCCGGGATGCCGGGGCCGCGATCCGCCACCCGGAGTCGGACGACGCCGTCGGCACGCACGGCGCTGACCGTGATTTCCTGCGGGCCGGACGCATCGGAGCGGGCACCGTACTTGATGGCGTTGTCGAGGAGGTTGGCGATCGCCTGCCCGACCAACTCGCGGTTGCCGTCGAGGATCAGGTCCGGCTCGATATCAACGGTCAGGCTCAGGCCCCTGTCCTCGGCCAGCGGCTCGTAGAGTTCGGCCACCTCCCGCGCGACCGCCCCGGCATCGAAGCGGCTGACGCTCTCGGGTGCGTTGCCGGCCTCCAGGCGGGCGATGGTCAGAAGCGCGTTGAACACCCGGATCAGCCCGTCGCTGTCCTCGATCACGCCCTCCATCGCCGTGCGCAGGGCCTCCGGCGTCTCGGCGGTGCGCAGGGCCTCGTCGGCGCGGTTGCGCAATCGGGTCAGCGGCGTCTTGAGGTCGTGGGCGATGTTGTCGGAGACTTCCCGCATGCCGCGCATCAGCTCGCCGATGCGCTCCAGCATCAGGTTGAGGTTCTGGGCGAGGCGGTCCAGTTCGTCCCCGGCGCCGCCGACCCGCAGGCGCCCGTCGAGATCGCCCGCCATGATGGTGCGGGTCGTCTCGGTCATGTCGTCGACGCGCTTCAGCACGCGGCTCGCGACGAACCAGCCGCCGAGCACGCCGAGCAGCACGACGAGGGCCAGCGAGGAGCCGAAGGTGTTGCCGATCGCCGCGCGTAGGCGGTCGCGCTCCTCGGTGTCGCGGCCGACGACGAGGCGGAAGCCTCCGGCGAGGTTGAAGACCCGCATGATCGCGCGATGCTCGCTTCGATCCGCATCGGAGCCGCGCCCGTAATAGCTCTCGTACTGGCCGGACCGGGCGAGGATGTCGGCCGGCAGGCGGCTCACGTTGCCGACGATGTGCTCGCCCGCGGGCGTGGTCACGAGGTAGAGCGAGGCGCCGGGCTCCTTGGCGCGCCGTTCCACCACGGCGATGAGGCGGCGCAGCCCGCCCGCGGTGTATTGCTCGGACAGCCCGTTGATCTCGGCATCGATGGTCGAGAGGATCTGGTCATCGAGCACCCGCCGCGCGTTCCAGGCGACGTAGCCGAGCCCGAGCGAGGCCAGCACCGCGAACAGCACGAGATAGGCGAGCGACAGCTTGAACGCCGTCGTGCGGAAGATCTTCCCGAGGCGCGCGATGAGGCCATCCGGCGGCGGCGATGCGGCGGACGGCGTCACGGGAGAAGCGGCTCGTCCGCCCGGATGACGTAGCCCGCGCCGCGCACCGTGTGGATCATCGGATGCTCGAAGCCGCGGTCGATCTTGGCGCGCAGGCGCGAGACGTGGACATCGATGACGTTGGTCTGGGGGTCGAAATGGTAGTCCCAGACATGCTCCAGCAGCATCGTCCGCGTCACCACCTGCCCGGCATGGCGCATGAGGTACTCCAGCAGCCGGAACTCGCGGGGCTGCAGCACGATCTCGCGGCCCGCCCGCGTCACCCGATGCGAGAGCCGGTCGAGTTCGAGGTCGCCGACCCGGTAGGCGGTGGCCTCGCTCTGGCCGGTCGCGGCCGTGCGGCGGCGGGCCAGCACCTCGGTGCGGGCCAGAAGCTCGGAGAAGGCGTAGGGTTTCGGGAGATAGTCGTCGCCCCCGGCCCGCAGACCCTTCACCCGGTCGTCCACTTGGCCCAGCGCCGAGAGGATGAGGACGGGCGTGGCGATCTCCTGCTCGCGCAGGGAGCGCACCAGCGAGAGCCCATCGAGCTTCGGCAACATGCGATCGACGATCAACACGTCGTAATCGCCCTCGCGGGCGAGCGCATAGCCGTCGAGGCCGTCGCCCGCATGGTCCACCGCGTGCCCGGCTTCCCGGAACGCTTTGACCAGATAGGCGGCGGCCTCGCGGTCGTCCTCGATGATGAGCAGGCGCATGACGCCTGTCAGATACGCTTCGCCGCTCAGGAGCGCGAGGCGTTCACCGACAATTCCGGCTTGTGGTTGAGGGTTTGGAACACGACGCAGTAGCGCTCGGTCAGCTTCAGGAGCTGGTCGAGCTTCTCCTGGGGAGCGTCGGTGTCGAGGTCGAACTTGAGGCGGATCGCGCGGAAGCCCACCGGCGCTTCCTTGTCGACGCCCAGCGTGCCGCGGAAGTCGAGGTCACCCTCGGCGCTGACCGTACCGGCCTTGAGCGGGATTTCGAGTGCGGTCGCCACCGCCTTCACCGTCACGCCCGCGCAGGCGACGAGCGCTTCGAGCAGCATGTCGCCGGAGCAGAGTTCGGCGCCCGAACCGCCGGTGGCGGGGTGCAGGCCGGCCACTGCCAGCGCGCGGCCGGTCTCGACCTTGCAGGCGATGCTGGTGTCGTCCAGCGAGCCCTTCGCCTTGAGGGTGATGACGGCGGAATCCGGCGTCTCACGGTACTTGTTCTTGAGCGGGGCCTGAAGAGCGCGCAGGGCGTCGGCGTCCATGGATTTCCTCCTGTTTTCTTGGTGGCGTGTTTTCTTGGTGTCGCGGATCTAGCGGCTTTCGCACCGCCGCGACACCTCAGAACGAGCTTCCGCCGGCGAGTTCCGGTGCACGGGAAGCGTCGCGCGGGCGCAGCGAATGATCGAGGGCGGAGAGGATCGTGCGGGTCGCCGCCTCGCTCGTCGGCGACGCCGGGTCGCGCGGCCGGCGCATCGGCAGGGCCACCGTGTCGTCGAGGCGGCCGGGGCGTGGGCGCATGACGATGGCGCGGTCGGCGAGCGCCACCGCCTCGGCGACGTCGTGGGTAACGATCAGCACCGTCGGCCGCACCTCCTCCCACAGGGCGAGGAGATGGCGGTGAAGATCCTTGCGGGTGAAGGCATCGAGCGCCGAGAACGGCTCGTCGAGAAGCAGCACCCGCGGGTTGGCCACGAAGGCGCGAGCGATCGAGACGCGCTGCTGCTGCCCGCCCGACAATTCGCGGGGCCAGCGCCCGGCCTGTTCGGCGAGGCCGACCCGCTCCAGGGCGTGGGCGACGCGCTCCCGCCGCTCGCGCCTCGGCCGATGATCGATGCCGAAGCCGACATTCTCGGCGACCGTCAGCCACGGCAGCAGGCGCGGCTCCTGGAACACGAGGCCGACGCCGGGATGGGGCCCGGTGATCGGCTCACCGTCGAGGGCGATGTGGCCCGCGCTCGGCCGGTCGAGCCCGGCGATGAGGCGCAGCAGCGTCGTCTTCCCGCAGCCGGAGCCGCCGATCAGCGCGACGATCTCCGCATTGGGCATCCGAAGGTCGATGCCGTCGAGGGCGCGGGTGCCGTCAGCGTAGGTCTTGGACAGGCTCTGAATGCTCAGCATGGCGGCCTCACAGCGTCTCCCGCGCCGTATCCTGCCAGCGCACCAGCGGGCTGGTCAGGGCGACGAGCCCGGCATCGGCCGCCTTGCCGACCACGGCGAAGCTGATGATCGCAGCCAGGATCTGGTCGGGCTTGCTGAATTGCTGGCCGTCGAGAAGCAGGTAGCCGAGCCCCTCGGAGGCGCCCATCAGTTCGGCGGCGACCACGAACAGGAAGCCGAGGCCGAGCCCGGTGCGGAGCGCCGTCAACGTCGCCGGCAGCACGGCCGGCAGGAGGATGCGCCGGACGAGCGCGACCCGCGAGAGGCGGAAGATGCGGCCCACCTCGATCAGCTTGCGATCGACCGAGGCGATGGCGCCGGCCACACCGATGTAGACGGGAAAGAAAACGCCGACCGCGATCAGGGCGACCTTCGGCGTCTCGAGAATGCCGAACCACAGGATGAACAGCGGCACCCAGGCGAGCGAGGGTACGGCGCGCAGGGCCTGAAGGCTCGGATCGACCAGCCAGCGCAAGGTCGGCAGCGTCGCGGTGAGCGTGCCCGCGAGGATGCCGGCGCACGCCCCGAAGGCGAAGCCGAGACCGACACGGATCAGGGTCGCCTCGACATGGGTCCAGAGTTCGCCCGAGGCGGCGAGCGTCCAGAGCGCGGCACCGACCCGGCTCGGCGGCGGGAGCAGGCGCCCGGAGGCGAGCCCGGCGGCGACGGCCGCCTCCCAGCCGAGCGCCAGGACGAGCGGCAGCAGCAGGCCGAGCGCCAGCCGCGCTCCGCTCCCCAGAAGAGCGGAGCGCGGCGCAGGAACCGCCTTCGGCTCCGTGTCGTCGGAAAGAACGGTGGTGACGCTCATGCCAGGGTGCCGCGCCGGATCTGCATCGTGGCCTCGAAAATACTCGGCTGGGTCGGCCGATCAGCGCCGCGCATCGGTCGCCGCGTGCAGCGCGAGCCCCGCCAGCACTGTCCCCATGAACCAGCGTTGCGCGAGGAGCCAGAGGGGCTGCCCCTTCAGGAACGCAGCGACGAACCCGGCGAACAGGACGATCGCCGCGTTCACCGTGAGACTCACGGCGATCTGGACGAGGCCGAGCGCAAGGGTTTGCGTCAGCACCCCACCCGCCACCGGATCGATGAATTGCGGCAGCAACGACAGGTACATCACCGCGATCTTGGGGTTCAGCACATTCGTCAGAAAGCCCATGGCGAAGAGCCGCCCCGCCCCGTCGGGCGGCAGCGGGCGCGTGTCGAAGGGCGAACGTCCGCCGGGCCGAACGGCCTGCCACGCGAGAAAGAAGAGATAGGCCGCGCCGGCCAGGCGCAGGGCATCGTAGGCGAAGGGCACCGCCATGAGGAGGGCGGTGATGCCGAAGGCCGCGCAGAGCAGGTAGACGACGAAGCCCGCCGCGACACCCGTCAGCGACACCAGCCCGGCCGCTCGTCCCTGCACAACGGTGCGCGAGACGAGGTAGGCCATGTTCGGGCCGGGCGTCAGCACCATCCCGAGGCTGACGAGAGCGAAGGCGGCGAGGGGCGCGGCGTCCGGCATCGGCAGGCTCAGCGGGCCGGGGCCGGGTTGAACTGCGGATCGATCAGACCGTCCACCGCCGCCGCCACGTCGGTGGAGGCGGGGATGACGCCCGCCTGCTGCAGGGCAAGGCCGGCGGCGCGGATGCTGTCGGCCTGGGCCGAACCGACGGCCGGCTGGCTCAGATCCGTGCGCTCGATCTGCTTGGCGATGACCGCTTCGGGCAGCTTGGTGGCCGAGACGAGCGCGCTCTTTAAGGCATCCGGGTTGGCGAGGGCGTAAGCACGGGCCTGCTCGTAGGCGGCGATGACGACCCGCACGAGATCGGGATGCGCCTTGGCGAAATCCTCGCGCACGTCGAGCACGCCCCAGGTGTTGGCGGCGGCGTCGCGGTGGAACAGCACGTCGCCGCTCTCGATCTCGGCGGCGGCCATCATCGGGTCGAGACCAGCCCAGGCATCGACGTCGCCGCGGTCGAGCGCCGTGCGGCCGTCGGCGTGCTGGAGCAGGACGAGCTTGGCGTCCTTCTCGGTGAGCCCGGCACCCTGGAGCGCGCGGATCAGGAAGATGTGCGGATCGGTGCCGCGAGTGACGGCGATGCGCTTGCCCTTGAGGTCGGCGGGCCCTGCAATCCCCGTGTCCTTGCGGGTGACGAGCGCGGTCCATTCCGGCCGGGAATAGGCGTAGACGACCTTGATCGGGTTGCCGTTGATGCGTGCCAGGAGTGCGGCCGCCCCGGCCGAGGAGCCGAAATCGATGGCGCCGCCGTTCAGGAATTCCAGCGCCTTGTTGGAGCCGAGCGACTGGACCCAGCGCATCTTGATGCCGCGGGCCTTCAGCGCCTCTTCCAGAAAGCCCTTCTCCTTCAGGACGAGGCTGACCGGATTGTAGGTCGCCCAGTCGAGCCGGATCTCGGACACTTCGGCAGCCCGCAGGTTCGAACCCATCGCGAGGAGGCCGAACAATCCGGCGCATGCGGAGAGGACGGTGCGGCGTCGAATCATGCGGCTGTCTCCCATGTCGGCCCGGCTTGTTGCCGGATCCGCCTGATGGCTAGAACAGTCACGTTCGTTTCGTCAAACGAAAAATCCGCAAAACAGAACGGCTGAGTTGCACGCAACCGACCGATGCCGCCGCCGGCTTTACATGCTAACGGGACGGCCATGTTCGACCCCGTTCCCGTCCTGGAAAAGATCGTCGCCTCCCTGGACCGCGACGCCCGCGAACCGACCAAGCTGCGAGGGCTCCTTGTGCCCGAGCTGCGCAAGGTGATCGAGACCGGGCACGCGGATGCCGAGCGGCTTCTCCTGAGAGAACGCGACGGCCTCGCCTGCGCGCAACGTCTGAGCCGCCTCACCGACGCGGTGGTGCGGGCGATCTACGACGCCGTGGTCTGGCGCCTCTATCCCAACGACAACCCGTCCACCGGCGAGCAGCTCGCGATCGTCGCCACCGGCGGCTATGGCCGGGGTACGATGGCGCCGGGCTCGGACATCGATCTGCTGTTCCTGCTGCCCTACAAGCAGACCGCATGGTCCGAGAGCGTCGTCGAGGCGATGCTCTACGTGCTGTGGGACCTCAAGCTGAAGGTCGGCCATGCGACGCGCTCCGTGGAGGAATGCCTGCGCGAGGGCCGCGCCGACATGACGATCCGCACCGCGCTGCTGGAATCCCGCTTCCTGTTCGGCTCGCGCGCGCTGTTCGAGGAGATGGTCACCCGCTTCGATACCGAACTGGTGATCGGGTCGGCTTCCGAGTTCGTGGACGCCAAGCTGCGCGAGCGCGACGCCCGCGTCGCCAAGGCAGGCGCCTCGCGCTATCTCGTCGAGCCCAACGTCAAGGACGGAAAGGGCGGCCTGCGCGACCTCAACACCCTGTTCTGGATCGCGAAGTACACGTACCGGGTGCGGGATCAGGCCGAGCTGGTCCATGCCGGGCTGTTCACGCCGGACGAGTACCGTCTGTTCGAGCGCTGCGAGGAATTCCTGTGGCGGGTGCGCTGCCACATCCACTTCGTGACCGGGCGGCCGGAGGAGCGTCTGTCGTTCGGGCTGCAGCCCAAGATCGCCGAACGGCTCGGCTTCGGCTCCCGCGGCGGCCTCTCGGGTGTCGAGCGCTTCATGAAGGCGTATTTCCTCATCGCCAAGGATGTCGGCGACCTCACCGCCATCGTCTGCGCCGAGCTGGAGGCGCGTCACGCCAAGCGCACGCCGGTGCTCGACCGCTGGATCGGCCGCTTCCGCGACCGCTTCCGCGCGACCTCGATCGAGGCGGAGGATTTCTGGATCGACAACGGCCGGGTCAACATCCGCGGCGAGGACACGTTCGAGCGCGATCCGGTCAACCTGATCCGTCTGTTCTGGCTCGCCGACCGGCACAACCTCCCGATCCATCCGGACGCGGCGCGGCTGGCCAACCGCTCGCTCAAGCTCATCACCCACGCGGTGCGCATCGACCCGGAGGCCAACCGGCTCTTCCTCGACATCCTGACATCGAAGAACGCTCCGGAGACGATCCTGCGATCGATGAACGAGGCGGGCGTCCTCGGTCGGTTCATCCCGGAATTCGGCCGCATCGTCGCGATGATGCAGTTCAACATGTACCACCACTACACGGTGGACGAGCATCTGCTGCGCTCGCTCGGCGTGCTCGCGGCGATCGATTCGGGACGGGTGCGCGACGAGCATCCGCTCGCCTCGCGGCTCATCGATACGATCCACAACCGCCGCGCCCTCTATGTCGCGATCTTGCTGCACGACATCGCCAAGGGTCGGCCCGAGGACCATTCGATCGCCGGCGCGGCCATCGCCCGCAAGCTCGGGCCGCGCTTCGGATTGAGCCAGGCGGAGACCGAGACGGTCTCGTGGCTGGTCGAGCACCACCTGCTCATGTCGATGACGGCGCAGAGCCGCGACCTCTCCGACCGCAGGACGATCGAGAAGTTCGCGAGCGAGGTGCAGAGCCTGGAGCGGCTGAAGCTGCTCGCGATCCTCACCGTCGCCGACATCAAGGCGGTCGGCCCCGGCGTGTGGACGGCCTGGAAAGGCACGCTGCTGCGTACCCTCTACGACGAGACCGAAGTCGTCCTGTCCGGCGGCCACTCGGAGATCGCTCGCACCGACCGGGTGCGGCTGATCCAGATGGTCCTGCGCGAGCAGCTCTCCGACTGGAACTCCGAGCTGTTCGACGCCTATGCCGCGCGCCACAACCAAGCCTACTGGCTCAAGGTGGACTCGACGCGCCACTTCAAGAACGCCCGCTTCCTGCGCACGGTGATGGAGGAGGGCCGCACCAGCGCCACGACCTACGAGACCGATCCGGTTCGGGGCGTGACCGAACTGACGGTCTATTCCCCCGATCATCCGCGGCTGCTCGCCATCATCACGGGCGCCTGCGCGACCATGGGCGGCAACATCGTCGATGCGCAGATCTTCACGACGACCGACGGCTTCGCCCTCGATTCGATCTTCATCTCCCGCGCCTTCGAGCGGGACGAGGACGAGCTGCGCCGCGCCGGCCGCATCGCCACGGCGATCGAGCGGGCGCTGAAGGGCGAGATCAAGATTGCCGAACTCGTGGCCGACAAGCACCCGAAGCAGCCGCCCAAGACCTTCCTCGTCCCGCCGGACGTGTCGATCGACAACGCCCTGTCGAGCCGCGAGACGGTGGTGGAGATTACCGGACTCGACCGGCCGGGCCTGCTCTACGAGCTGACGACGGGGCTCAACCGCCTGAGCCTCAACATCACCTCGGCGCATGTGGCGACCTTCGGCGAGCGGGCGGTGGACGTGTTCTACGTGACCGACCTCACCGGGACCCGCGTGATGCAGCCCGACCGCCTCTCCCTGATCCGCGCCGCGGTGATGGAGGTGTTCGCCAGCGACGTCGCTGCGCTCCGCGCGGAAGGGCTCGACGCCCTGGTCGATTCGCCGCCGCCGCGGGAACTCTGACCCATCCGTCGCGCAGTGCGCTTGATTTCGCGGTTTGCCCGAATGATATCAGCCCCATCCCGGAACACTTCGAGACCTGATCGATCGCACGATGATGGCTGACGACATGGAGAAGCAGGAGCGGCACGACGGCGCGGAGGCGGAGGTTCGGCCGCAATCCGGTGCCTCGCATGCGGGCGCGGATGCCGAAGCGCTCGCCGCCGCGATCGCAGAGCGCGACGAGTTCAAGGATCGCCTGCTGCGCACGCTGGCCGAGATGGAGAACCTGCGCCGCAGGACCGAGCGCGAGGTCGCGGATGCCCGCACCTACGCGGTGACGAATTTCGCCCGCGACATGCTCAACACCGCCGACAACATCCGCCGCGCGCTCGAAAGCGTGCCGGAGGAGGCGCGCGCGGGTGCCGACGGCCCCTTCAAGGGGCTGATCGAGGGCATCGACCTGACGGATCGGGATCTCGCCAAGACGCTGGAACGCCACGGCGTGAAGGTGGTCGATCCCAAGGGCCAGCGCTTCGACCCGAACCGCCACCAGGCGATGTTCGAGGTGCCCAACACCGAGGTTCCCAACGGCACCGTCGTCCAGGTGGTGCAGACCGGCTACGTCATCGGCGACCGGACCCTGCGCCCGGCTCTGGTCGGCGTCTCCAAGGGCGGCCCGAAGCCCGAGGCCAACAGGGACAAGCCCGCCGACGCGGCCTGACGCTTTTCCCTCCGTCGAAGAAAAAGGCCGGCACCCCTGTGCCGGCCTTTTTCGTATGCGCCATTTTCGTTTGCGCCTTGGCTATTCCGCCGCCTGCCGCGTCGTCTCGCGGAACGGGTGGGCCGGATAGGTGCCGATGATGCGCAACTCCTTCGAGAAGTAGCGCAGCTCTTCGAGGGCCCGGCGCAAGCCGTCATCCTCGGGGTGGCCATCGACCTCGGCGTAGAACTGGGTCGCGGTGAACTGGCCCTCGACCATGTAGCTCTCGAGCTTCGACATGTTCACGCCGTTGGTCGCGAACCCGCCGAGCGCCTTGTAGAGCGCCGCCGGGATGTTGCGGACCCGGAAGATGAAGCTCGTCACCGTCGGGCCGTTGCCGGGCTCGCACTCGGCGGGCTCGGGCGAGAACACGACGAAACGCGTGGTGTTGTGCGCCTCGTCCTCGACGTCGCGCTCCAGGATGTCGAGGCCGTAGACCTCGGCCGCCATGGCCGGGGCGAGGGCCGCGCGGCTGGGATCGCGCGCTTCCGCCACCTCGCGGGCCGCGCCCGCCGTGTCGCCGGCCACCACCGCCTTGAGGCCGAGCCGCCGGATGATCCGGCGGCACTGCCCGAGCGCGTGGATGTGGCTGTGTACGCTCGTCAACCGCTCCGCGCCCACGCCCGGCAGGGCCATGAGCTGAAAGTGGATCGGCAGGAAGTGCTCTGCGATGATGTGCAGCCGCGAGGTCGGAATCAGGTGATGGATGTCGGCGACCCGGCCGGCGATCGAATTCTCGATCGGGATCATCGCGAGGTTCGCCTTGCCCTCGTTCACCGCGGCGAAGGCGTCCTCGAAGGTGGCGCAGGGCAGAGCGGTCCAGCCCGGATAGGCCTGCGAGCAGATGATGTGCGAGTTGGCCCCGGGCTCGCCCTGGTAGGCAATGGTGCGGTCGGTCATCGGTGCTTCAGCAGACTCAGTTCAGGCGGCGGATGGCGAGCAGCGTACGGGCGCGCTCGAGGTCTGCGGGGGTATCGACGCCGAGCGGAAGGTCCTCGACGATCATCGCATCGATGCGCATGCCGGCCTCCAGCGCGCGCAACTGCTCCAGCTTCTCGCGTTGCTCCAACTCGCCCTGCGGCAGGGCGACGAAGCGCGCGAGCGCCTTCCGGCGATAGGCGTAGAGGCCGATATGGTGGAACAGCGGTCCATCGCCCCAGGGGGCACGGGCACGGGTGAAGGCGAGCGCGCGCAGGCGGTTGGGTCCCACCGTGTGGCCGATGATCTTGACCACGTTGGGGTCGTCCATCTCCTCGGGCCGGTGGATCACCGCGCAGAGGGTGGCGATGTCGACCCGCGGGTCGGCGAGCGGCATCACGGATGCGGCGATGATCGCCGGGTCGATGGTCGGCAGGTCGCCCTGGACGTTGACGACGACGTCGTGGTTGCCGTCGGGATCGACGATCTCCAGCGCCTCCGCGAGACGATCCGAGCCGGAGGGGTGGTCGGGCCGGGTCATCACCGCCAGCCCGCCCTGCGCCTCGATCGCCTCGGCGACCGCGTCGGTGTCGGTGGCAACCACCACGGGGCCGATGCCGGCTTCCACGGCACGGCGCCAGACATGCACGATCATCGGCACGCCCGCGATGTCGGCGAGCGGCTTCGACGGCAGCCGGGTCGCGGCGAGGCGGGCCGGAATCAGGATCAGGGGATCGGACATGGCCTCGGGCGGGTCGGACGAACTTCGGCGGAAGGGGTTCAGGCGCGCGGGAGCGCTCTAGCAGCGGCGGCCCGGCTTGTCATGACCGGGCGTTCCCCCCCGCGGTGCGGCAGAGCTGCAACGAAGATGCCCGCTCGCTCGAAGCGTGTGACGAATAACGGTGTGCGACAGCGCGCAGCGCGCATGGCCCATTGTCAAGATCGGGCCCGAGCGGCTAATCACCCTTGAAATCCTCCAAAGTCCGGCGTCTGCCCGTCGGGCCCTCATCCGCCGGGTCCTGATCCCGCGCGCCGGAGCTGTCGAGCATGGATTCCTTCGAGCTGAACAAGGTTGCGGGCGCGGTCCTGGGTGCCCTCCTGTTCGCGGTCGGGTCGGGCTTCGTTGCGGAGCTGATCTATCATCCAAAGCCCGCCGGAAGCGCCGGCTATCCCCTGCCCGAGCCGGAGCCGAAGAGCGGCGGCGCCGCAGCGGAAGCGCCGAAGGCCGAGCCCATCGCCGTGCGGCTCGCCAGCGCCGATGCCGAGAAGGGCAAGGGCGGCACCAAGGCCTGCCAGGCCTGCCACAGCTTCGAGAAGGGCGGCCCCAACAAGGTCGGTCCCGACCTCTGGGAGATCGTTGAGCGCGAGAAGGCGCATGCCGCCGGCTTCGAATACTCCGCCGCGCTCAAGGAGAAGGGCGGCACCTGGACCTACGAGGATCTCGACCACTTCCTCGAGAGCCCGAAGGGCTACGTGAAGGGCACCAAGATGGCGTTTGCCGGTATCGGCTCGCCGACGGACCGCGCCAACGTCATCGCCTATCTCCGCACGCTCGCCGACAGCCCGAAACCGCTGCCGGCCGCCGAGAAGAAGGCTGAGGCGGCGCCGGCGGGTGACAAGAAGGCCGAAGCCGAGAAGCCGGCCGAGACCAAGCCGGTGGACAGTGCGACGGGCGACAAGAGCAAGACGCCCGAGACCAACGCGCCGCAGGGCAACACGCAATCGGGCGACGGCAAGGACACCGCCCGCCCGGTCCCGGCGCCGCAGGTCCAGCCTCAGCGCAACGAAGTCGCCCCGACGCAGGCACCCGAGGCCAAGCCTTCGGGGGACATTCCGACCAAGGCGGAACCCGGCTCCGAGTCCACGCCGGCCACCGAGCCGCCGGCCAAGCCCGACCACGACGCTCCCAAGCCGTAAGGCGGAGCGGCGGACCCGTTTTCGAGAAGGCCGGGCCCGCCAAGCCCGGCCTTTTTCATGTCCGGGCCCGTGGCCGCGCCGGCTGCGCGCTCGCGGCGGGTGGCGCCGGCCCCAGGCTCGTCCTAGAACGACGCCCGACTGACCTCTCACGGGATCGGGAGACCGCGCCAACGTGACGGAAAACGCCGTAATTGCCCGCCGCAGCTTCCTCGCCGGAGCGCTCGTCCTCCTGGGACTGCGGGGGCCCGCCTCCGCTCAGGAGCCCGCCGAATCCGCCTCGAAGGTCTCGGCGCGGGAGGCACCCGGCAAGGAATCCGGTCGTTGGCGCCACGCGCTGACGCTGCTCGGCGAACCGAAATACGGCCCGGACTTCCAGCATTTCGATTATGCCGACCCGAAGGCGCCGGTCGGCGGCATGGTGCGGCTCGGCTCGCAGGGCGGCTTCGACAACCTCAACTTCATCGTCAACGGCCTGAAGGGCGATCTCGAAAACGGGATCACCCAGATCTACGACACGCTGATGGAGGATTCCGGCGACGAGCCGTTCTCCTCCTACGGCCTCCTCGCCGAGGGCGTGCGGATCGCGGAGGACGGCCAGTCGGTGACTTATCGCTTGCGGCCGAACGCGCGCTGGCACGACGGCAAGCCGGTCACCGTCGAGGACGTGATCTGGTCCTTCGACACGCTGAAGGCCAACAGCCCGTTCTACGCCGCCTACTACCACACGGTGGCCAAGGCCGAGCCGGGGGCCGAGCGCGAAATCGTCTTCCGCTTCAGCGAGGCCGGCAACCGCGAACTCCCCCAGGTGCTGGGCCAGATGCAGGTGCTGCCCAAGCACTGGTGGACGGGCACCGACAAGAACGGCAAGCCACGCAGCGCCACCGAGACGACCCTGGAGATCCCGCTGGGCTCCGGCCCCTATCGGCTGACCAAGATCGATGCCGGCCGCTCGGCCGTCTACGAGCGCGTGACCGGTTACTGGGGCAAGGATTTGCCGGTGAACCGCGGCCGCAACAATTTCGGCACGGTCCGCTTCGAGTACTTTCGCGACGGCTCCGTACTGCTGGAGGCGCTGAAGGGCGACCTCTACGACTTCCGCAGCGAGAACATCGCGCGCAACTGGGCGACGGCCTACGACGACTTCCCCGCCGTGAAGGAAGGCCGCCTCATCAAGGAGGAGTTCCCCGGCCGCGGCACCGGCATCATGCAGGCCTTCGTGTTCAACCTGCGCCGGGACAAGTTCAAGGACGAGCGCGTGCGCCGCGCCTTCAACCTCGCCCTGAACTTCGAGGAGATGAATCGGCAGCTCTTCTACGGTCTGTACAGCCGGATCGATTCCTACTTCTACGGCTCGGACCTCGCCTCGTCCGGCCTGCCCGACGGGACGGAGAAGGCGATCCTTGAGAGCGTGAGGGACAAGCTGCCGGGCAGCGTCTTCACCGAGACCTACGCCAACCCCGTCAACGATACGCCCGAGGCCGCGCGGGCCAACCTGCGCAAGGCGGTGGGCTTGCTGCGCGAGGCCGGCTACGAGCTGAAGGGCGGCCGGATGGTCGCCAAGGCGACCGGCGAGCCGCTGACGGTCGAGTTCCTCGAATTCCAGAACGTGTTCGAGCGGGTGATCCTGCCCTACGCCGCGCAGCTCAAGCTCATCGGCATCGAGGCCTCGATCCGCGTGATCGATCAGGCGCAGTACCAGAGCCGCCTGCGCAGCTTCGATTTCGACATCACCACGTCGACCTGGCTCGAATCGCTCTCGCCCGGCAACGAGCAGCGCGAGCTCTGGGGTTCGGCAGCGGCCGACAAGCCGGGCTCGCGCAACATCGCGGGCATCAAGGATGCCGGCATCGACGCGCTGATCGAGAAGGTGATCTTCGCCCGGGATCGCGAGACGCTGGTCGCCGCCACGCATGCCCTCGACCGGGCGCTCCTCTCCCACAACTTCGTCGTGCCGCAATGGTCCTCTGCCGCGACGCGGACGCTGCGCTGGAACCGCTTCGGCCGCCCGGCGGTGCTGCCGAAATACGGCGCCTCGGGCTTCCCGACGACGTGGTGGTACGACGAGGCGCTCGCCGCCAAGACGGGGGCCCCGCGATGAGCGCGGGCGCGACCCGCCGGAGCGTCGTCCTCGGCACGGGAGTGCTGGCGCTCGCGGGCGCCCTGCCCCGCCCGACCCGCGCCGAGGATGTCCGCAAGGCTCATGGTGGAACTCACGGCCTTTCGAGCTTCGGCGAGCTGAAATACGCGCCCGACTTCCCGAACTTCGACTACGTGAACCCGATGGCGCCGCGCGGCGGGCGCTTCTCGACCCATCTCGTCCAGACCTTCGGCAATCAGGCGTTCGACACCTTCGACACGCTCAACCCCTACGTCTTCCGCGGCAATGGCGCGGCCGGGATCAATCTCACCTTCGACAGCCTGATGGTGCGCGCGCTCGACGAGCCGGACGCGCTCTACGGCCTCCTCGCCCGCTCGGTGGAGATCAGCCCAGACGGCCTGACCTACCGCTTCGCGCTTCGCCCGCAGGCGCATTTTCACGACGGCTCGCCCCTGACCGCGCGGGACGCGGCCTTCTCCCTCACCATCCTCAAGGAGAAGGGACACCCGACGATCGCGCAGGTGATCCGCGATGTCGCGGAGGCGATCGCCGAGGGCGACGAGACCCTGGTGGTCCGCTTCGCGCCTAGCCGCAGCCGCGATCTGCCGCTGATCGTCGCCGGACTGCCGATCTTCTCGGCCAAGTTCTTCGAGGGCCGCGACTTCGAGGCCCAGACCCTCAAGCCGTTGCTCGGCTCCGGCCCGTATCAGGTCGGGCGGATCGATATCGGCCGCTTCATCGAGCTGGAGCGGGTGACCGATTACTGGGCGGCGGACCTTCCGGTGATGGTCGGGCAGAACAATTTCGACCAGCTCCGCTACGAGTATTTTCGCGATCGGCAGGTCGCGTTCGAGGCGTTCAAGGGCGGCGCCTACACCTACCGCCAGGAATTCACCTCGCGGATCTGGGCGACGGGCTACGACTTCCCCGCCGCGCGCGAGGGCCGCGTGAAGCGCGAAACCCTGCCCGACACCGCGCCGGCCAACATCCAGGGCTGGTTCTTCAACACCCGCCGCGAGGTGTTCAAGGATCCGCGCGTGCGCGAGGCGATCGGCCTGTGCTTCGACTTCCCCTGGACCAACCGCACGGCGATGTTCGGCTCCTACGAGCGCACGGTCTCGTTCTTCCAGAAGACAGACCTGATGGCGACGGGCAAGCCCGCCGCGGAGGAGCTGGCCCTGCTCGAACCCTTCAGCGGGCAGGTGCCGGCCGAGGTCTTCGGCGAAGCCTGGACGCCGCCGGTTCCGGATGGTTCGGGCCAGGACCGGGCGTTGCTCGCCCGCGCGGTGGCCTTGCTGAAGGAGGCGGGCTGCACCCGCGAGGGCGGCGCCTTGCGGCTGCCGAGCGGCACGCCGATCGAGTTCGAATTCCTCGATTCGGATTCCGTCTGGGAGCCAATCGTCCAGCCCTTCATCCGCAATCTCGGGCTGATCGGCATCAAGGCACGCCAGCGCGCGGTCGATGCCGCGCAGTATCAGGCGCGGGTGCGCGACTTCGACTTCGACATCACCTCTCGCGCGGCCTCGGGCGACGCGACGCCGGGACCGGAGCTGCGCGAGGCCTACGGCTCGCGCGCGGCGGCGATCCCCGGCTCCAACAACCTCGCCGGCATCACCGATCCGGTGATCGACGCACTGCTCGACCGGATCGCCAACGCGGATTCGCGCGCGAGCCTCACGGTGGCCTGCCGCGCGCTCGACCGCGTGCTGCGGGCAGGGCGCTACTGGATTCCGATGTGGTACTCGCCCGAGTACCGCCTCGCCCTGTGGGACATGTTCGGCCGCCCGGCGAAGCTGCCGACCTACGGGCTCGGCGTGCCGGGCCTGTGGTGGTACGACGAGGCCAGGGCGCGCCGGATCGGCCGGGGCTGAGAGTGCCTCACGAAACGCCCGGTCACCGTCGGCTTTCGCCCTGGCGACGAAAGCGCGGTGGGAGTTTCGTGAGAGACGCTGAGGATTTTCCATGCTCGCCTACATCCTGCGCCGCATCGCGCTGATGATCCCGACGATCTTCGGGATCATGCTCATCACCTTCGCCATCATCCAGTTCGCCCCCGGCGGCCCGGTGGAGCGGGTGCTGGCGCAGCTCCAGGGCCAGCAGGAAGGCTCGCTCTCGCGCATCACCGGCGGCCAGGGTGACCTCGGCGGCGGCGCGGCCCGCAGCGGCGGCGAGAGTTCGAAGTACCGCGGCGCGCAGGGGCTCGACCCGGCCTTCATCAAGAAGCTCGAGGCGCAGTTCGGCTTCGACAAGCCGGCCTACGAACGCTTCGGTAAGATGCTGTGGGACTATCTCCGTTTCGATTTCGGCCGCAGCTACTTCCGTGACGTCTCGGTGCTGGATCTGATCAAGGAGAAGCTCCCGGTCTCGATCTCCCTCGGCCTGTGGATGACGCTGATCTCCTACGCGATCTCGATTCCGCTCGGCATCCGCAAGGCGGTGGCCGACGGCTCGCGCTTCGACGTCTGGACCTCGGCGGTCGTCATCGTCGGCTACGCGATCCCGAGCTTCCTGTTCGGCATCCTCCTCGTGATCCTGTTCGCGGGCGGCTCGTTCCTCCAGATCTTCCCGCTGCGCGGCCTCACCTCCGAGAATTTCGAGTCCCTGAGCCTCTGGGGCAAGGCTCTGGACTATGCGTGGCACCTCGTGCTGCCGCTCTCCGCCCTGGTGCTCGGCGCCTTCGCCACCTCGACCCTGCTGACCAAGAACTCGTTCCTCGACGAGATCCGCAAGCAATACGTCGTCACCGCCCGCATGAAAGGCGTGAGCGAGCGGCGCGTCCTCTACGGCCACGTCTTCCGCAACGCGATGCTGATCGTCATCGCGGGCTTTCCCGGTGCCTTCATCACCGCCTTCTTCACCGGCTCGCTGCTGATCGAGACGATCTTTTCGCTGGACGGCCTTGGGCTCCTGTCCTTCTCCTCCATCGTCGGCCGCGACTATCCGGTGGTGTTCGCCACGCTCTACATCTTCTCCCTGCTCGGTCTGGCGGTGAATCTACTCTCCGACCTCACCTACACCTGGATCGATCCGCGCATCGACTTCTCGGCTCGGGGCGCCTGACGCTCACCTCTGTTTGCCGACTGCGCAGCCGGCTGCTATCGGCGCGCATTCGCCGCCGGACGCCGCCCGTGACCGCCCTCCCCCTCGTCATCCGACCCGAGCATCCGGACGACGCCGCGGCGATCGAGCGGCTGCATGCCCGCGCCTTCGGCCCCGGCCGCTTCGCCCGCACCGCCTACCGCCTGCGCGAGGGCGTCGCGCCCCTGCCCGATCTCTGCCTGACGGCGCTCGTCGGCACCTATCTCGTCGGCTCGGTGCGGATCGGCCCGGCCGAGGCGCAAGGCGGATCGCTCCTCGTGCTCGGGCCGCTCACCGTCGATCCGAGCTTTTCCGATCGCGGCATCGGCACGAGCCTGATGCAGGCGAGCCTTGATGCCGCCCGCGCCGCCGGACACGGCCTCGTCGTCCTCGTCGGCGACGCACCCTATTACCGCCGCTTCGGCTTCCTGCCGGTGCCCGCGGGCCGGCTCGCTCTGCCGGGGCCGGTCGATCCCGCGCGCTTCCTCTGGCTTGAACTCAAGGACGGGGCGAGCGCCGGCCTCTCCGGCCCAATCCGGCCGAAACGCCGATAGCCGGCTTCATGCGGGCGCCTCCGCGCAGCGTTCCACGGTCGAGGCACCGCTTGACCGTGAGAGATCAGGATCGGACACCGGGGCAAACGCCGAGATAACGGGAAACGCCCGCCGTGCCGAGCACCGACGACCGCCAGCCGCCGCCCCGCTTCAACGCGGCCCGCTCTTGCCTCGCGGAGAATGCCCGGCTGCGCGGCAGCAAGACGGCGCTCGTCATGGTGGGCGACGGCGGCACGGTCAGCCGACTCACCTATGCGCAAGCCGACCGGGCGGTGCGCGGCATTGCGGCGGGGCTGCTCGGCCTCGGGCTGAAGGCTGGCGACCGGGTGATGATCCGCATGGGCAACGAGGCCGACTACGTGCTGGTCTATTTCGGTGCGCTCGCCGCCGGCCTCATCGCCCTCCCCTCCTCGCCGCAACTAACGGCCGACGAAGCCGCCTTCCTGATGGAGAATGCCGGCGTCGCCGCCGTGATGACCGGTCAAGGCCTTTCGGATTCCAGTGGTGACGCGGACTGTCTCCGACTCGACACCGAGACGATCGCGGCGATGAAGGCCGGCGAGCCGCTCGCCGACTATGCCGATACCGCCGCCGACGATCCGGCGACCCTCGTCTACACCTCCGGCACCACGAGCCGTCCCAAGGGCGTGCTCCACGCTCACCGCGCCATCTGGGGCCGCCGGCCGATGCACGCGCATTGGCTCGGCCTCACCGAAGCCGACGTGATGCTGCATGCCGGCACCATGAACTGGACCTACACGCTCGGCGTCGGCATCACCGACCCCTGGGCCTGTGGCGCCACGACGGTGCTCTATCACGGCCCACGCGACCGTGGGATCTGGCCTCGCCTGATCGCCGAGCAGGGCGCGACGATCTTCGCGGCGGTGCCGAGCGTCTACCGCCAGATCCTGAAATACGCCGACCTCTCCCAGCATGACCTGTCCCGCCTGCGCCACGGCGTCACCGCGGGCGAGGCCCTGTCGGCCGACCTCCTCGATGCCTGGACGGAGGCCACGGGCAAGCCGCTCTACGAGGCGCTCGGCATGAGCGAGATCTCGACCTACGTGTCGAGCGGCCCGACCATCCCCGTTCGCCCCGGTTCGCCCGGCCGGCCGCAACCGGGACGCCGCGTCGCGATCCTGCCCGTCGATGGACCGCCCGAACCGTTGCCGCCGGGCGAGACCGGCCTGCTGGCGATCCACCGTTCCGACCCCGGCCTGATGCTCGGCTACTGGCAGCGACCGGAGGAAGAGGCGGCGGTGATGCGCGGCGCGTGGTTTGCCGGCGGCGACCTCGCGAGCCTCGACACCGACGGCTATCTCTGGTTCCACGGGCGCAACGACGACTTGATGAACGCCATGGGCTACCGCGTCTCGCCCGTCGAGGTGGAAGGCGTGCTGGCGGGCCATCCCGACATCGCCGAGGTCGGCGTGACGGAGCTTTCCGTCCGCGTGGACCTCCGGGTCATTGCCGCCTTCGTGGTTCTGCGCCCCGGCGCCGAGCCCGACGCGGAGGGACTGATGGCGTGGTGCGGCGAACGTCTGGCTGCCTACAAGGCACCGCGCGCGGTCCGCTTCGTCGAGGCGCTGCCCCGCACCGCCAACGGCAAGGTTCAACGCAAGCGGCTGGCGGAGGCTGTCGCATAGCCGCGCTTGTTCGCGCCGAATCGCGCCGGTACAGCGAAGGCCCCGCGCGCTTCGAGACCCATGGCCCCGCTCCCGATCTCCGTCTTCATCATCGTCAAGAACGAGGCCGACCGCCTCGGTGCGACCCTCGCGGCGGTGCGCGCATTGGCCGACGACATCGTGGTGGTCGATTCCGGCTCGACCGACGGCACCCAGGCGCTCGCCGCCTCGCTCGGCGCCCGCGTGATCCACAACGACTGGCCGGGCTACGGCCGGCAGAAGCGCTTCGCGGAAGAGCAGTGCCGCCACGACTGGGTGCTCAACCTCGATGCCGACGAAGTGGTGCCGCCCGACCTCGCCGAGCAGATCCGCGCCGTCTTCGCCCAAGGCGCGCCGACGCACGCCGCATGGACCATCGCCATCGCCGAGGTTTTCCCGGGCGAGACACGCCCCCACCCCTGGGCCTACGTGCTGACCCCGGTGCGGCTCTACCGGCGCGACTTGAGCACCTACTCCACTTCACCGGTCCACGACCGGGTCGTGCTCGGCCCCGGCGTCACCACCGGGCGGATCAAAGGGCGCATCCACCATTTCTCGGTGCGCTCGCTGGGCGACCAGCTTGCCAAGCTGAACCGCTATTCGGACCAGCAGGCCGACGACCTCGACGCCCGCGGCGTCACGATCCCGGCCTGGCGCCTCTACGTCGAGCTGCCCGGCAACTTCCTGAAGGCCTATTTCGGCCGACGCCACTTCGTGCGCGGCGCCTACGGCTTCCTCACGGCCATGAACTACGCGATCTCGCGCCACCTGCGCGTCGCCAAGCATTACGAGCGCCGTGTCACAACTCCGCGCCGACCGGGTTGACCCGTCCCGCCGGAGCTTCTACAGCCAAGCGCAGTGGAGACGTGGCCGAGAGGCTGAAGGCACTCGTTTGCTAAATGAGCATACCCCTAATAAGGGTATCGAGGGTTCGAATCCCTCCGTCTCCGCCACCTGCCTTTTTCACTTTCTCAACAGTCACAAGCACTTAGCGGTCATTCATTGACCGATCGTGCCCTATTTGGGTACTAAATCGTCCAACATTTCGTCCAACACAGGACGCCTTCGTGGGCGACATCACCCGGCGCCCCCTCCCCCGACCTCCTCACCGCCCGGCAGGGCGTGTGGCACTCCTCCCGGCACGTGCCGGCCGCGTTCGCTGAGGTCACCCGCGCGGCGTCATCCGGCAATCGACCAAGATCCGGGTTATCGAAGCCCCCCGGAAGGTCCGCACCCGGGGCGCCGCGCAGAAAATCAACGACGAGCCGGAGACGTTCTGGCACGCCCCCGTTTCATAAGTTTTGAGCGAGGCGTCTGACGAGGATCGTGGCGGCGGCCAAGACGAAGAAGGCGAGAGCGGAGGACGGGGTTGCCTCGTAGTCAAAGGCGAGCCTGCGGCATCGAGCGATCCAGCCGAAGGTTGGTTCGATCACCCAGCGGCGGGGCTGCCCGGCGACGCCCTTTTGGCCTTTGTCAGGCCTGACGATCTCGACAGTGATGGCTGTAGCCGCGCCGACGCGCTCGCCCTGTTTGATCGGCAAAGCCGTGGGCCAGGAACGGCCAGAGCCGACAGGACGCCCGCAGCAGCGCAACCCCACTGTGGCTGTCGTGCCGACCAGCCGTCGAGAGGGTCGCGAGGAGCAGACGGCCGTCCGTATCGGTGAGCGCGTGGCGCTTGCGGCCGACGACGCGCCGGGCCGGATCGTAGCCGCGCTCGTCCTTGACGCCGACGCCGCCCGAGCGCGCCGCCCGCGCATCGAGGATGCCGCCGGTCGGGCTGGCCTCGCGCCCAGCGCGCTCGCGGTCGGCCAGGGTCGGGGCATGGGCCAGACGCTCGAACACGGCCGCCCTTCGACAGGCGCAGGAACCAGCGGTGAACGGTGGGCCAGGGCGGGAAATCCAGCGGCAGATGCCGCCAAGCGCAGCCGGTGCGCAGGACGGAACGGATGCCGTCCACGATCGACCGAAGCGGCCAGCGCCAGGGACGACCGGTGCGGGAGGGGGCGGGCAGCAGCGGGGCGATGAGCGCCCACTCCGCGTTTGTCGGGCTGCTTGCATAGGGCAGGTTCTCGCGCGCAAACTCGGCACGCGCGGCGGGTGTCCACATCGACGATCCGGGGCGAGCGTCAGATACTTCCTCAACGCTGACGGTGCTCGCCGCTCCCCCAAACGACCTTCCGACGCCCGTTAGGAAACGGGGTCTAACGTCGAAGGTGGCCAGTAGGGATGCATATGTGACAAGTACTTGCGCAAAGCCTCAATGTTGGTCAGATGGATGCGTAAATTTCATTATACACGGAATTAATATTTGAATTTATTGGCTAAATTGATTGCAAAATATCTACGATTCATTGTGTTGAATGCTATAAACATACAATTCGATAGAATGAAGCGGTTTTTATGCAAGTTTGCGGCCTCGATTTTGATGTGAAAACTTGAGCCTTTTAGCCAAAAAATCCGATGAATATCGATGAATATATTTTTTTAGAGCTTGAAATCCGTATTTTCATTACCAAATATCGTATTGTGAAAGATCCATACCATCAAATTTGAGGATCGATCTATGGTCATGAACTTGTTCAACCCCCCAGATTTCACCGGTATGGTTAAGCCGGCAAATCAGAATAAGATGATTTCCCGCTGCATCAGCGGAAGGCCAGAGGAAAGATCCAAGCCCGAATCGCATCGGCCGGACATTTCCAGTTCCGCTTGGTATCATGATGCGGCTGTCCAAGAAGACCTCGGTCGGAATTTCCGCACGAAACAGTAGCGCAATATGTGCTGGGCCAGCAGTTACATCCATTGATTTTCTGCTAAGGTCATAAATGAAAAACTATAAAGTCATGGAGTAGGCAATGACACTCCCCAGACTAACTGGCTTAGAGTACTACTGGTTCGGAAAGAGCCAATCGATTATATCGGCTTTCTCGCATTACCGAAACATGGAGCTTGATCCAGCTGTCGCCGATGTCGTTCTTGCGATAAAAAATGATGCTAAATCCTGTTATACGGGTCCTCAATCGTTGCGGCGGCTTGCTGAGCGCTTAGATAACGAAGCAGCTGACGCCACTTTCATGGAAGCCCTATCGACGCTTGACGACGGAAAGCATGAAGAAACCAGCCGTCGCGTCGAGGCGATACGCTGCCTTTCATCCCGTTTCCTTGCGACGGCCGATGAACTCCAGGCAGCGAAAGAGCAGCCTGTGATTTGATGCGGTGTCGATCCTGCCCATTGCTACGGTAGTCGCGCTTCAGCGCCCTCATGAAATCGGATGTGATGACCAGCTTTGGTAAGCGGCAACTGCTGAAATATCTCGGCACGATACGTGGGCGAGGGAAGCTGACGATCGGGGATGGTCAGCCCGGCGTCGGCGTCGTCACCTATGAGATCGATAGCTATCTGGACCGAGAGGCATACTCTGCAAATGGCCAGATCGAGGGCAATACTGCGCTTCTGATGCACGCTTTCGAAACTGGCGGCGCACGAATATTTTTGCCTAGCGGCCAATCTGTCGGAGTCGTACTCGCCAATCCAAACGGCAGTTCAACAGCCGAGGTCGTGATCCAAGGCCGGATCCCGATTTGATTCGTCCTAAATTTTGAATATTTACGAAGCGCGTGCTGTGTTTTTGAAATCAGCGCGAGCAATAGCCTTTCCTATCTCATGCCTTGTATCAGTATTTTTTGCGACCAGCTGTCGGGCTCGTGCGGAACTGCTCGTAGCAAAGGTCGAGGCTGCTCAGTTCGAAGCCTAGAGCGTGTTATGAACTGATAGGCAGGATTGGCGTTGTGGATCATGCCTTCTGATCGCCGCTCCTATCCGTCCGACGTGTCTGATGAAGAATGGGCACTGGTAGCGCCCTACCTCGCGCTGCTGCGGGAGGACTCAGCTCAGCGCGACCACGAGTTGCGCGAGGTGTTTAACGGGCTGCGCTACATCGTGAAGACGGGGGCGCCCTGGCGGTTCATGCCGCACGATCTGCCGCCTTGGGCGGCCGTGTATCAGCAGACGCAGCGTTGGCTGTCGGCCGACAGTTTCGCGGACGTGGCCGGCGACCTGCGGGCGGTGCTGCGGATGGCGGCGGAGCGGGAGCCGGAGCCCTCGGCGGTGATCCTCGATAGCCGGACGCTGCGCTCCTCGCCCGAGAGCGGCGAGCGGGCCGGCTATGACGGGGCCAAGCGCAAGCGGGGTGCGAAGCTGCATCTGGCCGTTGACACGCCGGGCCATGTCGTGGCGCTGCACGTGACGCCCGCCGATGTCGACGACCGGGCCGAGGTCGGCCGGCTGGCCGCCGAGGTGCAGGCGGAGACGGGCGACAGCGTCGAGTTGGCCTTTGTCGACCAGGGCTATTCCGGGCCTAAGAGTCCGTCCGCTAAGTCATGATGCTCGCCCGAGCCTTCGGACGAGGATCATGACGGCGGCGGCGTAGAGGAAGGCCTGGGCCGAGGCGAGGGTCGCTTCCGGGTCCTTCCAGAGGCGTCGGTTGCGGCTGATCCATCCGAAGAAGCGTTCCACCACCCATCGGCGTGGATGCACGGCGAAGCCGACCTGATCCTTCGGTTTGCGCACGATGTCGATGGTGATGACGGTGGCGGTCGCGGGTCTGTCGCCGGCATAGCCTGCATCGGCGAAAGCTCTGACGATGAACGGGAAGGTCCGCCGCGACAGGCGCAGCACCGGTCCAGCCCCATCGCGATCCTGAATGTCGGCGGTCTGCGGATCGAGCACGAGGGCGCGCCCGTCCGTGTCGACCAGGGCCTGACGCTTGCGGCCCTTGACCTTCTTTCCAGCGTCGTAGCCGCGCGGGCCGCCGCTCTCGGTGGTCTTCACGCTCTGGCTGTCGAGCACGGCCGCCGTCGGCGAGGCCTCGCGACCGGCCCGCTCCCGGTCGGCCATGACCAGGGCGTGGTTGATCCGCCCGAACAATCCCTCGTCCCGCCAGCGGCTGAAGTAGCCGAACGTCGTGCTGCGCGGAGGGAGATCCTTTGGGATCAACCGCCATGCGATGCCGCCGCGCAGCACGTAGAAGATCGCGTTCAGGACCTCCCGCATCGTCCAGACAGGCGGACGACCACGCGAGGCGGGCTCTGGCATCATGGGCGCGATCACCGCCCATTCCGTATCCGTCAGGTCGGTTTCGTATCGAAGGCGCGCACGGTTATGCTGCCGGCGAGTGGTCGGGGTCCACATGGCACGTCCAGATGAGGCTTCAGCACCCTTCTGGAATCACCGCCATTCCGGCCACTCAACCCCTGCCGGACGTTATCGGACGGGCTCTAAGCCCGCCGCCGCCGCGAGCGCGCACGGCATCGACTTGGAAGTGGTGAAGGCGCCTGAGGCCAAGCGCGGCTTTGTCCTGCTGCCGCGCCGATGGGTGGTGGAGCGCTCGTTTGCCTGGGCCACCCGCTGTCGGCGGCTGGTCAAAGATTACGAGCGCTACGCCAGCACGTTGGCTGGCCTGCACATGGTCGCCTTCGTCTGCCTCATGCTCCGACAAGCTGAAAAGCTTATGACAAGTGCATAACAGGCTCTAGAAGATCAGCAATATGAAGGTACGGGTTGACAGGGTCAACGTTTGGCGGAAGCCCGCGGACGTCGCTGGGATCGAAGATGAAAGTCGTCGGTGGCAGTATCTGCATTGGCTGCTGATGGCAGTCTTGCTTCGCGTGAAGTTCAATGATAAATCAAATTTGCTAATATCTTCTAGAGATCTTTCATAAATTTCAGTTTTTCCATTTTGTCTAGCAAGTTCTTTAATGACGTCGATGTGCTCCCTTCGATTAGGGCGCGATGACGGCGACATTTGTATGACATGATGAATTCACGTCAGGCTGGTAGACATCGCAGCCCGGCTCACGAGCCGATGACATCGGTGCGCGATCCGCGCCTTCCATCAAGACATCCACCGTGCTGCAGTGCCGATCGAAGGCGGACCGGACGTACCGCCGCAGCCACGGCAATGGGTCGGGCGGCATCGGCGATCAACGCGTGTGTTGGGCAGCTTGAGGAGGCGACCGTGCATAAACGCGAAGGCTCTGAGACCGAGGTCGCCACCGACGCACTCCTGCGGAGCATCGTCGAAACCGAGCGCGTCGGCTCAACCTTCCTAGCCGTGTGCGATGGAGGAGTGCTTACGACATGGCAGGTGCCCGGGAGGGCACAGCTCGGGCCGGATCTCAGCTATTGCGGCCCAGACCCAACCGGAGATGCCTACTGGAAAGAACTCCTTCTTATTGGCGAACGCATTCACGCAGCCGGCGGTCTCGATGCACTGGATGAAGCCAATATGCATATTGTGCAAATGGATCCGCAGCATTCAGACTGGCGCGCTATGGTGCTGGAGAGCGTGTGGTTTGATATCGGGCGCGGGTCTTAGGGAGGGAACTTTTTTGACGTCCATGCGACGACACAGGATCCTGGCAAACAAGCGCTGCCAGAGGCCGCGCTGAGCTCACCTGTTGTCGCGGTTGCAGATCGTGTTGTGTGGGCCGTGAGCTGAAGGGGTATCCTGCCAACGGCTCCGACCTTCAGCACGTGCAGGATGCCACTGATGACCCGCCTGTCGTCGACCCGAGGTTTAGCCGTGAGGCAGGTGTGGCTCAATCCGCGCCCAAGCCCTATGCGGGAGCCAGAACAGCCGTGCCATCGCGGTCCTCCTGTGCGGGAAACCCCATACGCAGGAAGAAAACACAAGAGACGGCAATTGGTTGTATAAGTTCCCCACCTAGACCTCCGGCAGGGACCGGTGGGCGCGCTGGGCAGCGGCGAACAGTGAGGCGACCGCACAGGAGGCGAGACGCGTGAGCCGAGAGTCGGCCCGGCTCGTCAGGATGATCGGGACCCGAGCCCCGAGCACGATCCCGGCCGCGTCCGCACGGGCCAGGAAGGTCAAGCTCTTGGCCAGCATGTTGCCGGCTTCCAAATCGGGGACCACGAGAACGTTGGCTTGGCCGGCCACCGGTGAGTGGATCTTCTTGATCCGAGCCGCTTCGAGGTCGATGGCATTATCGAGGGCAAGAGGGCCGTCGAGGATGCCGCCGGTGATCTGACCCCGGTCGGCCATCTTACACAGGGCCGCGGCATCGAGGGTCGAGGGCATCTTCGCGTTGACGCTCTCCGTGGCCGACAGGATGGCGACCCGCACCGACTCGACGCCAAGGGCTTGCGCGAGGTCGATGGCGTTCTGCGTGATGTCGCGCTTTTCCCCCAGAGAGGGCGCGATGTTGACCGCGGCGTCCGTAATGATCAGGGGCGTCGCATGGCCCGGCACGTCTACGGGGATGCTCGCTCTGTAGAGAACCGGGCCAACACCGGCAGAGGTCCGCAAGTCGACCACCCCGGACGCGCTGATCAGCTTCATCGACCGCAGGCCCTACAAGACGCTCAAGCGGCATCTAACTAAGAGCCTGTCCGAGTCATTCCCTCGACGGCGGATCCGGCGGCCGATTTAGTTGGCTCTTGGCCAAGGTGTTTCGCGCGTGGGATGTCGATCAGGGCTGGCTGCTGCCGCCCTCACTGGACGAGTTCGTGCCACCCGGACATATGGCGCACTTCGTACGCGATACAGCGCGGGAGGCGCTCGAGCTCTCGGCCATTCTCGAAACCTGCACAGAGGAGCGCGGCTACCCGCCCTACCATCCCGGCATGATGGTGGCGCTCCTGCTCGACGGCTACAGCCGCGGCCTGTCCTGCTCGCGCCAGCTCGCCCGCGCCTGTGACGAGCGGGTCGATGTCATGGCGGTGATCGGCCTGAACCGGCCCGACTTCCGCACCATAGCCGACTTCCGCGAACGCCACCTCGTGGCCCTGTCGGACCTGTTCGTGCAGGTGCTGCGCCTGTGTCCGGCGGCTGGTCTCGTCGAGTTCGCCACGTGGCGGTGGATGGCACCACGCTGAAGGCGAACGCCTCCCGCCACAAAGCGATGCGCTACGGACGGATGATGACGGCCGAGCCGGCCCTGGCCGGCGAGGCGGACGCTTGGCTGGAGCGCGCACGAGGCTGACGCGGCCGAAGATCAGGCTGACGGTGCCAGCCGTCGGGGCGACGAGACGCCGGACTGGATGGCCGACAAGCCGCGGCGGCTGGAAGCGATCCGCGCCGCCAAGGCCGCGCTGGAGGCGGAGGCTGCAGATCCGCCCGATCCCGAGGACGAGAGCGGGCCGGGCGCCTCGTCGGGGATGCGTTGGCAGGGGCGGCCACTGCGCAGCAAAGACGGCGCTCCGCCCGACCGGGCGAGCGCAACTTCACCGAACCTGACATCCGGATTCTGCCCACGCGCGACGGCTTCGTGCAGGCTATAACGGTCAGATCGCGGTCGACGCAGCCCATCAGATCATCGTCGTGCATCGGCTCGTGACCACCTCTGCCGACTACCGCGTCCTCGTGCCGCTTGTGGACGAGATCCGCACTCATCTTGGGCGCAAGCCGCGGGAAGTCTCCGGCGATGCCGGCTTTGCCAACGAGGCGAACCTCGCCGCGCTGAAGGAGCGGAGGATCACGGACTAGCTTGCTCCGGGCCGGGGGCATCATGGCGCAGCAGACGCGGCCGCCCGCCTGAAGCGGGCTGGGCGCAGCAGTCGGTACCGTCTCAGAAAGCAGGGGAGCGAGCCGGTGGTCGGACAGATCAAGCAGGCCCGAGGCTTCCGGCCGCTTCTGATGAGAGGGCCCGATCAGGTCCGGGGCGAGTGGGCGATGGTGCGTGGCTGGCGCGCCGCCAGCGCTTGCGCCGCCCGCCTCGCCGGCGCGGTCGTGCCTGGATCTCCTCCATCCGGTCGAGGCCAACGGCGTGTCCCTGGGCATGTCCGAGGCCGCGGTCGCGCGCCTACGCGGCCGAGGCTGGCACTTCGACACCTTCATCGGCGGCGGGGTCCGGCTGATGTTCATCCGGGACACCGGCGTCGACACCATGGACGCCCTGGGGGCTGACCTGCGTCGCCCCGTCGCCCAAGCAACAGCTTGACTCGGTTTCGACCCTCTCAGGCCTTGGAGAACATCATCCTTCCCCGAACGTCACCGGCATCCAGTTGGGTGCGCGCTCTCGAAGGGTGGCCAAGCGCAGTTTCCTTCCAGCGCCAGCACAAAGAGGGTGTTGATCCGCGCGCGCTCCGCCTCGACGACGGGGCCATCGATGAGGACGGGCCGACATCTCGCGGTCCAGCCCGGCGCGACGAAGTCCGGATTATGCAGGGCGTCATCGGATGCCTTGGCAAAGAAAGCGCGGTCGCCGCCATCGATGTAGCTTTCTGCCGGCAGATTCTCGGCGAGCAGGATGTCGTGTGCGTCGAGTTCGACGTGCCAGTAGGTGACCATGGAGGCCGGCTCGCGCATGATCGACGTGCCATTGATGAGACACATGATCGGGACGAGGACGCCTCCCCGGTTGTCCTCGTCCGCCGCGACCAGCACCGGATGGCCCTGCGACAGCCGCAAGTCCCGCACCGGAAGCAGGCGACCGCAGGGATCGCTCCCGAAGGCGCCGGCCCGCACGCGCACCGGCCATTGCTGCGACGGCACCGTGCATGTGGCCGGCACGACGGTCCGCTGGCCGATCCAGCGGATCTTGCGGCGTCCGCCCGTTGCCGTCACCGCCACGTCGCCGACCCGCAGCGCCTCCACCGCGACCTCGACCACGCCTCCGGCCCGAAACACGCGGAGGCGCGTTCCGCTCGTGAAGCAGACAGGCGCCGCGAACGCCATCTCCTGAACGTTCGTCAAGGTGTCGACGGCGCCCGTGGTCCTGTCCGTGACGATCGCGGCGTTCGCCGCGGTGCGGACGACCTGATAGTCGGTTTCCGCTTTCGCGAAAATTACCCTGTTGGTGCCGCCGCCGCCATCGATCCGGTTGCCGTTGCCGTTGGTGTAGATGATGTCGTTGCCCGCCCCCCCGATCGCCGTGTCAATCCGGGTGTTGTAGGCGATGCCGATGTTGTTGATCAGGCCGCCAGCGGAGCTGAAGCTGCCCGGATTCAGGTTGATCGTCGAGCCCGTGCTGTAGCCCGACAAATCGAGAGAATTGCCGGTGCCTGTGTTGTAGATCGTGACGACGGGTGCGCTGTTGTAAGAAAAATTGTAGTAGGCATTGGAGGTGCCGGATATATTGGCGTTGAAGCCGTAGACTTGCCCCCCCGAGAAGGTGGAGGTCTTGGAGGCACCGTAGATGCGCTGCGCCGCCTCAATGTCCAGCATCATCGGCGTATGTGCTTCGGTCCAGTTGCTACCCTTGACCGGGTTCTCTGCGTAGAACGGCGTTCTTGTATTGTTGGCAGTAATGTAGGACATGACGGACCATTGCTGGCTGTCATAGGCATTGAACTGGCTAGAGGCCGCCACGCCCGCATTGTAGGGACCAGCATGGCCGAGCCCCAGCATATGGCCGAGTTCGTGCGTGACCGTGCTGACGCCCCGGGTGGTGAAATCGCCGAGGACGCCGTAGCCGTTGTTGTTGTCCGGAATATTGACGTTGGCCGAGTAGCCCAACGGATTCGTCACCGGGGTCAGGACCGAAGGAATTTCGGTCGCCCCCGGGTTCGTCCGCACCGAGCCCGGGGAGGTGGTCACCGCGCCTCGATCCACGTCCGTGTCCAGCACCAGATTGGAGCCGGGCGAGAGCGGGACCTCCTTGAACCGGATGTCGACGATGTCGGCCCAGAGGTTGAGGCCTTCGCGATAGGCCGCCTTGGCCAGTACCGAGACGCCGGGGGCGAACGAATACGTCACGACCCCGCCCGGCGTCCCGGCTTTGCTGCTCGCGCTCAGGGTGTTGCCGTCGGAATCGTTGTTCCATTTGTTGACGAAGCTTCGGTCGGTCCAATAGGTCGCCGGGTTGTCCCGCCGCCAGCCCCGCCATGCGAGCGAGGCGATGGCACCGTTCTCATCCATCCCCGCGAGATAGGTTACGGATTTCCGTTGCTCGTCCGTCAGCGTTGCCATCTCGGTTCAGGCCCTCTCCGGGAACGCGCCGACGCCACGCAACGGCCGAGCTTCCCTTCTCTCTGTGTGACGAGGCAGGAAAAATGGCAGCCGCCGAACGGGGCGTTTTTTCGAAACAGGCCTGCATGGGTTCTTCGCCCGGCGGCCGCGGCACCTAGTCCTGAGACCGGCCGGGCGAAGGCGAGTGGCGCATCGTGTCGGCAACGGCTTCCGTGAGCCGCCTCGGGCGACCGCATCGAAATTCGAAAGACCGCCGCGGGCAAGGCCCTGCGGCGGATGCCGGTCCAGGCTTGACGCTACGCTTCGATCTTGATCCAGATGCCGGCGGTCTGCGTCATCTTGAGCTGGACGGACCGGGCGAGCGTATCCAGGGCAGTGACGGGATCGAAAACGTTGAAGACACCGGTGGCGCGCCGGTCCCTCACTTCAGGGCTCAGCCTGATGAATCCGGCATAGTAGGGACGGATCTGCTCGACGATGGCCGCGATGGACTCGTCGTCGAAGACCGCGAAGCCGGTCGTCCAAGACGCTTCGACTTCGGCGTCGACCTTGCTCCGGCTGAAAGTAGCTCCATCGTAGTTGAGACGCTCGCTGGTGCGCAGGTTCAGCCGACGTCCCCCGCCTTCGAGGGTGCCGCTGCCCTTGAGCCCTGAGACGGCCAGGCGGCCGTCGCGGCTGTCGAGAACGAAGTTTCCCGCCGAGGCGTCGAGGCGGAACGGGCCCAGATCGACCACGAAGGGGCGCGGGTCGTGCTCGGCGACTTCGAGCATCATCCGGCCATTGAGGAACTCGAGACGCCGTTCCTCGGCCGAGAGGGCGACGTTGATCGAAGAGCGCGGCGCGAGCACGACTTTGCTGCCGTCGTCGAGTTCGAACTGGTCGTGCTCCGCCGTGCGGGTGTATCGATCGTGCAGAAGGCCCTGAAGCGGGACGAAGCGCTCCAGCGAAAGGGTGCCTGCCCCCCCCACCGCGACGAGGCCGGCAAAGCCCGCCAGGATCGCCCGGCGGTCGCGGCGGACCGGCGCGTCCGACAACCGAGACACCGTCCCGCGGGGCAGAGCGGAGTGAGCCAGCACCTCGAAGGGCTGGAGTCCCCCCGACATGCGGTTCCACGCTTCCGCATTTCCGGCGCTGGCGCTGCGCCAGCGGTCGAAATCGCGAAGCTGGCGTTCGGTCATGGTGCCGGAGGTCAGCGCCACCATCCACTTGATGGCTGCCCGACCGCTGTCATCGATCCTCTTGTCGTCGACGCCCTCTCGCGCCCGGGCCTTGGCCATTCGTTCAACTTTCCATCTTGGCCAGATAGACTGCGGAAAAGCCTTGGGTCATGTACTTGCTCACGGCACTGAGCGAGACATTCAGTTCCTGGGCGATCTCCTTGTTGGACATACCATCGATCTGGCTCATGAGGAATGCCGCGCGGGCTCTCGGCGAGAGCGTAGCGAGGACCATGTCGATCTTCTGCAACGCCTGGACGAGGATCAGCCGGTCCTCCGGTGAGACATCCATCGCCTCCGGGATGGCCGACAGGGCATCCTCGTAGGAGATCTGAAGCTTCTTGCGGCGGCGGGCCTCGAAGATGATCCGCTTGGCAATCGTGGTCATCATGGCGCGCGGCTCGCGCACGCTCGCCACGTTCGGCAGGGTCAGGAGCGACAGGAAGACGTCTGCTACGATGTCCTCGGGAGCGTGAACGGTCCAGGGCTGGCGCGACAGCCATGAGCCGAGCCAGGTGGAATGCTCCCGAAACAGCGTTTCGACCAATCGTGAGCTCGGTCCGACTGCGGTATTTGCCATCTGATAACCCCACCGCTTGACGCCTGCCCTGCGCCGTCCAAGCCCAGGCAGGCAGATGTTTTGTTTGACCTGTGTGTCGGCAATGCTCGGACAACACTTTGTAATAAAAACATCAAGTCTCGCAATGTTTGCGGCTTAACTTAGAGCGCACTCCTGAGATCAATATCAAGTGTAAGATTTCCTTTTCCCCCCGATAAGAGTTGGAAATTCACACTTTGCAGGCCGTGCGCCGGTCGCAAAGCTGAATCCCGCACGCTTTGCACCATGCAGCATCCATGCCATCAAATGATGCAAAAGCGCCCAACCGCGCATCGAATCGAGGTTCACATGGCAGCGCGGGCTGCCGAACGATGGATACATCAATGGCCGGTCTTACTAATGCACGATAAAGCGTGTGCAGCGTTGCACCTGAGTAAGATTGCGCAAAAGAGACCGTTCGCAGCCGTACAGCAACGCGGCGCTCTCGCACTGCCTGAGCACATCGAGAGGCGTTGAGCGTTCCGATCCTGCGGTGGAACTGCCGGAGGCGGGAGCGGGCGCCTTGGTCGCTCCAGGATCTCGACGCGTGGTTCGCCCCGTTCCTGGCCGCGATGAGACGCATGACGCGGCGGAACGGGGCGCCGCTATACCGGCGCGGCCTGCTCGGTTGGGGCGGCGCACCAGGACTGCGGTGCGCTCGGCAGGAAAGCCAACGGTCCGTCGCTCGTCGCCCTGGCGCGGGGCGAGGTGCCCGTGCCGGTGGGGCCGCACCTGTTCCTGTTGGAGGAATGGATCGCCCCCGGCGCGTTGCGCGCAGGTCGGCGCGCCGCAAGGGCGGGATCGCGCTCACCGAACTCGACCGCCTTCCGGTCGAGGGTATGGGCTTCGGTGTGATGCGGGCTGACGCCGGCGACGGAGCCAGCGCCGCGTTCCGCCACAGCCTCGACGTGCGGGCTCGTCTGGGCTGTGCGCATCGCCAAGAATCAAAAGGTGTACAATCAAAAGCTCTACGATCCCGGCATGCGGCTCGTGCCACCGCCCGTACGGGCCGCAAACCTGTGCCGGATCAGGTGCCGCGCGAGGCCGAAGCGGTGCTGGCGGCCTGTCCCCGGCGGCGCGTGACCTCGATGCCGAGTGTGGCGGCAGGGCACGAAGGACGGCCTCCTAACTTTGAACTTGGACCACCGCGTGGAGGCGGATCAGCATCAGCTTGATCGAAACCTAAAGCCCTGCCGAACGTCTTGGACCGATTGGGTTGGGAGCTGCGGCGGACAGCCGATGCCTTATCTAAGCGACTTGGCGCTTGAACGCTCCAACACGCGACACGACCGCGTGTCCGACGAACGGCTGTTTGTCTGATATTCGAATGCAATCGCTTTCGATGGGGGGCCGGGGGAGAATACCGATCTTTCGGGATTGAAACGTGCCCGCGGAATGAAACCGCACATCAAAGTCGTGCGGATCGAGGGAAGCCAGCAACGCCGTTTTCGCCTGAAGTTCGCGACGGAGCGGTACGGTCCCCAGATATCAGCGGCATGGTCCTGATTTACCAAATTCGTTCCGGAACCGCTTTGCGCGCAATTCGTTTGAGCACCGCTGCCGATCTGGCAGCTTGGCGCGAGAGGGAGCGACGCGGGCGTGACGGCGGACGTTGACAGGCATGAACTCCGGCAGATCATCGCCGGCCTGAGCGAGGGCGTGATCCTGGTCGAGCCCGACCAGACCATCGCCTACGCCAACGAGGCCGCGCTTGCCATGCACGGCGTCGAGACCCTCGACGGACTGGGCGCGACCGTCGATGCCTACCGCGAGCGCTTCGCTCTGCGCTACCGCAACAATCGCGCGCCCGAGCATTATCCGATCGAGCGGGTCGTCGCCGGCGAGCGTTTCCACGATGTCGTCGTCGAGGTCCGGCGGCCCGACGCGCCGGACGTCTACTTCGTCCACTCGCTCCGCAGCTTGGTCGCCACGGATCGTGACGGCGGCCCGAGTTGCCTCGCCCTCATCCTCAAGGACGTGTCGGATCAGTTTGAGGCCGAGGAGCGCTTCGAGAAGACCTTCAACGCAAACCCGGCGCCCGCCGTCATCACCCGGCTGTCGGACCTGCGCCACGTCAAGGTGAACGCGGGCTTCCTGGAGATGACGGGCTATGTCCGTGATGCCGTCATCGGGCGCAGCGTCTACGAGGTCGATGTGCTGGCCGGCGCCCGCAACCGCGACCTCGCCGTGTCGCGCCTGAACGAGGGCGGCACCATCCCGCAGATGGAAGCCTGCCTCAACCTGCCGGATGGCGGTTCGCGTTTCGTCATCGTCGCGGGCCAGCCCATCGAGATGGGCGAAGAGCCCTGCATGCTGTTCACGTTCGCCGACCTCGAACTGCGCCGGAAGGCCGAGACCGCGCTCCGGCAGAGCGAGGCGCGCTTCGCCACGGCGTTCCGGTTGACCCCGGTGCCGACGCTGCTGGCGCGCCTGGACGGCTTCACGGTGACCGGCATCAACGACGCATTCACCCGCGTCTTCGGCTACGGCGAGGACAGCGTGGTCGGGCGCTCCCCATCCGAGACGGGGCTGTGGGTTGCGGATGCAGCCCGCGAGCGGTTCGAGGAGGCGGTCGGGCGCACCGGTTTCGTCCCCGGGCAGGAGGTCTGCCTGCGCCACCAGGACGGGTCGGAACTCGACTGCCTCGTCTCCGCCGAGCGCGTCGAGATCGGCGAGGAGACCTTCGCTCTGCTCGTCCTGCAGGACATCACCGAGCGCAAGCGCGGCGAGCGCGACCTGTTCGAGGCCATCGAGGCGGTGATGGCTGACACCTCGTGGTTCAGCCGCGGGCTCATCGAGAAGCTTGCCAACCTGCGCCAGCCCGGCGGCCACGACGGCGACGGAGCGAGCCCGATCCTCACCGTGCGCGAGCGCCAGATCTTGAACTTGATTTGTACCGGACTCGATGACGACGCCATCGCCAAGCGGCTCAACCTCTCCCGCAACACCGTCCGGAATCACGGTGCCGCGCTCTACCGCAAACTCGGCGTCCACAAGCGGGCGGAGGCCGTGATCTGGGGACGCGAGAACGGCTTCCCGCTCCACCCCGCCGGTACATAAAAACCGCTCTACTGGTACTTTGATACTATTGATTGGCGCGCGCGAGCGGACATCTCAAGCCGACCGGGTTTTTCCCAATCACTCGCGAGGTGCTCATGACCGACCGCGTGAAATCGAACTCCGCCACCGAAGCCAAGGGCTCGGTCAAGGAGGCCATCGGCAAGCTGACGGGTGATGCCCGCGTCGAGGCCGAGGGCAAGGCTCAGAAACGCCAAGTGCAGCCGCCCAAGGCAGCACCGCGCGGCAAATGACCCGAAGGTCATCCGGCACATCGGCGTGCCGGCCCATCAAGAATACGAGGAGAATGACATGGTCGATACGGATAGGATCACGGGCGCCGCGAAGGAGATCGGCGGCAAGGTTCAGAGCGCGGTCGGCGACCTGACCGGCTCGAAGAATGATTCCGTCGAGGGCCGCTTCCGCGAAGCGCAAGGCACCGCCGAGAACCTTTACGGTCAGGCCAAGGATGCTGTCCGGCACACCGCCGACGAGGTCTCGGAATACGCCGAGGACGCCTACGACCGGGGCCGCCGCACGCTGCGCGAGGGCTCCCGCGATGTCGGCGGGTACGTTTCCGAGGCGCCGGGCACCTCGCTTCTCGTTGCCGCTGCGATCGGCTTCGGCCTCGGCCTTCTCGTCAGCCGGCTCTGACACCTTCCTTTTTCCGACTTCTCTGACCACCGGAGTAACTGCGTGACCACGACCACAAGCCTATCCCCCGTCGCCGCCGGCGACACGCGGGCCGTACTGCTCAACGAGGTGTCCTGGGGCGCCATCTTCGCCGGCGCCGTGACCGCCCTTGTGACCCAGGTCGTCCTGAATCTCGTCGGGGTGGGCGTCGGCTTGGCCTCCGTCGGCACCAACGCCGCCGACAATCCTGACGCCTCGACCTTCTCGCTCGGTGCGGGGCTGTGGTTCGTGGTCTCCGGCATCGTCGCCTCGCTGGCCGGCGGTCTCATCGCAGGCCGTCTCTCCGGCAAGCCGCTGCCCGGCGTGGCCGCCCTGCATGGCCTCGTCGCCTGGGCGGTGACCACGCTGGTGGTTCTGTACCTCATCACCTCGGCCGCGAGCGGCCTCGTCGGCGGCACGCTCGGCACGGTTTCGGGCGCGCTCGGTGGCGCCGGCAACCTCGTCGGCGGCACGGTGCAGACCGCGGCCCAGGCTGCGGCCCCCTCGCTGTCGAAGATCGCCAACCCGCTCGACGGCATCGAGCAGAAGGTTCGCGAGCAATCCGCCGGCCAGGACCCGCAGGCCGCTCGTGATGCGGCCGTCGCGGCGGTCCGTGCCGTCCTGTCGGGCGACCCCGCCCAGAAGGAGCAAGCCAAGAGCCGCGCCGCCGACGCGCTCGCCAAGGCGCAGGGCATCGCGCCCGACCAGGCCAAGGCGCAGATCGACGGCTACGAGAAGCAGTACGAGCAGGCGGTCGCCACGGCCAAGCAGAAGGCCGCAGCCGCCGCCGTCGCCGCCAAGTCCGCCGCCACCCAGGGCGCGTTCTACGCGGCCCTGGCCCTGATCCTCGGCGCACTTGCCGCCTTCTTCGGCGGACGCCTCGGTGCCCCGAAGCCCTCGACGCTCGTCGGCCCCTACGACGCCCGCCGCGCCTGATCCCCTCCCCTCGGCTCCCGCCGCCGTTGGCGGGAGCCTCCACGACCGGCGCTGCCGGTGAACCTGACCGCCAGAAGGAGAGCATCCGATGAGCAGCACGACCGACAAGATCAAGGGCCTGGCCAACGAGGCGGCCGGCAACGTCAAGCAGGGCATCGGCAACGTCACCGGCAACGACAAGCTCGTGGCCGAGGGCAAGGCGCAGGAGCTGAAAGGCGAGGCTCAGAAGACGGTCGGCGACGTCAAGGACGGTGCCAAGAACCTCGCCGACAAGGTCACCGGCAAGCACTGAACCCAGCCCTGATCCTTGCGCGGGGCCGGCCGGGCCGGCCCCATCCCTTTACCCTTCTCACTCGTCATTCGGAGAGAACCATGAACCGCGATCAGTTCCGCGGCGCGTCCCGTCATATCAAGGGCCGCGCCCAGACCGCCGTCGGCGGCGTCACGGGTGACCCGGTCCGCCAAGTGCGCGGCGCCGCGAACCAAGTGGCCGGCGGAGCGCAATACGCCTACGGCAGCGCCCGCGACCGTATCGAGGATCTGGCCCGCGATGGCGAACACCTCGCCCATTCCGCACGCGAACGGGCCGACGACCTGATCCGGGACGGGCGCCGTTACGCCGGCGAGGCCCGCCGCCGCGGCCGGGATTACGGGCACCGCGCCGTCCGCTACGCCGATGCCAACCGCACCACGACCCTGCTCGGCATCGCCGCGGCCGCCTTCACGCTGGGCTGGCTCGCGCGTCCGTCGCGCTGACCGCCGCAATTCGGGAGACAACCATGATCCGCAAGCTTCTCACCGCCCTCGTCCTGCCGAGGGTCATCGCCTTCGTCAGCCGCCGGCTCACCGGCAAGGCCACGACCCCGACGCGTCATAGGCGTTGAGCCTCCGGAACGGGCGCCGAGGGACCCTCGAGCGCGGCGACGACGGCACTGACCACGTCCCGCAGGGATGCGAGACTATCGCAGCATGAACCGGTCGGCCTTCGGTGCCGCCCGGCCGGTCTCGCCCAGCGCATCGAGGATCGCAGCGTCGGCCGTGTGCAGCAGGGTATCGAGGGGCAGGTCGTTGGCATCGGTGCCGAACGGCTCCTCCAGTTCGTCGCCGAGTGCGTCGAGGCCGAAGAACGCGTAGGCCACGAGCGCGGCGATGATCGGGGTGGACCAGCCGAGCGAGCCGGCGAGCCCGAACGGAAGCAGCAGGCAGTAGAGCCAGGCGGTCCGGTAAAGCAGCAGCGTGTAGGCGAAGGGCAGCGGCGTTCCGTGAATGCGCTCGCAGGTTGCCTGGATCGCGGAGAGGCCGGCGATCTTTTGCTCCAGGCCTACGAACAGCACGTCACTCAGCGCGCCGGCTTTCGTCGCCCCGGCGAGATCCCGCGTCAGCCCCGTCAACGCCGCGTCGGCCCCGCTCGGCCTCTGCCCGAGGGTCGCAAGTTCCTCCGAGGGCAGCCAGGGTGCGAGCGCCGCGGTCTCGTCGAGACCGCGCAGGCGGGCATGCAGGGCATGGGCGAAGCCGGCTCCTCGGCGCAGGCAGCGGCGGCGGAGGGCCTCGTGTTCAGGTTCCGGCAGCAGCGCCGGCAGCAGCCGCGCCAGGCCGCGCAACTCGACGATCAGGCTGCCCCACGCCCGCCGCGCCTCCCACCAGCGATCGTAGCAGGCGCCGTTGCGAAAGCTCAGGAAGATCGAGAGCGCGAGCCCGACCAGCGTGAAGGGGCCGATCCCGGCCGTGATCGGGAACCAGGCCGGGTGCCGCTGCTCGATCGCCACCACGAGGAAGGAGAGCGCGGCGATCGCGATCACCTGAGGCGCGACCTTGGGCAGGATCGAGCCGCGCATGGCGAACAGGATCGTCAGGAGGCCGGGGCGGGGACGGACGATCATGGCGCGTGTCTCAGCCGGCGCAGGCCGCGACCAGCCGGCGCATGAAGGCCTCGCCACGGGCGAGTTCGTCGAGGGTGATGAACTCGTCGGGCTGATGCGCCTGATCGATCGAGCCCGGCCCGCACACCACGGTCGGGATGCCGGCCCGCTGGAAGCGCCCGGCCTCGGTGGCGTAGGGCACGGTGATCGTCGCGTTGCGGCCGGCGAGCCGCAGGGCCAGCCGTTCGGCCTCCGAGCCCGGATCGGGCGCGAGCCCCGGCACGGAGACCTCCTCCACCGTCGCGATGCGCCCGAATTCGCCGTAGCGGTTGAGGCGTTCGCGGGTCACACGCTCGCAGGAAGCGGCGAAGAGAGCGGGGATCTCGGCCATGTCGAGGTCGGGCAGGCCGCGGAACTCCCAGAGGAAGGTGCAGAGCTTCGGCAGGATGTTGCGGGCGGTGCCGCCCTCGATCACGCCGACATGGACGGTGGTGTTCGGCGGGTCGAACCGGCCGGAGGCGTCGCCGCGGGCGACCATCGCGTCGGCGATGCGGTTCAGTTCGGCGATCAGGTCGGCCGCCGCCATCACCGCGTTGGCGCCGAGCCCGGGCTTGGCCGAATGCGCCGCGTGGCCGTGAACCGCGGTGTTGTAGGTCACGACGCTCTTGTGTGCGTCCGCCACCTGCATCTCCGTCGGCTCGCCGACGATCACGGCGCCCGGCCGCGGCAGGTCCGCGCCGAAGCGGGCGATGGTGTCGGCGACGCCGAGGCAGGTGGTCTCCTCGTCGTAGGAGAGCAGGATGTGGATCGGCCGTGTCAGCCCGGCCTCCAGCGCCGCCGGCACCATTGCGAGTGCGAGAGCGTCGAACCCCTTCATGTCGACGGCGCCGCGGCCGTAGGCGCGTCCGTCGGCCACGCGCAGGCGGAACGGGTCGGAGGTCCAGGCCTGCCCCGTCACCGGCACCACATCGGTATGGCCTGAGAGCACGACGCCGCCATCCGTCATCGGCCCGAGGGTGGCGAACAGGGCGGCCTTGTCACCCTCCGCGTTCGGCACCCGGAGATGGGGCACGCCCCAGCCGTCGAGATACGCGGCCACGAAATCGATCAGCGCGAGGTTCGACTTCGAACTCTCGGTGTCGAACGCGACGAGCCGCTCCAGAAGCTCCAGCGGCGTGAGGCGGGTGCCGCCGGCCGGCGCCGTCAATGGACGACGCGGCGCAAATGGGGCGAGTCCAGCGAGAAGGCCGGGATCTCCGCCTCGAAGCTCTCGCCGCCGATCGTGGACATCGTGTAGCTGCCGGCCATCAGGCCGTCCGGCGTGGTGAGCGGGCAGCCGCTGGTGTAGCTGAACGACTCGCCCGGCTCGAGAACCGGCTGCTTGCCGACCACGCCCGCGCCGCGCACCTCCTGGCAGGCGCCGCGTCCGTCGATGATCCGCCAGTGGCGCGAGCGGAGCTGCACCTGTTCGCTGCCGTTGTTCACGATCTCGACCGTGTAGGCAAAGAAATAGCGGCTCTCGCCCGGCGAGGACTCCTCCTCGACGAATCGGGGCTCCACCGTCACCATGATGCCGCGCGTCTCGGCCTTGTACATCGCGTGAAAGCATCTCCGTGGACGGCGCGCAGGCCGCATCGCGACATCTGCGACGCGCCGTGGTACGTGGCGCCAGAAACCTCGTCAATCACGGTATCCTACGGTGAGCGGAGGCCGGAGACCACGTGCCGAACGCTTCGCACCGGGGAGAATTCGAGGGAGCCGTGACGGCTGCACGGCCCAATGGACCGCCGCTGGCGGCGGGGCCGGCTCTCGGCTCGGTCCTGATGCTCGTTCTCGCCCTCGCCTTCGCGTGGTGGGACCCGGCTCAGAACCGGTGGCCGGCGCTCGCGCTCGTGATGGCGCTCGGCCTCGATACCGCCGCACGGATCGCGGCCCGGGCCGTCCGGCAGCGGACGGGCGTGGAGACCGAGATCCGCGGCCTGCCCTCACCGATTCTGGCGCTCGGGAATGCGGCGTGGATCGCAGCAGTCGTGGTGGCTGTCGCGGCCGGCTTGCGGCCCGCGCTTTTTCCGCTGCTCGCAAGCGCGCTCGCCGGTCTCGTGGCGATGGGCGCCTGCGCCCGGCTGGCGCTGGCGCGGATGGTCGTGGCCATCGAGGCGGCAGAGCGCGCGGCGGCCGAGGCCATACGCAAAGGCGAGGATACGGGACGATGAGCGGAGACGTGCCGGCAGCATCCGGTATCCTGCCGGCGCAGGCCATCACGGCGCTGACGCAAGCCGGGGCGATCCGCCCCGCGACCGCCTACGCCGCCGACCAGATCCAGCCTGCCAGCCTCGACCTGCGGCTCGGCCGCCGCGCCTACCGGGTACGCACGAGCTTCCTGCCCAGCAGCGGGCGCTCGGTCGCGACCTGCGTCGAGGCCTTCGCGCTGCACGAGATCGACCTGACGCAGGGCGCCGTGCTGGAGACGGGCTGCGTCTACATCGCCGAATTGCAGGAAACCCTGGCGCTCCCCCCCGGCCTCAGCGCCAGCGCCAACCCCAAAAGCTCGACCGGGCGCATCGACGTGTTCACCCGCGTCATCACCGACCGCGCCAGCGCCTTCGACCAGATCGAGGCGGGCTATGCCGGCCAGCTCTACGCCGAGATCTCGCCGCGAACCTTCCCGGTGCGGGTGAGGACCGGCTCGCGCCTTTCGCAGATCCGCTTTCGCCGGGGCGACCCGCGGCTGCGGGAGGCGGAACTCGCGGCGCTCCACGCCAACGACCCGCTGATCGATGTCGCAACCCCCTCGCTTCAGGGCGGCGTGCCGGTCTCGGTCGATCTCTCGGGTTTCGATGGGCTGATCGGCTACCGGGCCAAGCGCCACACCGGCCTGATCGACGTGGACCGGCCGCGCGGTCACCGCACCCGCGACTTCTGGGAGCCGCTGCCGGCCGACGGCAGCCGCACGCTGATTCTCGATCCCGGCCAGTTCTACATCCTGGCCTCGAAGGAGGCGGTGCGGGTGCCGGCCGACTACGCAGCCGAGATGGTGCCGTTCGATCCCCTCGTCGGCGAGTTTCGCGTCCATTATGCCGGCTTCTTCGATCCGGGCTTCGGCCTCAGCGAAGCGGGCGGGGCCGGCGCCCGCGCGGTGCTCGAAGTGCGCTCGCGCGACGTGCCGTTCCTCCTGGAAGACGGCCAGATCGTCGGCCGCCTCGTCTACGAGCGGATGCTGGAGCAGCCCGCGACCCTCTACGGCACGGGCGCCGGCTCGAACTATCAGGCGCAGGGTCTGAAGCTCTCGAAGCATTTCGCCAGCGAGCCGGAGCCGCCCGCGGCCTGATCGATCCGCTGCCGGGGGCATCGACGCGCAGGCGTTCCCTCAGAACCTTGTCGAATGCCCCGGCCTTCCCAGCGGCGCCCGAGGACGCTCAGGCGTCGACGCGGTTGTGCTCCTCGATGTCGGGCGCCACCTGTCCGAAATTGAGCACAGAGACCAGCGTCACGCCGCCGAGGATGTTGCCGAGCAGCGTCGGAACGAAGAACCCAGTGAGATACTTCGGAAAATCGATCTCGCCGATGGCGACGAGGTAATAGGCATCGACCGAGCCGGCGACGATGTGGGCGAGCCCGCACATCGAGACCAGCCACGTCATCAGGATGATGATGAAGGGCGCCGCCGAGCCCGTGGCCGGCAGGATCCACACCATCAGGGCGATCAGCCAGCCCGCGAACACCGCCTTGATCACCGTGGTCCAGAACGGGTCCTCGATGGTGTGGCGGCTGATCTCGGCGAAGGCTTCCCGCACCTCCGGTTTGAACGCGTCGGTATGGGCCAGCACCGAGGCGATGGCGATCGTTGCCAGGATGTTGGCGACGAGCACGATGCCCCAGAGCCGCACGACCCGCATCAACGCGCCGAACGTCCTCTCGGTGAGGAGCGGCAGGATCGGCGTAACCGTGTTCTCGGTAAAAAGCTGCTGGCGGCCGAGCACGACGATGAGGAAGCCGATCGAATAGCCCGCGCTCGTGACGAGTTCGGCCCAGGGCGCGTGCGGCAGATGCCCCTTGAGCACGCCGGGCACGATCAGCGAGAAGCCCATGGTGAGCCCGGCGGCGAAGCCCGAGAGCGAGAGGGCGAGCCATGTGCGGCGCATCTCCTCCTCGCCTTCCCGCCGGATGATCTCGTGCAGGATCACCGCGTCCGGTCGGTGGGCCTTCTCGACCTGCGCGTTGTCCGTCTCGCGGGTGTGGGCGCCGTGGGTCTTCGACTCACCCCGGTTGTCTGGCTCTCCGTACGTACGGGATTCCTGGGACATGCGGCCCTCGGCGGTCGTCTCGTCGCAGCCCAACGTATGGCAGCGCTTGCGCGCTCCCTGCGCGCAGAGATTTATTTCATGAGATCCGGTACGGGGATGGAAGCGAAATGCCTAAGGCCGAAGCCCGGCCAGCAAGGCCTCCACGGCCGCCCGCGCCGCCGCCACCGCGTCCCTGTCCCGGCCGCGCACGACGATGCGATTGCGAAACCCCTCCGGCGTTATCGACGGATAGGAGCCGATCGAGACATCGCCATGCGCGGCGGCGATCTCGGAGAGGCCGCCGGCGAAGTTGCCCTCGGGGATCGCGCCCGCCTCGATCGTCTCGGACATCACCGGCGCGTTGCCCGTCAGCGTCGGGCGGATCTCATCGAGCATCGCCGCCATGATCTGCGGCACGCCGGCCATGACGAAGACGTTGCCGAGCCGGAAGCCCGGCGCCTTCGACACGGGGTTGGCGATCAGATCGGCCCCGTCGGGGATGCGGGCCATGCGCAGGCGCGCCGCGTTGAGATCTTCCGGGCGATGCCGCTCCAGCAGCATGGCGCGGGCCCGCGGATCGACGTCGATACCGACGCCGAAGGCCTCCGCCACGCTGTCGGCTGTGATGTCGTCGTGGGTCGGACCGATGCCGCCGGAGGTGAAGAGGTAGGTGTAGCGCGCCCGCAGCGCGTTCACCGCGGCGACGATCTCGTCCTTCACATCCGGCACGATGCGCACCTCGCGCAGGTCCACGCCGATCTCGGTCAGCACCTCGGCGAGGGTGCCGATGTTCTTGTCCTTGGTGCGGCCCGAAAGGATCTCGTCGCCGATGACGAGAATGGCGGCGGTGACGTCGGAACTTTGGGGCATGCGGCCTCGGGGGCGATGATCGGGGTGGAAGCTAGGGCGCGGATGCGCGAAAGCGAAAGCCCCTCGTTCCGCCCCGGCCCACGATGCGTTTCCCCACTCCCCTGATCGAAGGGCGCCTCGTGCGGCGCTACAAGCGCTTCCTCGCCGATGTGCAGCTTCCCGACGGAACGACGGTGACGGCGCATTGCGCCAACCCCGGCGCGATGCTGGGGCTCAACGCCGAAGGGTTTCGCGTTCTGCTCTCGCCCTCGACCAATCCTTCGCGAAAGCTCGGGTTCTCGTGGGAGCTGGTGGAGGCGGAGCTGCCCGGCGGGCCGCAATGGGTCGGCATCGACACGGCCCGGCCCAATGCCCTCGTCGCCGAGGCTTTTCGCGAGAACAAGTTGGCGCCGTTGATCGGCTACGAGACGCTCCGGCCGGAAGTCGCCTACGGCAAGGCGAGCCGGGTCGATTTCCTGGCAAGCGGCGGCGGCCTCCCGCCCTGCCATGTCGAGGTGAAGAACTGCCACCTGATGCGGCAGGCAGGCCTCGCGGAGTTTCCCGACTGCAAGGCCGCCCGCTCGGCCCGCCACATGGAGGAGTTGGCCGGCGTCGTCACCGCGGGCGGACGGGCCATGCTGATCGTGGTGATCCAGATGCGGGCCGACGCCTTCGACGTCGCCCGCGACATCGACCCGGCCTTCGATCGCGCATTCCGGGCAGCGCTGGCGGCCGGCGTCGAGGCTTATGCTTATACCTGCACGGTGGGGCCGGAAGGTGTGGCGATCGATGCGCCCGTCCCGATCCTCACGCTGGCGACGGATACGTCGTCGATCCCGTTGATTGATGATACTTCAGGACTGATATGAGTCGATTCATGTTCTCGTCAGTCGTGGCATGCGTGGGGACAATGATAGCGCCACCGACATGCAGATAAATGTATAAGGCACGATCTGATTTTATATATGATTTGATCATATCCCACTTATACAATATATTGATATCAGAACCGTCTATGCCAATACCATCGTCTTTATAATATACAGAACAACTTTTGCCAGCATAGCTGACCGCGTAAACAGCGGGAAACACAAAAGAAAAGGCAACAGTCATAAAACCTGCAAAAGTTATAAACCATAAATCGAATGCGATCCCATGCGCCACACAGATAGAAATTACTATAATAAGGAATATTATCTTCGCTTTTATCGATATGGGACCGCCCCCAAAACGACCGAAGAAATTAGTAACGATCGCATCGACCTTACTCATAGTAAAAGGTCCAATTCTATCGAACCCTGCCCTTTCGCCACCTGACATAGGCATCTCGCAAAAATCACCTTTATCGGCAAAGCACTTCTCATCGTGCCATGCAATTTGGCAGAACAACAGTATAAAATGAGACAAAATTCGGAAAGTTTAAATTAGTGCCGCTCGAACATCAGGTTGAGCCGCGTGCGGGCGATCTGGCGGTAGCCGTACTTTTGGAGCAGGTTCGGCAGGTCGATCTGCCACTGGTCGGCACCGTTCTCGATGACGAGCACCGACGGGAGCAGGGAGGCCGGTGCATCGCGCAGGAACGGCTCCAGAATCAGATCCTCGGCGCCCTCGACATCGAGCTTGATCGCGTCGATGCGCTCGATCCCTTCCGAACGGCACAGCTCCACCAGCGTCACAGCCGGCACGCGCACCGTCGCGTTCTTGTGGGTGCCGACGATCTTCACGCTCGATTCGCCGCGGTTGCGCGGATCGATGAACAGGGTCAACTCACCGGACTTGTCGGCCACCGCGCAGGCGATGGCCTTCACCGTGCCGAACGGGTTCTGGCCGATATTGAAGGTCAGCCGGTCGAACACGTCGGGCTGCGGCTCCACCGCGAGGATGCGCGCCCGCCGGCCGGTGAAGCCCGCCACGAACAGGGCGTAGGCGCCGATATTGGCGCCGATATCGAGGAACACCGCATCCTCGCGCAAGCGCTCCTTGAGGAAGGCCCGCTCCTGCGGATCGAAGAACTGCGGGGTGAAGAGCACCTTCTTCTCGCAGTTGTTGTTGTAGGGGTGCAGCCGCATCCGCGCGCCGTAGCGCTCGACGTCGAGCGGCCGGCCGCGCATCATCGAGATGGCGAGGCGGCGCAGGAACATCGCCATCCGCCGCGCGCGCCAGGAATGCTCCGGGAGCTTCTGCGTGCGCTCCGCGATCCGCGCAACGAGGCCGGTGGGGGCGTAGGTGCCGTAGGGCGAGGTGTCCGTCATCGTGCCGGGGTGATGCCAGCCCGGCGCAGCCGCGGCAAGTCGGGCGCGATCGAGCGCGACGCGCCAAACGCCGTCCGTTGTCGCACGAAGCACCATCGCTGCCTTTGACAACGGCGCCCCGGCACCCGAAGACATCGGGATGCAGAGCTTCGACTCCGACGGCGTGCAGATCGCCTATATCGACGTACCGGCCAAGGAAGACGCCTCCGGCGGCAGCGGCGATCCCATCCTCCTGATCCACGGCTTCGCCTCGAACCACGCGGTGAACTGGGTCAATACGCTCTGGGTCCGCACCCTGACCGAGGCCGGCTACCGGGTCGTCGCCCTCGACAACCGCGGCCACGGGCAGAGCGAGAAGCTCTACGAGCCCGCTGCCTACACCTCCGACCAGATGGCCGGCGACGCGGTGCGGCTGCTGCGCCATCTCGGCATCGAGCGGGCGGATGTGATGGGCTATTCCATGGGCGCACGCATCGCCGCGCATATGGCGCTCGATTACCCGGCGGAGGTCCGCTCGCTGCTGATCGGCGGGCTCGGGTTCAACCTCGTGGACGGGCGCGGCCTGCCGCAGGGCATCGCCGAGGCGCTGGAAGCGCCCCCCGGCGCGCCCGCGCCGAACCCGACGGCCGCCTCCTTCCGCACCTTCGCCGAGCAGACCAAGAGCGACCTGCGGGCGCTGGCCGCCTGCATCCGCGCCTCGCGCCAGACCCTCTCGCGGGCCGAACTCTCGGCGATCGAGACGCCGACGCTGGTCTCGGTCGGAACGCTCGATACGGTGGCGGGCTCGGGCCCGGAACTGGCGAAGCTGCTGCCGAACGCCCGCGGCCTCGACCTGCCGAACCGCGACCACTCGACGGCGGTCGGCGACCGACTGCACCGGAAGGGCGTGCTCGAGTTCCTGGAGCAGCGGCCGTAGCGGCACGCTTCACGGGGCAGAGCCTGTCCCGCCGTCTCCCGAGCGGGCCCGAACAGCCTATTGGTGGTAGATCGTTTGACGGACTGCGCCCGGAGCCCCATCCGCCCCTAAGCTATGACCATTCTTGAGGAATGGGCCATGTCGGGTCGGACTTCGCAGACAGCCGCGGACGGCCTTCTTCGCTCGGTGGTGGCGGATGCGCTCGCCAGCATTCTGATCGTCCTCGCGATCCTCCTGCTGGTGTTCGGCGGCGCGGCGCTCGCGCAGCCGAAACTCACCTATGCCGCGGGCAAGGTCGTCGGCTTAAGCAACCTCTCGACCGATGAAGGCTGCCTTCCGGCCAAGCTGACGGGCCGGGTCGTGAAGCGGGCGTTCGGCCGCGACGGTCTCTATCTCGAGTCGGTCATCCTCGAGGAGAAATCCGGCCAGCGGACGTTCATCAACGTCGAGGACGGCTATCGCACTCTCGACGCCGCCACCAACGGCGCGGTCAAGCAATCCCTCGAAACCATGCTGAGCGCGGGCAAGACGGTGTCCGTGCGCGTTCTCGGGTGCGGGGCGGCGGCCCGGACGCTGACGCTCGACGCCGTGCGGCCGCTTTGAGCGGATCGGCACCCCTGTCCGAATTCAGCTCTTCAGCCGATACCCCGTGCGGAAAATGTAGGTCACGAACCCGAGGCACAGGGCGAGGAACGCCAGCGTCGCGGCGATGCTGACGCCGACCGCCACGTCGCCCTTGCCGAAGAAGGCCCAGCGAAAGCCGCTGACGAGGTAGACGACCGGGTTAAACAGGGTCACCGCGCGCCAGAACGGCGGCAGCATGTCGATGGAGTAGAAGCTGCCGCCGAGGAATGTCAGCGGCGTGACGATGAGGAGCGGCACCAGTTGCAGCTTCTCGAACCCGTCCGCCCACAGGCCAATCACGAAGCCGAACAGGCTGAAGGTGAGCGCCGTGAGCAGCAGGAAGAACACCATCCAGACCGGGTGCTCGATGTGCAGCGGCACGAACAGCGAGGCCGTGCCGAGGATGATGAGGCCGATGATGATCGACTTCGTCGCCGCCGCGCCGACATAGCCGAGCACCACCTCGAACGGCGCGATCGGCGCCGAGAGCAGTTCGTAGATCGTGCCGGCAAAGCGCGGGAAGTAGATGCCGAAGGCCGCGTTCGAGACGCTCTGCGTCAGCAGCGAGAGCATGATCAGCCCCGGCACGATGAAGGCGCCGTAGGGAACGCCGTCGACCGTCTGCATCCGCGAGCCGATGGCGGCGCCGAACACCACGAAATAGAGCGAGGTGGAGATCACCGGCGCAACGATGCTCTGCAGGGCCGTGCGCCAGAAACGGGCCATCTCGAAACGGTAGATGGCGAGGACCGCCGGGACGTTCAGCATGGATACGCCCATCATGCGCGCTCGCGGACGAGATCGACGAAGATGTCTTCGAGCGAACTCTGGCTGGTATCGAGATCGGTGAAGGCGATGCCGGCATCGGCCAGCTCGCCGAGCAGGCCGGTGATGCCGGTGCGCTCGCGCCGAGTGTCGTAAGTATAGACGAGGCTGCGCCCGTCCTCGCCGAGGTGAAGGTCGTGGCGCGCGAGGTTCTCGGGCAGGGTCGTGACCGGCTCGCGCAGGTGCAGGATGAGCTGCTTCTTTCCGAGCTTGCGCATCAGCTCGACCTTGTCCTCGACGAGGATGATCTCGCCCTTGCGGATCACGCCCACCCGGTCGGCCATCTCCTCGGCCTCCTCGATGTAGTGGGTGGTGAGGATGACGGTGACGCCCTGCTCGCGCAGGCGGCGGACGAGGCGCCACATGTCCTGGCGCAGTTCCACATCGACACCCGCCGTCGGCTCGTCGAGGAACAGCACCTGCGGCTCGTGGGCGAGCGCCTTGGCAATGAGGACCCGGCGCTTCATGCCGCCGGAGAGCTGCATGATGCGGCTCTCGCGCTTCTCGTAGAGAGAGAGGTCCTTGAGCACCCGTTCAACATGGGCCGGATTCTTAGCCAAACCGAACAGGCCGCGGCTGAAGCTCACCGTGTCCCACACCTTCTCGAAGGCGTCTGTGGTGAGTTCCTGCGGCACCAGCCCGATCATTCGGCGCGCGGCGCGGTATTCGCTCAGGATGTCGTGGCCGCCGACACGGATCTGGCCCGTGCTCGGCGTGACGATGCCGCAGACGATATTGATGAGGGTGGATTTGCCGGCGCCGTTCGGCCCCAGCAGCGCGAAGATCTCGCCTTTGGCGATGTCGAGGTTGACGTCGCGCAGGGCATGCAACCCCGAGGCGTAGACCTTCGACAGGTTCGCGATCGAGACGATCGGGGGCATCGGGGCTCGGGGCTGGCGGGTGGGGCGCGCCCTATAGCACGGCGCTCGAACCGGTGAACCCTGCGGCCGTCGGTTACATGTCGCGCCGTTTTCTCCCATTCTTCACGGGCAGCCCGTGGAACCGGAGCGCGCCCCAGGGTTTGTCGAATTGTTCTCCTGCGACAATTGATCCCCTGCCCGACCTGCCCTCAACCGAAGGCAGGTCGTTTTTTGTCGTCAGCTCTGCAGCCGCTCCGCGGCCTCGCGCTCGCGCAGGTAATCCTCGGTGGTCCGCGGTTTCGTCGGCGGCACGGCGTGCGGGTCGAACCCCTGGGTCAGCGCCGACTCGACGCGGCAATCGTCGCACATCATCAGCGAGCGGATGCGCTGCTCGCCGGCCTCTCCCGAGAACATCCAGTGCCGCTCGCGCAGCTTGCCGATCACCCGCTCGATGGTGGCGCGGGTACCGAACGGCTTGGCGCAGGTGATGCAGCAGAACGGCTCCTCCTCCTTCACGATCCGGCGGGGCTCGCCCCACGCCTCGAAGTCGATCTGCGGCTTCAGGCTGATCACGTCCTCCGGGCAGGTGGCCGCGCATAGACCGCACTGCACGCACAGGCTCTCCTCGAAGGCGAGCAGCGGCCGGTCGGTGCTGTCCGACAGCGCGTGGGTCGGGCAGGCGCCGACGCAGGAGAGGCAGAGTGTGCAGCTCTCCGTGCGAAACGCGAGCCCGCCGAACGGCGCCCCGGCCGCCAGCGGCACCGCGGCCACCGGCGTCGGGGCCGCGGCGTGCATCTCGCGGAAGGCGAGGCGCAGCATCTCGCGCTTGCCGCCGACGGGCACGAAGCCGGCCGGCACCGTGGTCCCACGGCCGGGAACGTCCGAGCGGAGCGCCGCACCGAGCGCATCGGGGTCGTCGGTCTCGAGCAGGGCGACGGTCGGCGCCTCCGTGCCGGCACCGTAGCCGAGGGCGTCGGCAAGCGTCCGGGCGAGGGCCACGGTGCGGTGCAGGCTGTCGAGGTCATGCTTCGGGCGCTCGCGCACCAGCACCCGTGCCCCGGCCGCGCCGTAGGCGAACACGGCGGCGAGAACCTCGGGGCCGAACTGCGTCACCTCGTTGACCCGCACCGGCAGGACGTGGGCCGGGAGGCCCTCGCCGTAGCGGCCGAGCGCGTCGATCAACGGCTCGCCATGGTCGCCGTCGTGGAACAGCACCACCGCGTCCGCACCGCCAGCCGCCCGGTAGGCGCGCATCAGGCTTCGCAGGCGGCGCATCAGCGCGTCGGCGGGCGGCAGGGCGTAGTTCGCCGCACCCGTGGGGCAGACGGCGGCGCAATTGCCGCAGCCGGCGCAGATATAGGGGTCGATCGCCACCGTATCGCCGGCCGGCGCAATGGCCCCGGTCGGGCAGACGTCGAGGCAGCGGGTGCAGCCGGTGATGCGCGAGCGGGAATGGGCGCAGAGTTCGCCGCGAAAATCGATGAAGCGCGTCTTGTCGAATTCGCCGACGAGGTGGGACGCCGCCATCACCGCGCGCTCGACCGACGCCGGGTCGCGCGGGTCGGCCCGCAGATAGCCGCTGCGCAGTTCGTGCGCGGGAAAGAGCGGCGTGCCGCCGGTCAGATCGAGGATCAGGTCGCAGGTCGAGGCCGCCCCGTCGCGCCCTGCCCCGAACACGAGGTGGGTGCGCGAGGACGGCGCCGGCAAGGCGTAGTCGTCGATGCGCAGGTCGAATGCGCCGAGATGGCCCGTCGCCCCGCGCACCGTGCCCCGGATCACCGGGAACTCGTTGCGATGGAGCGGCGCGACCTCACCCGGCCGGCTCAGGAGCACGGTGACGTCGAGATGCTCGGCCAAGCGCCGCCCGGCCTCGATGGCGGCCTCGTCGCGCCCGTAGATCAGGGCGACGCCGCGGCTCTCCAACGGCACCGTACCGGCAACGGGGACCGCCTCCGCGGCCGCGGCCAGCAGCGCCGCCATCTTCGGACCGGCCCGTTCGGCCTGAGACGACCATCCGGCGGTCTCGCGGATCTTGGCGAAGGTGACGCGCTCCTCCGCATCCATCTCGGCGGCGATTTCCTCGAAGAGCGGCGCCTGGAGCGTGCAGGAGACCGTGACGGGCAAGCCCGTCGCCAGAGCCTCGCGGTAACGGTCGAGCTCCCGACCGCAAAGCTGGTCGGCGGTGCGCACGCGGGTGCCGCAACCCTTTTCCAGGGCCGCGACATCGAGCGGCATCGTCTTCTCGCAGGAACAGGCGAACACGAGACGATCGGACACGATTGAACCTGAGACGATTGGGAGCGCGAGGGCCTTCGCGCGGAAGCCTGCCTTCCCTATACTCGTATCATTCTAAAACGACGAACGGACATGCGGGCGCAGGTACTCTTCCCAGGACCGTGCCCCGCCCGAGACCGCCTATGACCCTCCCCCTCGATATCGGATCGCCGGGCTTGCGCCTCGCGCCGCTCGTCCTGCCGCCGGCCTTCACCGGTCTCGTCGCGGCGGGCTCTGCGGCGGGGCTGGCCTGCCGGATGGCGGAGAGCGGCGAGGCCGACGCCGCCACCCTCCTCATGGAAGAGCGCGACGACGTCATCGCCTTCGCGGTGGTGCTGGCGCCGACCGAGCCGCTGGCCACGGCGCGGCGTGCCGTCTTCGTCGGGATGCAGGCGCTCGCCGACGCGGTCGGCGCGTTCGGGCCGCCGGAGATCCCGGTGACGTTCCAGTGGCCCGCTACGCTGAGCTTCAACGGCGCCCGTCTCGGCGGCGGCGCGCTGCATTGGCCCGAAGGCTGCGACGAGACCGAGACGCCGGACTGGCTGGTCTTCTCGGCGATGCTGCTCGCCTCGAAGCGGGATGCGGGCGACCCCGGCCTCACGCCCGACTCGACCTCCCTGGAGGAAGAGGGTTTCCCGAACGATCTGCGCGAACCCCTGGTCGAGAGCTTCGCCCGCCATCTCACCAAGGCGTTCGAGATCTGGGACGAGGACGGCGCCGCGCGCTCGACGGGCCGCTATCTCACCCGCCTCACCCTTCCGCCGGGCGCGCGGGCGACGATCGAGCCGAGCGGCGATGCCCGGCTCGTCCACGCCGACGGCCGTTGCGAAACGCTGAAGCTGCGGCCGGCGCTGATCTCCCCCTCCTGGCGTGACCCGGCCACCGGCACGGTGCGGCTGTGAGTGCGGGCAAGCTGCCGCGGACCCTGCGGCTCGACCCCTCCGATACCTTCGTCTTCGCGCGGGCCGCCGAGGCCGGCGAATGGGCGGTGACGGGCTCGTTCCTGTTCTTCGATGCCGACCTCTCCGCGCTTGCGGGCAAGGAGCGGGCGGCGTTCCGCTCCGGTTTCGTCGGCGTGCGCTCGCTCGGCTTCTCGACCCTCGTCGTCGTCAGCGAGGCGAGCGATGCCGAGCGCGAGGCGGCGATCGAGGATCTCGCCCGCCACATCCACGAGCGCTTCGGCGCGCCGGATCGCGAGGCGGCCCGCGCCGCCGCGCGCGAGGAGATCGAGGTCGCGGCTTCGCTGTGCAATCTGCCGGTCGGCAGCGTCGTGGCCATGCACCGAAGCGCGCAGGATGGGGAAATCGCGGAAGAATTCCGCACCCTGCACCAGCGCGCACCGGGCGCGGACCCGCTGCACGGACGCGCCTTCCACTTCGTCGAGACCGACGAGGACGGGCCCGACGAACAGGCCGACCTCGTGGGACTTTTGAGCAGCGCCTCCGCGGGGGCTGAGAGAGCATGACCGAGTTCTGGGTTTCGAGCGGCCACCATCTGACGCAGCGCACGGAAGGGGGCGGCCTCGCCGTCACCGACGAGTTGATCCTCGCCTATCTCGCGCGCCCCGAACTGGTGCCGCCGGAGGAGGCCTGCATCGCCGAACGCGCGCTGCACGCCAGCCTTCTGAGCGATCCGCGCCGACCGGTCTCGGGCGGCGAACTCCAAAAGATCGCGGACGCGGATGCGCGGGAGAACTGGGAGGTGATGCTGGCCTTCCGCGAACGGCTGCTCACGGCACGCTCGGTCGAGGCGGCCTATCTCGCACTCGTGCGCGGCGGGTTGCAGGGCGTGCCGGGGCTGTTCCTGACCCAACTCGTGCATCTCATCCTGCGCAATGCGCTCGACGGCTGCGAAGACCCGTTCGTGCTACGCGCCGCCGAACTGTTCTTCCGCTCGCAGCGCGCCAGCCTGCACGAGGGCGCGGTGCTGCTGGCGGACGCCGAGGTGATCGAGGCGCGGGAGGGCGGCGCGGCGCTCTCGCCCCTGGTCACGATGCTCGGCAAGGAGGCGGCGAGCGAACTCGACGTGCTGAACGAGGAGAACGCCTGGACCTATTGGAGCCGCTCGGACGCCTTCACCATGGCGCTGAACCTCGGCACCAGCGGCCGAAGCCGGGAGGGGCTGGCGCGGGCGATCGAAGCTTTCGTGCGTCACCTCCTCAATGCTGAGGTCACGGTCGCGCCCCTCGACCGGCTGGAGGATCCCGACTGGCGCTGGTTCGTCGGGCTCGACGCGGAGGGTACGCGGATCGGCAACGCGCTCTGGCGCGGCGAAGCGCTGGACGACGCCGCCCGCGAGCGGGTGATCGCCGTGTTCAGCCTCACCTTCGCCGATCCGGCCCGCGTCGATCTGCGGGTCGGCGAGCGGCCGGTCTACCTCCTGCTCGCCATGACGCCGGACAAGACCGTGCAGTTCAAGCCACAGAACCTCGTCGTCGGATTGCCGCTGGCCTCCGACCGGGCCGCCGCGTGAGGTCGGACATGACGCCGGAACAGATTCCGGAAGACCGCTTCGAAGTCGGCATCATCGTGGCGCGCCGCCGCCTGAAAGGGCCGTGGGCGAGCCATGCCTGGATGCCGATCGAGGCTCTTCCGGCAGCGCCGGAGACCGCGCCCTGGACCCAGCTCTCCGAGACCGAGGAGGAGGCGACCTTCTACGCGGGCGCCCACGAGGTCACTTTGCACATCGCCGAGACGGCGCATTACCGCGACAACCTCGTCTCCGGCCGTCCCTCGCTCTGGGTCACGCTGCACGCCACGGCGGAGGACACCTACACGGTGGCGAGCGTGACCGCCGATCCCTACGAGGGCGAATCGATGGCCGAGGGCATCGGCGAGATCGTCGAGGCGGTGCCGATGCCGCCCGAGGTGCAGGCCAAGCTGCTCGCCTTCTTCGAGGCCTTCCACATCGAGCGCAAGTTCGAGAAGCGCAAGCGCGACCGCGCCGACCCCGAGGCCTTGGCGCGCCGCGCGCCGGGCAGGCAGGGGAAGCCGGAATGAGCGGCAGCTTCCTCTCTCGCTGGGCCCGCCGCAAGGAGGCCGTGCGCGCCACCGAGCGAACCGTTGCGCCCGCGATCACGGATCGGCCCGAGGCAGAGGTCGCTCTCAGGGCGGAGGCGCCTAACGGCGAGGAATCATCCGCGCCGCAGCCTCTCGCCCTTGCCGGCGACGAACCGGAGGCGGGGACGGACGATCTTTTGGCGCGGCTCCCCTCCCTCGACGCCCTGACGCCGGAGACCGATCTCACCGCCTTCCTCCAGGCCGGCGTGCCGACGGCTCTGCGCAACGCGGCCCTGCGGCGGATGTGGTCGCTCGACCCGGCGATCCGCGATTTCGTCAGCGAGGCGCGGGAATACGCCTATGACTGGAACACGCCGGGCGGCGTGCCGGGCATGGGCCCGCTCCTGCCGACCGACGACGTGAAGGCGATGCTGAAGCGGATCATCGACGGTGTCCCCGTCGCGGCGGAGGAGGAACCGGATACTGAGCGGCAGGACGCTCCGACGGCGTCATCGGAGAGGGCCGCGGAGATCTCTGACCCGGCGCCTCCAGAACCCGAGACCGACCCTGCAACCGACGGTGATCCGCTCCCGATGCCGGACCTGCACGCTCCGGTCGCGATTGCCGCCATAGAGGCCCCTGAAGTCGTACAACCCGCCCTCCCCCGGCCTCGCCTGCGGCGCCATGGTGGGGCGATGCCCTCGTAATTCACGCGCATTTCGATTGCGGCGAAGCCAAACGCTTTTTATTATCGGTCCAAACAAGCGGTCCTCCAGATGGGCCCGAGGGAAACGATGGGTTCGGTCGCGTCGGTGATGGCACTTCCGGGAGATGAGGTGTCTGGAGTCGTCGGCGTTCCGGACGACATCGACCTCCTGCGCGCACAGCAATACGATCTCTTGGCTGCGCTGCTTGGCCGTGCACCGGGTTCGACGCTGCTCGCGGCGCTTGCCGCCTTGAAGGAGGGCGACGGGGTTCTGGGCCGGCAGGTCGCGGCCCTGCGCCGTGCGGCGGACGAGACCGACACGGAGGCCGTCGAGCGCGAGTTCTTCGCGCTGTTCATCGGCGTCGGCCGCGGCGAGCTTCTGCCTTACGCCTCCTACTACCTCACCGGCTTCCTCAACGAGCGTCCGCTCGCCCGCGTGCGCGAAGATTTCGCCGCGCTCGGCATCGAGCGGGACGAGTCGATGAGCGAGCCGGAGGATCATCTCGCGATCCTTCTGGAGGTGATGGCCGGACTCGCGGCCGGGCGGTTCGAGGCGGAGCCCGGCATGCAGGCGCGCTTCTTCGCCCGGCACGTCGAACCCTGGGCGGACCGTTTCTTCGCGGATCTGGAAACGGCGAAGGCGGGCCGGTTCTACCGCGCGGTCGGGGGACTCGGACGCGCCTTCATCGAGATCGAGGCGGAAGCCTTCGCCATGGAAGGCTGAAGGGCCGCTCCGTCGTGACAAATGGAATCGAGGCGTGTTGTCCCAAAGCAGGCAGCCGCCGAAGGAGATGAGGGTGATGCGACAGGATCCGAAGACGCTCGGTCGTCGCCAGTTCTTTCGGGCGCTCGGCGGCAGCACAGTGGCCGCCGCGGCCGCCGTCGCCTCGCCGATGGGGGCGACCGAGGCCCAGGCCTACGATCCCGGCAACGACGAGACCAAGGCCCGTTACCGGGAGAGCGACCACGTGAAGGCGTTCTACCGGACCAACGGCTACGAGACGCTCAAGAAGAACACCGATCCGGCCTCGACCGGTCCGAAGTGAGGCTGCCATGCTGATCAAGCGCAAGAGCGGCGACGCTGCTCGCACCAAGCACCAAGCCGTCGCCGCCGGCCTCGCCGCGGGCGTGCTCGACCGCCGTGCCTTCCTCCGTAAGTCCGGGCTGACCGCCGGCGCGCTCGCCGCGGCCGGCACGATCCAGCTCGGCTCGGTGCGCAAGGCGCAGGCCGCCGGCTCGTCCGCCGTCGGGCCGGACACGGTCATCAAGAAGAACGTCTGCACCCACTGCTCGGTCGGCTGCACGGTGACAGCCGAGGTCGTGAACGGCGTCTGGGTCGGCCAGGAGCCGTCCTATGCCAGCCCGATCAACCGCGGCACGCACTGCGCCAAGGGCGCGGCGATCCGTGAGCTGGTCTCGTCCGACCGCCGCCTCAAGTACCCGATGAAGCTCGAAGGCGGGCAGTGGAAGCGGATCTCGTGGGATCAGGCCTACGAAGAGATCGGCGACAAGCTGATCCAGATCCGTGAGAAGAACGGCGCGGATTCGGTCTACTGGCTGGGTTCGGCCAAGTTCACCAACGAGGCCGCCTACCTGATGCGCAAGTTCGCGGCCTTGTGGGGCACGAACTCGATCGACCATCAGGCGCGCATCTGCCACTCGACGACGGTGGCGGGCGTGGCCAACACCTGGGGCTACGGCGCCCAGACCAATTCCTACAACGACATCCGCAACGCCAAGACGATGATCATCCTCGGCGGCAACCCGGCCGAGGCGCACCCGATCTCCATGCAGCACGTGCTGTCGGGCAAGGAGATCAACCGCGCGAACATGATCGTCATCGATCCGCGCTTCACCCGCACCGCGGCGCACGCCACCGAGTATGTGCGGATCCGCTCCGGCACCGACATCCCGGTGGTCTGGGGCATCCTCTGGCACATCTTCCAGAATGGCTGGGAGGACAAGGAGTTCATCGCCCAGCGCGTCTACGCGATGGACGACGTGCGCAAGGAAGTCGCCAAGTGGACGCCCGACGAGGTCGAACGCGTCTCCGGCGTGCCGGGCGAGCAGCTCCGCCGGGTGGCGGAAAAGTTCGCCAAGGAAAAGCCGGCGACCCTGATCTGGTGCATGGGCGCGACCCAGCACACGGTCGGCACCGCCAACGTGCGCGCGCTGTGCATCCTTTGCCTGGCCACCGGCAATGTCGGCAAGCCGGGCACCGGCGCCAACATCTTCCGCGGCCACACCAACGTGCAGGGCGCGACCGATCTCGGCCTCGATGTGACGTCGCTGCCGCTCTATTACGGCCTCGTCGAGGGCGGCTGGCGCCATTGGGCCCGCGTCTGGGACGTGGAGTACGAGTGGCTGCAATCGCGCTTCGATGAGGTTCCGGCGAAGGACGGCCGCAAGGCGCGCACCCGCAAGGAAAACATGGAGGCGCCCGGCATCACCTCGACCCGGTGGTTCGATGCCGTGAACCTGCCGCCCGAGCAGATCGACCAGCGCAGCCCGATCAAGGCGTTCATGGTGTTCGGCCACGGCGGCAACACCGTCACCCGCATGCCCGAAGCCATCGACGGCATGAACAAGCTCGAGCTGCTGGTCGTCGCCGATCCGCATCCGACCACCTTCGCGGCGCTCGATGCCCGGCAGGACAACACCTACCTCTTGCCGATCTGCACCTCGCTGGAGATGGACGGCTCGCGCACGGCCTCGAACCGCTCGATCCAGTGGGGCGAGCAGATCGTGAAGCCGGCCTTCGAGTCGAAGAGCGACTACGAGGTCCTCTACCGCCTCGCACAGAAGCTCGGCTTCGCCGACAAGCTCTGCAAGACCATCAAGATCGTCAACGGCGCCCCGGAAGCGGAAGACATCCTGCGGGAGATCAACCGCGGCGGCTGGTCCACCGGCTATTGCGGCCAATCGCCGGAGCGGCTGAAGGCGCATATGCGCAATCAGCACAAGTTCGACCTCGTGACGCTGCGCGCCCCGAAGGACGATCCGGAGGTCGGCGGCGATTATTACGGCCTGCCCTGGCCATGCTGGGGCAAGCCGGAGCTGCGCCATCCCGGCTCGGCGATCCTCTACAACACCAACCTCCACGTGAAGGACGGCGGCGGCGGCTTCCGCGCGCGGTTCGGCACCGAGCGCAACGGCCAGACCCTGCTCGCCGAGAACTCCTTCTCGAAGGGCTCGGACCTGACCGACGGCTACCCGGAATTCACCTTCGGGGTGTTCAAGAAGCTCGGCTGGGACAAGGACCTGACCCCGGACGAACTCGCCACCATTCTCAAGATCGGCGGTGAGAAGCCGGACACCGTGAGCTGGGCGACCGACCTCTCGGGCGGCATCCAGCGCGTCTGTCTCGACCACGGCGTCGCGCCCTTCGGCAACGGCAAGGCCCGGGCCAATGCCTGGAACCTGCCCGACCCGGTGCCGGTGCACCGCGAGCCGGTCTACTCGCCCCGCCCCGAACTCGTGGCGAAGTACCCGACCCGGCCCGACGAGCGGCAATTGCGCATGCCGAATATCGGCTTCTCGGTACAGAAGTCGGTGGTGGACCGCGGCGTCGCCAAGGACTTCCCGATCATCCTCACGTCGGGTCGACTCGTGGAATACGAGGGCGGCGGCGAGGAGACCCGCTCGAACCCGTGGCTCGCCGAGCTGCAGCAGGACATGTTCGTCGAGATCAACACCGGCGATGCCGCCGCCCGCGGCATCAAGGATGGTCAGTGGGTCTGGGTCTCGGGTGCCGAGAACAACGCCAAGACAAAGGTCAAGGCGCTGGTGACCGACCGCGTCGGCAAGGGCGTGGCGTTCATGCCCTTCCACTTCTCCGGTTGGTACCAGGGCAAGGACATGCGCGACTTCTACCCGAAGGGCACCGACCCGGTGGTGCTCGGCGAGAGCGTGAACACCGTAACGACCTACGGCTTCGATCCTGTGACGGGCATGCAGGAAACGAAGTGCACCCTGTGCCAGATCGCAGCGGCGTAAGAGGAGCGACCTGAACCATGGCCCGGATGAAGTTCCTCTGCGACGCGGACCGCTGCATCGAATGCAACGCCTGTGTCACGGCCTGCAAGAACGAGCACGAGGTGCCGTGGGGCATCAACCGCCGCCGCGTCGTCACCCTCAACGACGGCAAGCCCGGCGAGCGCTCGGTCTCGATGGCCTGCATGCACTGCACCGACGCGCCCTGCGCGGCGGTGTGCCCGGTGAACTGCTTCTACACCACGGCCGATGCCGTGGTGCTGCACTCCAAGGACATCTGCATCGGCTGCGGCTACTGCTTCTACGCCTGCCCCTTCGGCGCGCCCCAGTACCCGCGGGTCGGGAATTTCGGTTCGCGCGGCAAGATGGACAAGTGCACCTACTGCTCGGGCGGCCCCGAGCCCGACTTCTCGACCGCCGAGTACGAGAAGTACGGCTCGAACCGCCTGGCCGAAGGCAAGCTGCCGCTCTGCGCCGAAATGTGCTCGACCAAGGCGCTGCTCGCGGGCGACGGCGAGATGATCGCCGAGATCTACAAGCAGCGGGTGATCAAACGCGGTTACGGCTCCGGCGCCTGGGGCTGGAAGACGGCCTACCGCGAGACCGTCGCGATCTAACGCTCGGTTCGAGGGCATCGCCCTCGAACCGTTGTCCCACCCCCGACCTCCTCCGAGGCCGCAGCGCGGCACCTCTGGATGAGGGGGGTCGGGTGGGACGCAAACGGCGTGCGCAGGCTCGGCGGCGTCTCGACAAGGATACGGAAAGGAACGCCGATGCGGCGGGCAGTGACCTTCCTCAACACTCTCATCCTGGCAGCGATGCTCGTCGCGGGCCCGGCGGCGCTTGCGCCTGCCTTCGCGCAGAACCCGATCCAGGCCGACGGCCAGAACCCGATGGGTGCCCGGCCCACCGCGGATTCGGTCAACGAGGAATTCCTGTTCAAGCAGGAATCCAAGATCCGCGGCCGGGTCTCGATCCCCGACGGCAAGTCGGCCAACCTGATCCAGCCGCAGGGTCGCGAGTATCAGAACTTCCGCGAGCGCTGGCTGCCGTGGATCGGTGCGCTGACCATCCTCGGCATGCTCGCCGCGCTGGCTGCGTTCTTCCTGTTCCGCGGCCGGATCATGATGGACCACAGCCAGGAATCGGGAAAGAAGATCCTGCGCTTCAACGCCTTCGAGCGCTTCACGCACTGGATGACGGCGGTATGCTTCATCATCCTGTCGCTGTCGGGCCTGAACTACATTTTCGGCAAGCGGCTGCTGATGCCGCTGATCGGGCCGGAGGCGTTCGGCGCGATCGCGCAATGGGCGAAGTACAGCCACGTCTACCTCGCATGGCCGTTCATGCTCGGCGTGGCCTTCATGTTCGTCCTCTGGATCCGGGACAATATCCCGAACAAGGTCGATTGGGCCTGGATCAAGGCCGGCGGCGGCTTCATCGGCAAGGGCCATCCCCATGCCGCCCGCTTCAATGCCGGCCAGAAGGGTGTGTTTTGGATGGTCGCCGGATTCGGCGCCGCCATGGCCGCCACCGGCCTGATGATGCTGTTCCCGTTCGCGCTCACCGACATCAACGGCATGCAGGTGATGCAGGTGATCCACTCGGTGATCGGCATCGTCTTCATCGCGGGCATCCTCGCCCACATCTATATCGGCACGCTGGGCATGGAGGGCGCCTACGACGCCATGGGCAGCGGCAAGGTCGATCTCGCCTGGGCGCGCGCGCACCACGACCTCTGGGTCGAGCAGGAGCAGGCGCGCACCGGCAGCGGCCCACAGCTCAAAGGGCATCCCGCCCCCGCGGAGTGATGAGAGGGGAGACCGGCGGCGCAGGCCGGTCCCCCGTCCAAGGGCAAGACCACCTGCGCTGACCGAGGCCCGAGGCCTCCAGGGAAGACACGACCATGAAAGCCTTCCTCGCCGCCGTGATGGCCGCCATCGCCCTCGGGGTGCTGGCGATGTTCGCGCTCACGAGCAACCAGAAGTTCGCCTATCAGGCCTTCGCGACCTCCGGGGCGCGGGTGTCGGAGCCCGGCACCAACCTCGTCGGTCCCCGCTGGAACGGCGATCCGAAGCCGGACGAGTACAACGGCGAGCCCCACGGCAAGGCCGAGGGTGAGGCCTCGAACCCGAAGCGCTCCTGAGCGAACTCGAGAAACCTGATAACGAGGATGGGGGAGTGAGCCCGATGAAGCCTTCGCCGATCATCCGGCACCTCGCCGGCGGCCTCGCGGCCTGCGCGCTTTTCGCGGGCAGCGCCATGGCCCAGGATGCAAGCCCGAGCGCGCCCGCTGCGCAGCAGGCTTCGGGCAAGCCGGCCAATCTCTGCCAGGAACTGGTCACGTTCGTGAAGCAGCCGGAGCCGGCCAACAAGGCCGCGGCGACGCCTCCGCAGCAGGCCACCGCCGTCTCGAACCCCTCCGGCAAGACCGAGGGCGGAAAGCCGGCGGATGGCGGTGAGCCTCAGAAGACGTCGGGCCTCAGCGGCGCCGTCAACGAGACCGCACCAAGCCGCGCGACCGGCAATCCGGCGGACAACCCGAACGCCAAGGCGAACGCGGCGGCGAAGAATCCCCCTCCCCCGGCGGCGCCCGCGCCGGCCCCGAAGCCGGACCCCGCCACGGTGGAGAAACTCGAAGCCGCGGCCGGCGCCAACGATCTCGCCGCCTGCCGCGAAGCCGCCCGGTCCATGCGCGTGGCCGGCGTCGTTCTCCCCCCGCCCCTGCTCGCGCTCGCGGCGTTGGATCTCAAGTTCTTCCAGCCGTAAGAAACAGGGGGCGGAGCCGTCGGGCTCCACCTCCGGTTAGGCGGCACCCTGCAGCGGTGCCACCGGGTTGGCGGCGGGTGCCGGCCTCTCCGCACCGCCCCGCACCAGTGCGATGATCAGCGCCGTCAGTGTAAGCAGATCGCAGGTCAGGCCGAAGACCGAGCCGACCAGCGTGTTGTGGATCGCCCAGCACGAGGACGCGCCGAGGAAGAAGCGGCGCATCGCCTGTGATTTTCCCTGCAGGCGGGCCGTCGTCGCCAGCAGCGAGCCGAGCCCGGCGCAGGCCGACGGCCATCCGTTCCAGGTGGCGAGCGTGAGACCCAGCGCGACGAGGCTGCTTGCCAGGAACAACGGGGCGACCCAGGTCGCGCGGGAATCGGGCCCGATCCACCGGGCCGCCACCACGCTCTGCATGACCGAGACGAGGCACATCGCAGTGCCGGTTTGGGCGCCGAGCCGTAGGAAATGCAGCGCGAAGCAGGCTGAGCAAGCCGCCGAGGTGAAGAGGATCAAACTTCGCCGCGGCATCATTCCGCCGGCAAAACCCAGGCAGAGCCCCAGGCTTCCAAACAGGTCGAGGTGTTCACGCGCGGCATTCCACGCGAGGGGGGCGAGATCTGAGGGGGACATGATGAGGGTCTCGAACGACGCGTTCGTTATTCGCTGCGACGGGCGTTCTGTTGACGTTGTTCTCCGGACTTCCTTCGCGGTCCGTGCGGTCCGCCGCGAAAGCAGTGCCGACCGTGTGCAGAGCCCCACGGGTCTTGCCCGTTGCGCTATTCCTGCGTGGTAACCGGTTCGTTAACGCGGCGATAAGGTTCTCTCGGCGTGGCGCCGACGCCTCACCTGTGGAGCGAAGCGCGACTCCCCGGCAATGAGAATGAACGTTCATTGACACGAGAATGAACGTTCACTATCAAGCTCGAGGCAGCGTAGGAGTTGGGCCATGAGCATGATTGTCGGTGACCGGGCGTCCTACCCTCAGGCCGCCGGGCTCGGTGCCGATCTCGCCCCCGCGCAGGAGGGCTTCAGCCCGGCGCGGTTGGTCAAGGCGGTCTGCACCCCGGCGAACCTGCTCGTCTGCGCCGTCGTCGCGTTCGGTTGGTTTGCGCTGCTGGGCTGGACCGGTGCCGGGCCGGATGGCTGGCAGGCCCGCCTCTGTGCCGATCTCGACCTTCAGCCGCGCTCCTGCGCCGCCGTTCAGTTCCTCAGCGAGCCGGGCCGCACCGCCGCCACGGACACCGTCGGAACCACGTCATGAGTGCTGTGGCCGGCGCTGTTATCGACGCCCGGAGCGGACAGGCGGCGCGGCGCGAGCATATCCTCGACGCGGCGGAGGCCTGCTTCGCCCGCAACGGCTTCCACCGCACCACGATGCAGGATCTTGCCCGCGAGGCCTCGATGAGCCCAGGCAACATCTACCGTTACTTCGATTCCAAGGAGGCCGTCGTCCTCGGTCTGGCCGAGCGCGACCGCGAACGCGGTGTCGTCCTCGTCGAGTCGCTGGAGCGGGCCGGCGACAAGCGCACCGCGCTGATGGGCGTGCTCGCCCGCTTCTTCCTCGACCTCACCCGCGGGGCAGCGATCCTACGTCTCGACGTCTGGGCGGAGTCGAGCCGCAATCCGGCCATCGGCGCCATGGTCGCGTGCAGCGACGAAGAAGGCCGGACCTGGCTCATCACGATGTTCGACGCGATCAAGACTTCGCCCGATTGCGATTCGGCCGCCCTGTTCGATGCGGTCGCCCCGCTGATGAAGGGCATCATCGTGAGCCGTGCGCTGAGTGACGATTACGATGCCGGCCCGGCCGTGGCGCAGCTTCAGGCCGTGATCGATGCCGGACTGTCCGGTCCGTTCCCCCTTTCCCACCTCGATCTGGAGACCGGCCGATGAAAAGCGTCCGGGCCCTCGCCGTCCCCGCCTTCCTGCTCGCCGCCGCGGGCTTCGCTCCGGCCCGGGCCGAGACCGCCCCGCCCCCGGCGAAGACGGCCCCGGCTCCAGCCGTCAGCGTGGTCGAGGCCGCGCGTCAGGAGATCGTGGAACGGGTCGTCGTGACCGGGACGCTGGTCCCGCGCGACGAGATTCTCGTGACGCCCGAGATCGACGGCTACCGTCTCGTCGAGCTTCTGACCGAGGAGGGCATGCGCGTCGAGAAGGGGCAGGTGCTCGCCCGCCTCAACCGCGACCTGATCGACCGCCAGCTCACCCAGCAGAACGCGCTGATCGACAAGGTGAGCGCCGCCGTGCTCCAGGCGCAGAGCAACATCGAACAGGCCGAGGCCGCCGAACTCGAAGCGCGGCTGGCCCATGATCGCGCCAAGCAACTGATCCAGACCGGCATCACCACCGCCGCCGTCATGGAGAACCGCACCGCCGCCCTGCGGCAGACGGAGGGTAAGCTCGCCTTCGCCCGCAACGGCTTGGCGATGGCCAAGGCGGAGCTGGCGCAGGCCAAGGCCGTGCGCGACGAACTCGAACTGCGCCTCGCCCGCACCGAGATCCGCGCGCCGGAAGCCGGCATCGTCAGCCGCCGCACGGCGCGGGTCGGAATGGCCACGTCCTCATCGGCCGAGCCGCTGTTCCGGCTGATCGCCCGTGGCGAGATCGAGCTGGAGGCCGAGGTCATCGAGACCAAGCTTCCGCTGCTGCGCGAGGGAGCTCCCGCCTTCATCGAGATCGGCGAGGGCGAGCGCGTCACGGGCACCGTCCGTGCGGTCTATCCGGAGGTCGACAAGGCGAGCCGGCTGGGCAAGGTCCGCGTCCGCCTCGATCCCGATCCGCGCCTGCGCATCGGCACCTTCGCCCGCGGCGCCGTTGAACTCGCCCGCACCCGCGGCGTCACGGTGCCCCAGGCCTCCGTCCTCTACGGCGGCGGCAAGCGCAGCTCCGTCCTCGTCGTCGCGGAGGACAAGGTCGAGTCCCGCGAGGTCCGCACCGGCCTGTCCGACGAAGACGACATCGAGATCCGCTCCGGCCTCTCCGAAGGCGAACGGGTCGTGGCCCGCGCCGGCAGCTTCCTGCGGGACGGCGACCGCGTCCGTCCGGTTCCGCTCGCGCGGGAGGGCCAGATACCGGCCGCAATCTCCGCAGCCCCCTCGCCGCAGGCCACCGCCGACGCCGGCTCGCGCTGAGGCACTCTAAGCCTCGGCCCCATCGACATTCCTTCTGACGGGTTGCCCCGATGCGCCTGAACATCTCCGCCTGGGCGATCCGGAATCCGATCGCGCCGCTCGTCCTGTTCCTCGTGCTGATGGTGCTCGGCCTCGTCAGCTTCCGGGGGCTGCCCGTCACCCGCATGCCGAACGTGGACGTGCCCATCGTCTCGGTGATGATCACGCAGGCCGGCTCGGCGCCGGCCGAGTTGCAGACCCAGGTCACGAAATGGGTCGAGGACTCGATCGCGGGCGTGCGCGGCGTCAAGCACGTCACCTCGGCGATCACGGAAGGCTCGTCCGTCACCACCGTCGAGTTCCGCCTCGAAGTGAACACCGACCGGGCCGTCAACGACGTCAAGGATGCGATCTCGAAGATCCGCATCAACCTGCCGCGCACCATCGACGAGCCGGTGATCCAGCGCGTCGAGATCACCGGCCTGCCGATCCTGATCTACGGCGTGACCTCGCCCGCGATGACGCCGGCGGAACTGTCGTGGTTCGTGGAGGACAACGTCGCCCGCACGCTCCAGGGCGTGAAAGGCGTCGGCGGCGTCGAGCGCGTGGGCGGCGTCGCCCGCGAGATCCGCATCACCCCCCTGCCCGACCGGTTGCTGGCGCTCGGCATCACCGCCGCGGACGTGAACCGGCAGGTGCGCGTCACCTCCGCCGACATGGCGGGCGGGCGCGGCGAGGTCGGCGGGCGGGAGCAGTCGATCCGCACGCTGGCCGCTTCCCGTACCATCCGCGACCTCAAGGCCACCTCGATCGTCCTGCCCGGCGGCCGCAAGGTGCGCCTCGATGACCTCGCCACCGTCGAGGACGCAATCGAGGAACCGCGCACCTTCGCCCGCTTCAACGGCGAGCCGGTCGTCGCCTTCTCGGTCTCGCGCGGCTCGGGCGCCAGCGATGCCGAAGTCGCCGCGGGCGTCGAGAAGAAGATCGCCGAGTTCAGCCGGGGTTATCCCGAGATCCGCTTCGAGACCATCGACTCCTCGGTCGCGGCGACGATCGGCAGCTACGATTCGGCCATGCACACGCTGATCGAGGGCGCCGCGCTCGCCGTCCTCGTGGTGTTCCTGTTCCTGCGCGACTGGCGCGCCACGCTGATCGCGGCGGTGGCGCTGCCGCTCTCGGTGCTGCCGACCTTCTGGGCGATGGACGCACTGGGCTTCACGCTCAACGGCATCAGCCTGCTCGCGATCACCCTAGTGACCGGCATCCTCGTGGACGACGCCATCGTCGAGATCGAGAACGTCGTGCGCCACATGCGGATGGGCAAGTCGCCCTACCGCGCCTCGATCGAGGGGGCCGACGAGATCGGGCTTGCGGTGATCGCCATCACCGCGACGCTGATCGCCGTCTTTGCCCCCGTCTCCTTCATGGGCGGCATCGCCGGCCGCTATTTCATCCAGTTCGGGCTCACCATCGCCGTCTCGGTGTTCATGTCCCTGCTGGTGGCTCGGCTGATCACGCCCCTGCTCGCGGCCTACTTCCTGCGCGACCACGGCCACGCCGAGGAGCGGGAGGGGCCGGTGATGCGCGCCTATACCCGCCTCGTCGGCTGGTCGGTGCGCCACAAGTGGATCACCCTGTTCGTCGGGCTCGCGCTGTTTGCCGGCTCGCTCGCCTCGACCCGGCTCCTGCCCTCGGGCTTCATCCCGAAGCAGGACAACGCCCGCACCCTGTTCATGATCGAGCTGGCGCCAGGCGCGCGGCTCCCCGACACCATCGCCGTCGCCGACCGTGTGGTCGAGCGCATCCGCACGCTGCCTGAGGTGACCTCCGTCTTCGTGGATGGCGGCCGTCAGGCCGGCGGCAAGAAGGAGACGCGTCTTGCGACCCTGATCGTCAATCTCAGCCCCAAGAGCCAGCGCGCCAAGCGGCAATGGACGATCGAGACCGAGATCGCCGCTCTGCTGGCGCAGGAGCCCGACATCCGCTCCTGGAACCTGCGCGAGAACGGCCAGCGCGATCTCGCCCTCGTGGTCGGCGGCCCGGACGTCGAGGTGGTGACCGAAGTCGCCGCCCGGCTCCAGCGCGACATGGCCGCGATCCCGCACCTCGTCTCGGTGATGTCCACGGCGCCCCTGAACCGCACCGAGGTGCGCATCCGCCCCAAGCCCGGCGCGGCGGCCGATCTCGGCGTCTCCACCGACGTGATCGCGGAGACGGTGCGGGTCGGTACCATCGGCGACATCGGCATCAACCTCGCCAAGTTCAACGCCAAGGACCGTCAGGTTCCGATCCGCGTCCAGCTGCCGGAGAGCGCCCGCGGCGCGGTCTCGCGGCTGGAGAACCTGAAAGTTCCGGCCAAGAACGGTACCGCGGTCCCGCTCGCCGCGGTGGCCGACATCGAACTCGACCAGGGCCCCGGTGCCATCGAGCGCTACGACCGCGTGGTGCGCGTCGCGGTGGAGGCCAATATGGAGGGTTCGGACGCGCTGGGCTCGCTAATCGAGCAGGCGCTCGCCACGCCGACGGCGAAAAACCTGCCGCCGGGCGTGACCATCCGCCAGACCGGTGACGCCGAGATCATGCAGGAGGTCTTCTCCGGCTTCCTCATGGCGATGGGCGCCGGCATCATGATGGTCTACGCGGTTCTGGTGCTGCTGTTCGGCTCGTTCCTCCAGCCGCTGACGATCCTGTTCTCGCTCCCGCTCTCCATCGGCGGCGCCATCCTCGGCCTGCTGATCTGCCACATGCCGATCTCGATGCCGGTCGTCATCGGCATCCTGATGCTGATGGGCTTGGTGACGAAGAACGCGATCATGCTCGTAGACTTCGCCGTCGAGGAAATGCGCTCGGGCGTCGATCGCGTCACCGCCATCGTCGATGCCGGCCGCAAGCGGGCGCGCCCCATCGTGATGACCACCATCGCCATGGCCGCCGGCATGGTGCCGTCGGCACTCGCGCTCGGGATCGGCGGCGAGTTTCGCGCGCCGATGGCGGTGGCGGTGATCGCCGGCCTCATCGTCTCGACCCTGCTCTCGCTGGTCTTCGTCCCCGCGGTGTTCCTGCTGATGGACAGCCTCGGCAGCCTGATCGGCCGCGGGCTCGGCCGCTTTGTCGGCCCGCGCGACGAGGCCGGGGACGCACCACCCGCCCCGGCCGCCCATCACGGCTGACCCCCTCCCCGCATCCGCCCCTGCGATGGGCTGGCGCGGGATAGGCCGGGCGGGCAGACGGCCGCGCTTCGACACCGTCGCGCCCTTTCCGAGCGGATGCGCCGCCGCCGGCGACGGAACACCTCGGGTTCGTCTCCGACCGCTCAGATATCCCGGCCCTGATAGAGTCCGGGCTCTTCGATGGGCCGTCGCCTCACGCGCTTGAGAACCCGTCCGTCGATGGCCGCGAGACCGCCCCCGATGAGGGCCATGCCGATGATGTGACGAACCTCCAGGGACTCGCCCAGCACCAGCGTGCCGAGGAGGATGGCTGTCACCGGGATCAAGAAGGTGACGAGCAGGAGATTGGTCGCCCCGGCCGTCGCCAGCAGGCGAAAGTAGAGCAGGTAGGCGAGCGCGGTGGAGAGCGCCGCGATCCCGAGCACCGCACCCCAGACCGTTGCGCCCGGCATCGGCAGCGTCCACGGCCGGTCCGCGAGCAGCGCAACGGGCAGAAGCAGGAGCGTGGACGCTGTCACCTGGCCGGTCGCCGTCGCGAGCGGCGGGACGCCCATGCGCTGGAAGCGCCGTCCGAAGACGCCGGCCAGGGCGTAGGACAGGGCGGCGCCGAGCACCGCGAGCTGCGCCAGGAGAGGGCGTCCTTCGTCGGCGAATGCCGCGGCGCCGATCATGACGGCCACACCCAGGAGGCCGGTGAGCGCCCCCGCCAGCCTGTTCCCGGTCATCCGCTCGTCGGACGTCAGCAGGTGGGCGACGACGACGGTGAAGAGCGGTGTCGTGGCGTTGAGGATGGCCGCGAGCCCCGAGGCGATCTGGGTCTGCCCCCAGACGATGAGACAGAAGGGCATGACGTTGTTGAGGAGTCCCATCCCGAAAAAGGCAACCCAAACGTCTCGGCCGCGGGGGAGGCGGATACCGGCCAGAGGCAGGGCGGCATTGAGGATCAGCGCGGCCAATCCAACGCGCAGGACGACGAGCGTCAGAGGCGGCAGCGCGGACAAAGCCACGCCCGCGAAAAAGAACGATCCGCCCCAGAGTACGGACAGTCCAAGCAGCATCGCCCATTCGAACGGCGACATGGTGTGGTTGACGACGGTTGGCATGAGGAGGCTCCGGCAAGTCCGAGCCCGTGCCTACGGCCCCATCCCGACGCCGCGCATCCCGCTTCCTGCTTTCGAATCCCCCTGCGCCGCCGCTCGAGCCGCGTCCGGCCCGATGGCATCAGGCCGGCATCTCCCGGTCTTTGTCTGAGGCGCATTCTTTCGACGAACCGGTGATCGCCTCATCGCAATTCGCTTGCGCGTGATACTCGGGAACGGCCGAAGCGACGCCCTACCGTGACCGGTCGAGCAACCCCGAGACCACGCGGGCGGTGTAGTCCACCATCGGCACGATGCGGGAATAGTTGAGCCGCGTCGGGCCGATCACGCCGACGACACCGACGATCTTCTGCGCGCTGTCGCGGAAGGGGGCGGCGATCATCGAGGAGCCGGAGAGCGAGAACAGCTTGTTCTCCGAGCCGATGAAGATGCGCACACCGTCGCCCTGCTCGGCCCGCGCCAGCAGCTCGATCACATCCTTCTGCGTCTCGAGATCGTTGAACAGCAGGCGGATGCGCTCCAAGTCTTCGGCGGCGCGCAGGTCGTCCAGAAGATTGGCCTGTCCCCGCACGATGAGCTGGCGCGCCTCGGACGGGCCGACCGTGGTGGCGAGCCCGGCATCGACCAGACGCTCGGTCAGAGCGTCGAGCTCCTGCTTCATCTCCTTGCGGCCGTTCTCGATATCGGCACGCAGGGTGTCGAGGGTGCGGCCGCGCAGGCGGGCGTTGAGGAAGTTCGACGCCTCCTGCAGCGCCCCTGCCGGAAGACCCGGCGGCAGATCGA